>JAKQLF010000240.1 GCA_029567325.1 Bacteroidota bacterium | reverse complement strand
GTTTATTTATGCTCTTTGCAAAAGCTGGCGGGTCAATGATAACTATGTCGTAAAGTGGTACTTCTTCAGATTTGAGGTATTCCATTACATTGGCAGTAATAGAAAGATGTTTTGCCCCATGTTTGGTCAGCGCCATATTTTTATCCATCAGCTCTGTTGCAGTTTTAGAAACATCAACAGAAACCACTTCTTTGGCCCCAGCATTCAAGGCATAAACAGAAAAGCCTCCTGTGTAAGAAAAGCAATTGAGTACTGATTTGTCTGGCGCATGATGACCAACAAATGATCGATTATCTCTTTGATCCAAGAAAAATCCCGTTTTCTGTCCGCTGACAAAGTTGATGGTAAATTTATTGCCATTCTCCATGATGTCAATTTCATCTGCAACTTGCCCGATAAGCCAGCTGTCTTTTTTATCACCTTGCTTGAGTGCTTCCTCACTCTTGTCGTAAACGGCTTTTATAGATCCGTTGTAAATTTTGATGATGGCATTAGCAATTTCGTTTATTGCTCGATGCATACCCAATGAATGACATTGCACTACGGCAACCTCACCATAAATGTCTACCACCAATCCTGGCAATCCATCTCCTTCACCATGGATAAGTCGATAAGCATTTGTTTTGTCTGATGGAAAATCCAAATGTTTTTTTCTATAATTGACTGCGTTGGCAATGTTGCTAATCCAAAAGTTTGCATCAATTGCTTGTTGTTCAAATGTGAGTATGCGTACAGCAATAGATCCATCGCTGTAATGACCGTTTGCCAGATAACTTCCATCTTTGGCAACTACCTCAACTACGTCCCCATTTTTGATCCCTTTGGGCAAATTTTTGATGGCACCAGAGAAAATCCAAGGGTGTTTTCTTTCCAAAGATTTTTCCCTACCAGCTTGTAAGGTTATTTTTTGTATTTCCAAAGAATTGCAAATTTGTTTAAAAACCGCAAAGATAGTTATTTAAGGCGCAGTTTGATGAGTATATGAATTTGGCTTCGCCAGCAATTTCTTGCTGCGAAAGAAGCAATTGGCTTCGCCAGCAATTTCTTGCTTAGGCAAGAGCAATGGTCTACGACCGCAATTACTGTAATTGCGAATTTATAGTGAGTAAAAATGAATTTTCATTTACAGATATAGGTACAGTTATATGAAAATTTACAAAGGTGAACTAGTTGAATATTGGTTCCTAAAAGGTTTATAAATCTCAATAAAAACCTCCTAAATTGAAGATTAGTGGTTTTCCCTAGCAAGTGGTGGTTTTGCAAAGCTTACTTTCGTATTACTTATTACAATAATTTGTATATGTTTCTGATCCTACCCAACATTTTTTGAATGGGTATGAATGAAAAAAGTACTAAAGAGTACTGATGTGTTTTGATTGTTATTTTTCGCGTTTCCTTATTTAGTAAAAGTTTGTGCACTCTGGAAAAAATAGAAGCTAGTAAAAGTTTTTGAAATCATTGTTAATTTTTAAACTTCTAGGGTGCACAGCTTTTTAATAAGAAATTTCAATTTGTTGTTTTCTGGAAGGATATGAATAGTATCAAAAAAGCAGAAAAAATGAATATCATTTGATGTGGTTTTATTTGAATTTATGACGTTTGACCTATCAAATAGTCACTTTTTGTAGGTATTTATTTATCTAGATAGACTTATACCGTTTTAGTTTTTGGTAGAATATCCATGTTCAATCGAGATGATTTAATGGTGGCCTTGATCTCTGGCCTTGGCTTTATTTGGCTAAAGCCTGGTTTGAGGTAATTTTAATGTCCAGAGGCTGAAGCCTCTGGCTAGTCAGGGATTGGTTTATTGAATTGATCTTTTGCCAATCCAACATGGCTTGCGCACCAATAATCCATTTAGAATATCGCTTTTGTTTTTCGGGATCCGTTTCCACTGGTTGACGATTGAATGATTGGGCTAAAGCCCGGTTTGTCACTATATTTTTTGATCAGAGGCTGAAGCCTCTGGCTAGTCAGGGAATTGGTTTATTGAATTGATCTTTTGTCTCAATCCAACTTGGCTTGCGCACCAACATTCCATTTAAAATAACGCTTTTATTTTTTGGGATGCGTTTCCACTGGTTGACGATTGAATGATTGGGCTAAAGCCCGGTTTGTCACTATATTTTTTGCTCAGAGGCTGAAACCTCTGGCTAGTCAGGGATTGGTTTATTGAATTGATCTTTTGCCCCAATCCAACATGGCTTGCGCATCAATATTCCTTTTAGAATATCGCTTTTGTTTTTCGGGATCCGTTTCCACTGGTTTGACCATTGAATGATTGGGCTAATGCCGGTTTGTCATTATATTTTGTCTAGAGGCTGAAGCCTCTGGCTAGTCAGGGATTGGTTTATTGAATCAGATGTAACAAAAAATCAATAGCCAGCGGCTTTAGCCGTTGGCAAACATGCGGTTCCCATTTTCGGGCTTTAGCCCCATAATTATTCAAATAATTCCTAGATGCCAATGTCAAACAGTTATTGAACAAAATATCCATAGATCCAACAGTCCAATCAATAGCCACCGGCTTTAGCCGTTGGCAAACATGCGGTTCCCAATTCGGGCTTTAGCCCAAATCCTGCTATGGGTGTATTAAAAGACAATTAATTGTATTTCTTCATTTTGGGCATTTTCCTATCATCAGAAGAATAACCACTACCCAAAATAAAAAATATAACTGCAACAGAGAATAGCAACATGACAAAAAATTTAAAAGTTTGTTTGGACCTCGAGGAAAAAACCAGCTATGCTACATTTCTTAAAAATAGAAAAAATTATTGGCCTATTCCTCTCCAAAAAATATACGTGATGTCATGTAATTTTAGATTTCAAATAATGTGAATTTTAATTAATAACGTTATATTTTAATATTTCGTATATGAATATAAGACAATTACAATGTCACCTTCGAAAAAAAATTGAATAAACTATTTTCAAATCAATAAATAATATTACCTTTGCCGTCCCTAATGGAAGAATGGCAGAGTGGTTGAATGCACCGGTCTTGAAAACCGGCGTACCTGAGAGGGTATCTGGGGTTCGAATCCCTATTCTTCCGCAAAAAGCCGTTGCTGATTGATATCGGTGACGGCTTTTCGGTTTATAACACTTCCATGAATCAATAACACTTCTTTTATATTTTCAAAATTACTTACGTACTTCATTGACATTCAATAAAATAAAATACCTTATTGTATTAATTACAAATAATTTTTTCACTTGTTGTTTATTTTCAAATTTCATTGTTTAAATTTGACCTAGCAATAGAATTGGATTATGAGCACTTACTTATTTGTATACGGTACTTTGAAATCAGAGTTTGTCCATGAAGTGACTGCCAGACTTCAGCGTGAAGCAAGATTTGTAGGCAACGCAACCATCAAAGGAAGTATTTATGATTTAGGCGCACATCCTGGATTTGTCAAAGACAGCAAAGACCTAGTCCATGGAGAACTGTATCACATCATCACACCTGAGTCTTTTATATGGTTGGATGAATACGAAGAAGCCCCTATCCTATTTCTTCGCAGGGAAGTGAAAGCAACCATCATGGGTGAAAAGGTACTTGCCTACGTATATGAATATCCAGGTCATGTTTACCAATATGAAAAAATTGAAGGTGGCAATTACACCAAAATTCCTGCCGCTTCCAATTAAAATTTAATTTGCGGACTTATTCTTGATTACAATCATCGCATTTTTGGAATATAATGGATGTCGATCCTTATCTTTGTCGGTGAATACAAATGTTTAAAAAATAATATTCCGTTTTATGCAAGACTCTATGCAGTTGGCAGCTGTTGACATTGGTTCTAATGCGATCAGACTACAGATAGTGCGTCCAATTATGGAAGGCAATTTGGTAAGTTTCAAAAAAACGGAATATATCCGATTTCCACTCCGACTGGGAGATGACGTCTTTAAAAAAGGTAAAATCTCTAAAAATACCGCGGACAGATTTCTCAAATTGATGACGGCATTCAAATTATTGATAGATTTATATGATGTCAAAGATCATATTGCGGTTGCTACATCAGCCATGAGGGAAGCTTCAAATGGCATGGAAATCGTTGCCCAGGTCGAAGAAGTAAGTGGTCTCAAAATTCAAATCATAGAAGGTGGACTGGAGGCAGAAATTTTGAGTAAAGCAATCATTCCTGTAATTTCCAATGGCTACTTTATTCACATCGATGTCGGCGGTGGAAGTACTGAACTCAACTTATACAATGAAAAAGTCCGCATTGCTTCCAAATCTTTCAACATTGGCTCCGTCAGAAAATTGTCTCCAGAACAAAAACAAAAAACTTTTGACGAGATCAAGGATTGGTATGCACAAGCTGAAGTCCCAGCAAAAACCACTGTAAATGCCATTGGTACAGGTGGTAACATTAATAAAATTTATAGCCTTGCCAATATCAAAGGCAACAATATGATGAGCATCCACGAAATGGAAGCCATCAAAGCGTATATCTCCACTTATACTTTGGATCAAAGAGTGAGCATCCTGATGATGAATCCCGATAGAGCCGATGTGGTCATTCCTGCCTCAGAAATTTATATCAAGGTCATGAAGATCATTGGCGCAACCCAAATGTATGTCCCTGGTGTTGGTTTGAAAGATGGATTGGTTTATAATTTATATGAAAAAGCAAGCCAAACTTCGCTGAGTAATGTGAGATTTTTGGATCAATTGTATATGGAATATTAGCTAAAAACTGCAAAATTGCTGAACTGCTGAACTGCGAAATTGCGAAATTGCTGAACTGCTGAATTGCTGAATTGTGGAGAATAAAAGGCGAACGGGCTTTAGCCTGTTCAATTGCAGGATTCTAAATGGGTGTGCCCCCCCTGGCCCCCCGCCAGCGGGGCAAAGTATTGAAAATCTGACTGCTGAAAACTGATCGCTGAAAACTGATCGCCGAAAGCAAAAAGGTATTGGTGATCGTTGGCTGCTGCCGAATGTTGGGAAACAAATTTATTCTTACATTATGATGATTGTCATTGTAGTCAAAAAATAAGCTAGAAAGTTATCTTTGCACCTCATTATTAAAAAGGACTATGATCGAGAATGACATTTTTCTTCGTGCTTTACGAGGAGAAGCAACCGAAAGACCTCCTGTGTGGTTAATGCGTCAAGCAGGGCGTATCCTTCCGCAATACCGGGCAGTAAGAGAAAGCTTGAGTGGTTTTGTAGAATTGGTCAAATCACCAGAGCTTGTTTCTGAAGTGACGATTCAACCAGTGGATGAACTTGGAGTAGACGCTGCCATTTTATTCTCGGACATTTTGGTCATTCCAGAAGCTATGGGTCTTCCATACGAATTAATCGAGCAAAAAGGACCATATTTCCCTCGAACCCTCAAAAACATAGAAGATGTTATCGCCTTGGATAGTGGAAAAATTGCTGCAGACCGTCTTTCTTATGTTTATGAAGCTATCAAAATCACGAAAAAAAATCTTGCGAATCGCGTTCCATTGATTGGTTTTGCAGGGGCTCCTTTCACATTATTGTGTTATATGGTCGAAGGAAAAGGCAGTAAAACTTTTTCACAAGCCAAAAAATTCTTGTACACACAACCTGAGGCAGCTCATTTATTATTGGATAAGATCACAGAAGCCACCATTGCTTATTTACACAATAAAATTGAAGCGGGAGTAGACGCTGTACAAATATTTGATTCTTGGGCAGGATCATTGGATCACGAAACATATAATACCTTTTGCATTCCTTATTTACAAAGAATTTCAGATTCGCTGATGCCAAAAGTGCCTGTTATCCTTTTTTGCAAAGGTGCATGGTTTTCACTCAAAGAACTGCATGGCATTGGAAGTTCTGCTCTGGGTATTGATTGGAATACTGACCCACATTTTGTGAGAAGCATTACAGGACCATCTAAAGTATTACAAGGTAATCTCGACCCCTGTGTTTTATATGCTGATCACAGTTTCATTCGCAAAACAACGAAAGAGATGATACAATCCTTTGGTGGTCACCACATTGTCAATTTGGGACATGGTGTTTATCCAGACACACCGCTAGATGGAGTTAAAGCATTTGTTGAAACCATAAAAACATACCGGTATTAATCTTGCAAAGTTGTACATTTGATTAATTCCTTTATTTTTGCAAACTTGCAATAGCCTGGCTATTCTTTATTCAAACCTAATAATTTTACGATTGCATGAGTTGGTTCAAAAGGTTAAAAGACGGTATACAGACAGCCACTAAATCGAAAAAAGAAACACCAGACGGCCTTTGGCACAAATGTGAATCTTGTGGTGAACTCACTACCTACAAAGAACTCAAAGAAAACCTTTTCGTTTGTCCTAAATGTGATTTTCATGTAAGGATAGGTTCTGAAGAGTATTTCGACATGTTGTTCGACGGAAAATACACACGTTTATTTGATGATGTCATTTCCAAAGACATGCTCAAATTTTCTGATCTCAAAACCTACGAAAACAGATTGATTGAGGCCTATAAAAAGACCAGTGCAAAAGACGCACTTAGTGTCGCAACCGGCAAAATAAAACATCGAGGCATAACCATTTGTGCCATGGATTTCACTTTCATTGGCGGCTCAATGGGTAGTGTGGTTGGTGAAAAAATTTCCAGAGCTATAGACTATTGCATTGTGAATCACACACCATTGCTCATTATTTCAAAATCAGGTGGAGCTCGGATGATGGAATCTGCTTTTTCGCTGATGCAAATGGCAAAAACTTCAGTCAAACTTACTTTATTAGCAAAGGCCAAAATTCCATACATTTCCTTGATGACTGATCCGACTACCGGGGGGGTAACCGCCTCTTTCGCCATGCTAGGCGATATCAACATTGGAGAGCCAAAAGCTTTGATTGGATTCGCAGGTCCGAGAGTGGTGAAAGAAACCATCAAAAGAGATTTACCAGAAGGATTTCAAACTTCCGAATATTTACTCGATCATGGCTTTCTAGACTTTATCGTTCATAGAAAAGAACTCAAAACCAAATTGGACGAACTCCTGCTATTATTTTCCGGCATTGATTACGAGGAAGAAACTGTAGAAGAAGAACCTTCCCACGAGGAATAACTAAAAAACAAAACGTGAGTAAAATACAAAATATCTTTTTTGATTTTGGAGGGGTATTACTTGACCTCGACATTGAGAAATCATTCATCGAATTGGCTCACGTTCTGGAAATTGAAAATAATGATCTCCAATTGCTCATCGACAAAATGATGCCTTATTTGATGAGGTATGAAGTTGGCGAAATCAGCAGTGAAACCTTTCTTTGGCATGTACAGAAATTGTCCACCATTGACGTAGACCCCAAAGATCTCATCAGGGCTTGGAACGCCATGTTGTTGGGCTGGAATCCAGAGAAACTCAAAGTCTTGGAACTTCTTTCCTCTCAATTCAATGTATATCTGATGAGCAACACCAATGAGTTGCACCTTAGATGGGTGATGAATGATCTGGATAAAAATCATGGGATTATAGATTTCAATACCCGATTTTTCAAAAAAGCATATTATTCTCATTTGATCAAACTGAGAAAACCTGAACAGGCATTGTTTGATTTCATCATTCAGGACTCTGGCGTAGATCCAGCAGCATCCATTTTTGTAGATGATGCAGAACAAAATGCTGTTGCAGCAGGAAAGGCAGGGTTTCAAGCCATCCACCACCCCACTAATGCACCATTAGATGCTCTTTTTCCAATGTTAGAAATTGAGGGTCTGAAATTATAAAGCTTTAACCATTAACCATTCAAATCAAAAGCCAAAAGTTGCAAGCCCGAATTCCACAAATCATCAACGCCACAGTAACCAAAATAGGAAATCTTGCTTCCTGGATCAACGTGGGCATTATTTTATTGATATTGACGGATGTGATTGCTCGTTATTTATTCAACGCTACCAAAACTTGGGTGATTGAATTGGAATGGCACTTATTTGGTTTGTTATTTTTATTGGGAATGAGTTATGCTTTGCAGCAAGATAAACACATCAGAGTTGATTTATTTTATGAAAAATACAATGCGCGTAACAAAAAAATAGTAGACACTGTGGGTCATTTAATTTTTCTGATACCTTGGTGTATCGTCATATTGATCACTTCCTATAAGTATACAGCAAATTCATTCTATATCCAAGAAGGATCACCCAATCCAAATGGCCTCCCATTCAGATATGTCATCAAGTCCTTTATTTTCATAGGTTTTTTACTCCTATTACTTACTGGAATTGCTAAAATCTGGGACCATATTAGTTCATTGAGAAAAGAAAGAAACTGATATGGAGTACATTGCCATCCTCATGTTTGTGGTTGTATTTGCTTTGATTCTGGTTGGTTATCCAGTCGCTTTGACATTGGCAGGACTTTCTATCCTCACGGGTCTGATTTTTGTGCCAGACTTTTTGGATCTTTTACCTCTGCGCATCATGGGCATCTTGGAAAACCAAGTGTTGATAGCAGTGCCTCTGTTTATTTTTATGGGTTTGATGTTTGAAAAATCGGGACTGGCAGAACGGCTTCTGGTCACCATGTCCATGCTGCTGGGGCGATTGCACGGAGGACTAGCGATTTCTGTCATCATCGTGGGTACCTTATTAGCTGCTTCATCTGGTATTGTGGGCGCCACAGTTGTAACCATGGGGTTGATTTCACTACCGGTAATGTTGAAAAAAGGATACAGTCCAGAGTTGGCGACAGGCACCATTTGTTCGTCAGGCACTCTTGGGCAAATTATTCCTCCCTCAGTGGTGCTTATTTTGCTAGGAAGTGTGATGAATGTATCTGTAGGTAGCCTGTTTAAAGCCGCCGTTGTTCCAGGATTTTTATTGGTAATTGCTTATTGCATTTACATATTTATCTATGCCTATTTGTATCCAGAGCATGCGCCAAGGTTGACGAGAGCAGAAATCAATGAATTCAAAGAAGATCAATTCTTAAAGAAAACTTTGGAGGCTTTCATATTCCCAATGTTGCTGATATTAGCCGTATTAGGTTCCATTTTTGCGGGTATTGCTTCACCCACAGAAGCAGCAGCTTTGGGAGCAGTCGGAGCGATCTTGTTGACCATCTACCAGAAAAAATTTACCAAAGACGTCTTGAAATATGTTTGTAAAGAGACCAGTCATTTGACGAGTATGGTGTTTTTAATCCTTTTGGGGGCAACGACCTTGTCGCTGGTTTTTAGGGGATTAGGCGGTGAAAAATTCCTGATACAATCCATCACTCAGTCTGGCTTGAGTCCTTATGTTTTTCTCTTATTAATTATGGTGGTGGTTTTCATAGCTGGTTTTTTTATTGATTTTATTGAAATCGTATTCATCATTGTACCAGTAATTACTCCACTCTTAGCTGTTTATAAAATAGATCTTGTTTGGGTGGGCATCTTGCTTGCGGTGAATTTGCAAACTTCTTTCCTATCTCCACCTTTTGGGTTTGCATTGTTTTACCTCAAAGGGGTTGCTCCACCATCTGTAACCACAGCTCATTTGTACAAAGGCATCATTCCTTTTGTAATCATCCAATTGTTGGTTTTGCTCTTGGTTGCCTTTTTTCCAAATATCATTTACTTTGGGAATAACTAGTTGATCTAATTTCAACTTGGGTGTCCTTTTGGTTTCAATTAGAAAGGCTGGATTTCGGTTTGTTTATGTATAGAAAATCCAATTACGTAAGCTATTCTAAGGAATTCATCTCCCACATTTGCTTTAATGTTTATTTCTTTGAATGTGATAGGATGCGTAAATGAGATGTTATAAGCATGCAACATCATTTCCTGAAAGTCAAAATAATCGTTAAAAAATATATTTTGTCTGAGGTTTCCGTGGGTTCTATCACCTATGATTGGATGAAAAATCTGATTGAGGTGTTTGCGTATTTGGTGCATGCGGCCTGTAATAGGATAGACTTTGAGTAAGCTGTATCTAGTGGCTGGAAAGTGGGGCAACATCTCAGGTGGCGTTTGCACAACTTCCAAAACTTCATATTTGGTAAGTGCCCACTGTACTTCGTTGTTGATGTTAACTAATTCTGACTCAATTTCGCCCTTATCAGCAGGTTGTCCGCGCACGACTGCCAGATAGGTTTTCCTGATCTTTCTTTGTCTAAAGTCCTGGTGGAGTTTTTTGACCGTTTCTGTGTCGAATGCAAATAGGATAACTCCAGTTGTTTTTTTATCTAGTCGATGGATTGAATAGACTTTTTTACCCAGAAATTTACCCAAATCATAGACCAAAATCCTTTCTTCTTCTTCATCCAACTCCGTACGATGCACCAAATACCCAAAGGGTTTGTTGATTGCTACGATGTACTCGTCCTGATAAAGAATTTCGAAGGCCACTTTATTCTATCAATTTTTCTGTTATTTTATTGAGTTCCGAAACCTTTTGTTTAAAATCCAAGTCCATTTTGTCGCGAACTTTTTTTAAGTTTTCGATCAAATCGGCGGTTTCGTCATCCAAAACGGACTCAAGGTATTGCCGGAATCTTTTTGAAAAGGTTGGGGATTTACCATTGGTAGAAATGGCAATTTTCAGATCTCCCTTGGTCACAATAGAACCCATGTAGAAGTCGCATAAGTCGGGCGTATCAGCAACGTTTATGATTTTGCCATGTTTTTTGGCCCATTGATAAACCTCCATATTCACATCATGAAAACATGTTGCAGCTACGATGAGGTCGTGCGAAGCTACATCGCTTTCTTCGACTGCCTTTATTTTGACCACTACATTGGAATCAACATATTCTTTGAGAATCTCAGCAACTGCATCACCAACCCAAGTAGCAACTATGGTGATATTAGCGTTGGGGCTACTTTTGAGGATGAAATGCATTTTCTCTTCTCCAACTTCTCCTGCACCAACTACCAGAATTTTCAGCTTGTCTAGTCTGAAAAAAACGGGGTACAACATGTTTTGTGATGATTCTTTCAAATTAGGTAATTTTCTAAATAAAAATTAGCCATTAAGCGCCATTTTAAATAATAGTGCGTTTAATACATGCTATTCTTCAATGAATGGTTGAAATACTGAAATAATTCAAAAATAGTGCAGAATTATGACTTGGTGGGCTAAAAGCTTTAAAAACTGCCAAAAAGAGTACTCAAAACTTTTTTAAACAACAAAGACCAGTAATTAAAAAAACTACTTCCTTTTGAATACCAACATACCTTGATCTCGATCGGCAGGAAAAATTTTATCCAGCAGCTTAGTTATAGGTAATGAAATTTGCTCTGCAAAAATGGAAATAGCACTCAGTGGTTCACCCTCAATTCTGGATTTGGAATTGAGCAATTTCCGATAGGCACCACATACATAATAACTGATATTGATATTGATGGATTTATACTTCTCAAGTTTATAGCCGTAGCTTTCAAACAATTTTTTGTATTGTGAAATTGTCCGGCCATGATTCAATGGCGTTCCTTTAAAGGTTTTTTCTATTCTTTCAAAAATGATTACTTGATCATTTGAAACTCTGCACATTTCTTTGACAGCATTGAGAAACATACTTTCATCTGTGATGTGTTGCAGAACTGTAACGGAATAAATTAAGTCTACAGAACGGTCTTGTAGCGGCAAATCTCTGCCATTGGTCACGTGTAAGGCTACTCTTTCGTTTTCTTTAAATTTTTTTGTGGACAATCCAATCATGACTGGCGAGATGTCTAAGCCGATGACTTTCTCTGGCCCTTTTTTTAAAACTTCCTGGATGTTGCCACCGGGGCCACAACCAAACTCTGCAACTACTTTATTTTTAAAGTCTACTTCCGAGAATTGAGTCTCTAAGAATTTTTTTCGCTTATAGACGTAAAATGGTTCGTCATCTCCTGCAATCACATTGCCTTCTCCGCGCTCTTCAATTTTTTTTCCAACTTTACTCCAATAACCTTCTACATCATACATTTCTGAAACTTTTATAGTCAGTAAAATTAAAAAATATTGGACTACCTCAACAATTTAATATAGCAAAGCTGAAAGATATCTTGATCAATCGAATAAATGCGCTGTATTCCTACCTTACCAATGTAATAGTCCCTGTAAATACTTTCTTCCTGGCAGCTGCCTCATCTGCTCGTTTGACGAATTCTACATCAACTTCATACACAAATACGCCTGGATCTAACTTTGTTCCGTTAAATGTACCATCCCAAGAGGTTTCTTCTTCTAAACCAGCTTCATTTTGTGCCTCAAACAACTTATTGCCCCATCTGTCGAAGATACGAATACCCAAAATTTTGTCCACTCCTTTGCCAATGGCTACATGCCATTCATTGTTTCTATCATCAACATTGTCACTTCCTGGTCGGAATATATTGGGAACAAATACATTTTCCTTTTCATTGACTCTGATCGTAATCTCATCAGAAGCCAAGCAACCATCTACACTAACGGCATCTGCACGCAAAGTAAAGGCACCTATTTGCGCAATCCGAACGTTGACACATGAATTGTCCATACAATCTACATTGACAGCATCAGCCCAAACCACACTTTCGATGTTGCCACCATTTACAACTTCTACCATGATCTCGGGCATATCATCTCCAATATTAAAAGTGATGTCTTCACCCAAGTCTATCTCAAAAGTTTCAGGTACTCCAATGGTAAAAGAGGTATCAAATCTACATCCATCAGAATCATAAACTTGCATAAAATAATCACCTGGCAATAACTCAACGCACTCTGTGATATCCTGTGGTGCGCCGAAATCAATACCAAAACGATAGCCTCTTCCATTACCACCAGTTACGTTGATTGGATTGATACAAATCTTTTCCCCCACACATTTAGGGTCTTCAAAAGCAACAACATCTGCTGTGACTTGCATATTGAAATCAAGGGTGTGTTCCAAGGTATCTGCACAACCGACCGCATTTCTTCCGATGATGTTGTAAGTGCCAGGAGCAAGATCCGTACCTACAGGACCTACAATGGAATCACCATTGAAAGTATAACTCACAGGTCCGAGCCCATCCTGCACCAGTAATCCAATAGTCCCACTGGTTCCAACTGCCTTACAAGTATTATCTGAAGTAGTCAGTGGATCAATCTCCAGTGAAAAAACTTTTGCATCTGTGATCCTTACCGTATCAAATATGGGACAATTGAGATTTCCGTTGACATTGATCAAATATTGGTAAGTACCGATACCTATATTGGTGGCAATTGGCCCTGCTTGTGCAACACCATCTATATCCCAAATGACATTGATGACATCCGCACTATCTCTTTTTTGAATGTTTAGGCTGATGGTACCATCTTTTGCTTCCACACACGAAGGGATCGTAAAACTAGAAACAATCGTAGGAAGTTGAGCTTCAGGAATATTTACTATGATGGTATCAGATACACAACCAGTTGAGTCCAGAGCAAAAACTGTGTTTGGACCAAAAGGCAGGTTTTGGGCCAAAGGTCCGCGCTCTGAGTTGCTCCATTGATATCTATAAGTAGAACCTAATCCACCAGAGACCATTACCATTGCCCTTCCATCTGGACTTCCTTGGTTACACGTGACTCCTCTTACGGAAGTAGGATCAATTGAAATATTTAGAGGTCTAGGAGCTGTAAGTTCAAAAGTGGTATCAAAACCACAATTTGATCCATCTGTTATTCTTAAATCATAGAGCCCTGGGGATAAACCAGAAACCGATGAAGTCGTGGATAAAACTGTATTTGTGCCACTCACTGCCCATGTATATGAAAACCCAGATGTGCCGCCTAAAATCGTGTCTATGTCGATGGTCCCTGTCATACTTCCATTATTTGCACCACAGGAAGGGTCAAACTGAGTCGTAAAAACTCGATAATTGACAATTTCTAGAAGTATGATGCTGTCAACTTGTGCACACCGACCTTGCTCGGAGATGGTTACTAGATATTTACCAGCCTGTTTTGTAACCAATCTTGCGGTTGTATCACCATTACTCCATAATATATTAGCATTTGGATTGTTGGTGTACACCTCCAGAATACCACTTTCACCACATAATATGGTGTCAATAACCTTTACAGAATCTATTTTCAAAACATTGGTAGGCGCTATATTGATGTTGAAATTATTGACATTACAATTGTTAGCATCTGTCACACTTATATTATAATTACCACTCCCGATGCTATCCAATAAACTGTCAGTTTTGGTCAAATCTTGAGACCAAGTGTAAAGATAAGGCATGGTACCACCGCTTGCGCTGATCAAAATAGAACCCAATGTATCTTGGCAATCAGGTCTGGTAATGACAGAATCCGCCAAAAATTGAGGTGGTCTGATGATGTTGAAAGTAAGTGTGTCCTTACATTTAGCACTCACATCTTCAACTTCAATAAGAAAAACCCCTTCTGGCATCAAAATATCCGGAATCCTGTTAGTTCCTATTTGCCCAGTGTACACAAAAGAAGGGTCTCCAACTCTTTGGATATTGGTAATCACAGGAGCTAGAAAATTTGAGGTAGTTTGAAGTCTGTTTCCCACTGATATCAACCCGGGATCCTCAAAACAATTAAATAGGATAGAATCTTTTTGGAGTTGTATTGTATCAAAAGTAAATTTTGAGGTACTATCAGCATTCAACATTGATATTCTAACTTCACAATTGAGCAAATCTCGGATGATTATCTCGGAACCATATTTTAAGGTATTTATTCGGCCAAGGAAGGGAGGACCAAGTTCTGAATTGCTAAAGTCTCTGATCGGGCCATTATCAATTTGAAACTTATAAGGAGAGCTAGCAGGTCTGGGCGTCCCTCCTGATATTTCTAACTCAACTTCGCCTCTTTGTCCATCTAAACAACCTATAATAGCAGACTTTATCCTAACAGTATTTTCATCAAAAATTGCAGGAGCTTGTAAGATAAATGATGTATCAATTTCACACCCGGATCTATCGATAACTTTGACAGAATATGTTCCGGCGACTAGTTGCTGTATGGAATCTTTGATAAATTCAGCACTTGAACTTGATGTATTGACTTGGTTGGTTGACCAAACAAATGTTGGATTTCCTGCTCCACCAGTGGTTGTCACCACAATTTTTCCAGACTTGGGTCTGTTACCGTTCCCTGGCCCATTACAGTCAGGATTTTTTGCCAAATCTACCGTCAAAGTAAATTTTTGGTTGGTGGATACAACTACACTTTTGGGACCAGTTGACATACCATTGGCATCGGAGATGGTCACCATATATTCGTCTTCGGGTAAATTGTTCAAAACCAAGTCTTGCACAATGCCATTACCAGATTCAGAATAACCTTTTGCACCAGAAATAGTGTAACTATATGGCCCTGTTCCCCCCAAGAATTTTAAAAATATTTTACCATCTTCTAAAGGTCCAATAGACTTGTCACAAACACCCGAAATAATGGTCAGTTGATTACCCATGGGCCTGACCATAAAAGAGCAAAAATCAAGACCAATGGAATCTGGATTAACTTGCGTACTATTTCCAGTTGCTGGGTCTTGAAGTGAAAAAGTGGTATTAAATCGATCAGGGTTGATTGAAAAAATGTTACCTGGTTCACCCAAAGTACCACAAAGAATAAATAGTGTATCTCCATCATTAAATGAAGCCCCGGGGTGATCAGAATCCAGAAATCTTAAAACACCAGATCTGTAACTGAGCGAACATTCATCATTGAGTATATTGGTACATACTAGATCCAGTGGATTCTTTGCAGGCACCCTGACCTCCTTCAATGTAAATGCTAATTCATTGATGTTTAACTCTAAATATGAACTTTCATAATCTTTAAAATTTTCAACAAGTATTGGGATGCAAACATCAGTACCTGACTCTGCTTGCGGGGGACATTCAGAATAAAATCTTACAAATTGCGTATGACCATTTACACACCAATGAAGGACGAGATAAGTTAATAAAAAAAACCTTTTAACCAAATAATTGGACTTCATAGATAATGTTGCTACTGGAATTAAGTTTGATAAATATGCCGCAAAAGTATATAAAATATACTAATACGTATACCCGGTTTTGACTTTTGCTTAGAAAAAAACGTAGAGATCAGGATGCATATTGCAAAGGTAGAATAGACATTGACTTCAACCCAAGAAAAATGTATTTATTTTTAAAGTCTTACCTATTAATTATCATCAAATTCTTCCTAAATAATTGGTATTCAATACTATATAAATACAAAAGAATGATGTTAAAGTTTTTGACTTTAAATAACCATTCTACCGTGAAAACACATCAAAAGTAATTTTCACAATAGTATAAATCTGCTCAAATAATTTATACCGTCTATTCTAGTATTGACAGAATCAGAAGACTATAGCGTCTAGTTTAAATGTTTCCTTTATGATTTTTTTGTAAGAAAGCGCCTCTTCTCTCGTAGAAAACTCTCCCATCAGTACTTTGTAATGAGAAGCCTTGCCATTTGATTCTTGAAAAACAACCATGGGTTCAATAAATTTCGCATTCAAATCAATGACCATTTGCGATGCTGCATCATAAGTTTTGAAGACGCCCATCTGCAATCTGATGATTTGTTTATCTGAATTTTCTATGAGTTTTTCATCAATATCTTGTGCTCCAAATCCGATAACTCTTGGGGTATCGTATGACAACTTTCTATCTTTGGGATGGATGTTGACCTGCTGCCTCTGTTGAATATCTTGGCCAGCCGCATCGATCAAAGTTAAAACCTCCAACATTCTTTTACTACCCAATGTTTCTTCCAACCGCTCAATGACTCTCCCCTTGTCATCCAAAATGATCACAGTGGGTAAGACTTTTACATCAAATTTACTTTTCAAAGCAAAACCGTCTAAATCATCAATGTTTACTTTTATGGATACATATTTTTCGGCAAGTACATCCATAACCATTGGATCTTTAAATGTGGTTTCGTCCATCCATTTACATGGCGCACACCAAGGTGCATAAAAATCTATCAATAAAGGTTTTTTATCGAAAGCAGCCTGCTTTTGTGCCAAATCAAATTGTTGAATGGAAAAGGGAACCTGCCTGGAGAAACTAGGTTGAATGATGCAAACAAATAGAAAACAGCTAGCAGCGAACTTCGTTCTTAGATTTATAATCTTCATGTTTTAACTTGTTTTAAAACTCTGAAAAACCGAATGTTTATCATTTAGAAAAACACTCCGTTGAACTTTTAAATGATGAAATTATATAAAGTATAATCTACATAATTTCAAGTACTTATGTGAATTGCAAAATCTATACCAAATTTAAAAAAACGTTATTTAATATTATTAATTAATGTGTATAATATTGATTTATAGCTATTTAAAGGATATATTGAATCAAAATTCAAATAAGATTGGCTCATACCATACAAATGAAGTTTTGAAGCAATTTTTAAAGGTTTGATATGACTCAATGACGAGCATCCATTCAATCAAAAATGTTGTTGTTTCGGAATTCAAAAAATAATCCATACATTTGCGCCGCGAAAAAAAGCAAGAATGACCAAATTTACTGCAGCTATTACCTCAGTAGGTGGATATGTCCCCAAGGATGTTTTGACCAATGAGGATTTGGCAAAAATGGTAGACACATCAGACGAGTGGATAACTTCCAGAACTGGTATTAAAGAAAGGCACATCATCAAGGAAAAGGGCGTAGCAGCCTCTGATTTAGGCGTTGAAGCCGTGAAAATTGCCTTGGAAAAACGCAAGATGGATCCCTCAGAAATTGATCTTCTGATATGTGCGACCATTTCTCCAGACATGAGAGTACCCGACACGGCCAATACAATTCTCGACAAACTTGGGGCAAAAAATGCTTGGGGTTTTGACATCAATGCTGCTTGTTCAGGCTTTTTATTTGCCTTGACAACAGGTGCTCAGTTTATAGAAAGTGGCATGCACAAAAAGGTGGTTGTTGTCGGAAGTGATGTCATGAGTACGGTAGTAGATTACACAGATCGCACCACCTGTATTTTATTTGGAGACGGTGCTGGAGCAGTTATTTTGGAAGCTTCCGAGGAAGGTTTGGGCCTACAAGATAGTGTGCTCAGAGGCGATGGATCTGGAAGGAATATGCTCAATATAAAGGCTGGAGGATCTTTGATGCCCATCACAAATGAAGTTTTGGAAGGAAAAGATATGTACATTTATCAAGATGGAAAGTCTGTATTCAAAGCTGCAGTCAATGGCATGTCTGGTGCCATCAATCAATTGATGTCTCGCAATGAACTTGCCAAAGAGGACATCAGCTGGATCGTACCACACCAAGCAAATAAAAGAATCATCAACGCTATCGGAGAATCTTTGGATTTTCCAATGGAAAGAGTGATGACCAACATCGCCAAATACGGAAACACCACCGCTGCTACCCTACCCCTTTGTTTATTTGATTATGAATCTCAGTTAAAAAAAGGAGATAAGTTGGTATTCACTGCATTTGGTGGAGGTTTCACTTGGGGTGCCAGTTATTTAATTTGGGCTTACGATGGCCAATAATCACAATCCTAGCATTAAAAAATAAAATTTACATAATGGCTTCAACATCAGATATTAGAAATGGAATGTGTCTTGAAATGAACAATGACATCTATTCTATCGTAGAATTTTTGCACGTGAAACCTGGAAAAGGAGCTGCATTTGTGCGCACAAAACTCAAATCACTGACCAGTGGTAAAGTGGTTGACAATACCTGGGTAGTCGGTCACAAAATTGACGAAGTACGGGTTGAGCGTAGAAAGTTCCAATATTTATACATGGATGATATGGGGTACAATTTCATGGACAATGATACTTTCGAACAAGTGAGTTTGAAAGCTGAAATGTTGGAAAGACCCAATTTATTGAAAGAAGGTAGTGAAATCGAAATACTTTTTCACGCAGAAAAGGACATACCCCTTACTGCTGATATGCCTTCACACGTTACTTTGCAAGTAACTTACACCGAACCAGGAGTGAGAGGAGACACTGCAACCAACGTTACAAAAGCAGCAACAGTAGAAACTGGTGCTGAAGTGAAGGTTCCTATTTTCATCAACGAAGGAGACAAGATAAAAATCGATACCAGAACTGGTGCTTATCTTGAAAGAGTAAGAGAATAATAAAAAGGACTTCGAAAGGACTTTTATTTAGTTTTCATTTTTTGTGTTACACCTTAGGAAGGAGATAATTTCCAGTATCGTAATTCTGAAATTTAAAATAGATAGCACAAAACTGGATAAAATCTGTTTCTGATTATTGTAAATCTTTATTCAAAAAGAAGGCAAAGTAATTTTTAAACGATTTTGAAGGTCATAATTAGTGTTCAAAGCAAGCTATTTGTTACTTTTGAAATGGATTTCAACTAAAAGCTCATCAAATTATCACTTATGAATTATAAAGAACTAACAGAACTCATTAAACTCATTGACAAATCTGACCTTGCTGAGTTTAAATACAAAGCAGATAATGTAGACATACAAATACGTCATAACAAGTATTACAAGAATGCCACTCAGATTTCTAGTGGAGTACAAATGATGGCGGCACCTGCTGTTCAGACGGTTCAATCCCCAAGTGTTGCTGCACCAAGTGTTGATAAAACAGAGAGTGCACCAAAAGTTGAAACAGCTAGTAAATTGATTGAAGTAAAGTCACCCATGGTCGGTACTTTCTACAGATCTCCAGGGCCAGATAAAGCCAACTTTGTATCGGTAGGTGACAGTATTTCTGCTGGTTCTGTTTTGTGTATCATTGAAGCAATGAAGTTGTTTAATGAAATCGAGTCAGAGGTAAGCGGTAAAATCGTAAAAGTCATGGTGGAAGACGCAACACCAGTAGAATACGATCAAGTTTTATTTTTAGTTGAGCCGTAGTCATCAAATAGTTTAGTCTATTTAAATAACAGAAGGATTCATGTTTAAAAAAATATTAATCGCCAATAGAGGTGAAATTGCATTGAGAATCATTCGTACGTGCAAAGAAATGGGCATCAAAACGGTTGCTATATATAGTACAGCTGATAGAGAAAGCTTACACGTGCGATTTGCAGACGAAGCTGTTTGCATTGGTCCTCCACCGTCTGTTGATTCCTATCTCAATATTCCAAAAATTATGGCAGCGGTAGAAATTACTGATGCTGATGCTATTCATCCCGGTTATGGTTTTCTTTCTGAGAACGCTAAGTTTGCAGAGATTTGCCAACAATATGGAGTGAAATTTATAGGTCCCACCTCTGAGCAAATTACAAAGATGGGCGATAAAATAACTGCAAAAGAAACCATGATCAAGGCAGGAGTTCCTGTGGTACCTGGTTCTGAAGGTTTGCTCAAAGATGTAAAAGATGCCATTAAAACGGCAGCAAAAATTGGTTATCCTGTCATCATGAAAGCTACTGCTGGTGGTGGTGGTAAAGGAATGAGGGTCGTTTGGAAAGAAGAAGACTTGGAAGATAACTGGAACAAAGCCAGACAGGAGTCCAAAGCTTCTTTCGGAAATGATGGCCTTTATATGGAAAAATTTATCGAAGAACCTCGCCACATAGAATTCCAAATCATAGGTGATCAATTTGGCACGGTCATTCACTTATCAGAACGCGATTGCTCCATACAAAGAAGGCATCAAAAATTGGTAGAAGAAAGTCCATCTCCTTTCATGACTCCTGAATTGCGCGAGCGCATGGGCGATGCTGCGGTAAAAGCTGGAAAATCGATCAAATATGAAGGGGTTGGTACCATCGAGTTTTTGGTCGACAAATACCGGAATTTTTATTTCATGGAGATGAATACCAGGATCCAGGTTGAACATCCGGTAACTGAAGAAGTAATCGATCGTGATTTAATCAAAGAACAAATAAAAGTTGCAGCAGGAGAAAAACTTGCTGGTCACAATTATATCCCTGAGATGCATGCGATGGAATGCCGTATAAACGCCGAGGATGTTTATAAGGATTTCAGACCAAGTCCGGGAAAAATTACCTCATTTCACAGTCCAAAAGGGCATGGTGTGAGAGTTGACACGCACGTCTACGCAGGATATACTGTTCCTTCCAATTATGACTCAATGATTGCCAAACTGATCTGTAAGGCAGCTACAAGAGAAGAGTGCATCAAGAAAATGGCTCGTGCATTAGATGAGTTTATCATAGAAGGCATCAAAACCACTGTACCATTTCATCAAGCGTTGATGAAAGATGAGCAATTTAAAAATGGTAACTTCCATACAGGATTTCTAAATAGCTTCGTTCTTACTGAAAGTGAATAATCTAATTGAGGTACACAAGCATTTGTTGTTTTGTATCTAAAATTATTCTTCATCAAATAGCCGTAATCAATGAATGTTTTGTCAAAGTTATACCCTTATTTATACAAGTACAGGGTACAAGTACTTTTGGCAATTATTTCCAATATTTTGTTGTCTATATTTACGGTTGTAAGTATACCGCTCATCATTCCTTTTTTCAAAATCTTATTTGAAGGGGGCGCTGCTGATATTCCTGTAGTTGACCAAAAGGGTTTGAGCGATGCTCAGATTTACATTCAAAATAGCTTTACAACCTTAATTGAAACTCGGGGTAAAGAAGGTGCTTTGGTTTTGATATGTTTGGTTTTGATTGGGGTCTTTTTTCTTCGAAATTTTTTCAGGTATACCGCACTTGCATTCATGACGCCTGTGCGCAATGGAGTAGTTAAGGATTTAAGGGCTAACTTCCACAGCAAATTGCTAGACTTGCCCATTTCCTTTTACAGCAAAAATAGGAAAGGTGACCTCATTTCCAGAGCAACTGCAGATGTAGCCGAAGTAGAGACTTCTATTCTAACTGTGATCGAGGCCTTATTCAAAGCTCCAATCATCATGGTGGGTTGTTTGGTTTTCATGTTTTGCATCAGTGTGAAATTATCACTTTTTGTATTCGTTCTCATCATTTTCACAGCCTTGGTCATTGGTAGCATGAGCAAAAGTCTCAAAAAAAGAGGTGTAGACATACAATCGAGTTTGGGTGAACTCACCTCTACCATAGAAGAGAGCATCAATGGCGTACGGGTCATCAAAGCCTACCAAGCAGAACCCTTCCAAAAAGAAAAATTCGAAACAAGCAATTACAATTTTTACCAATTTCTCAATAAACTCATGTATCGCCGAGAAATGGCCATACCCATGTCTGAGTTTATGGGCGTTACCACAGTCATTATTTTGATGTGGTATGGAGCCAGAATGGTTTTTGCCGGCGAGCTCATGCCAGAGATTTTCTTTGCTTTTGTTTTTGCTTTTTATCAAGTCATAGAACCCAGTAAATTATTTGCAAACGCTTATTACACCCTTCAGAGAGGTGAAGCAGCGCTCGACAGAGTTTTGGAAATTCTCAATGCGCCTGTGCTCATCAATGAGTCAGCTGATCCTATCGAAAAAACAGATTTCAACAATCAAATTGCTATCCAAAATTTGACATACAGGTATGAAGGAGCGCAAGAACCCGCACTAGACGGGATCAATCTCACCATCAAAAAGGGAGAAATCATCGCTTTGGTTGGTCCATCTGGTGGGGGCAAATCTACTTTTGCTGATTTGTTACTGCGCTTGTACGACCCCTATAGTGGGAACATTGAAATTGATGGTATCGACGTCAAAAAGTTATCTCTCAGGAGTTTACGCTCACTTTTTGGATACGTTTCTCAAGAAGCCATCTTGTTTAATGACACCATTCAAAAAAATATAACCTTGGGTGCAGAAAGCAGTGAAGCTGATTTAAGATCAGCAGCAGCTATTGCCAACGCAGACAACTTTATTGCTGATCAAATCCAACAATATGAAACAGTCGTAGGCGATAAAGGTATGAAACTCAGTGGTGGCCAAAGGCAAAGATTGACCATCGCAAGGGCAGTTTTGAGGAATCCACCCATT
This sequence comes from Bacteroidota bacterium, assembly GCA_029567325.1. Classification (GTDB taxonomy): domain Bacteria; phylum Bacteroidota; class Bacteroidia; order Chitinophagales; family Saprospiraceae; genus JADKBO01. Next base: position 9,897 of record JAKQLF010000240.1, on the reverse strand, counting down.
TTGCTATTGGATGAAGCTACCAGTGCTTTGGATTCAGAATCAGAAAGAGTAGTACAGGAATCCATCGAAAATGCGTTGCAAAACAGAACGGCCATCATCATCGCCCACCGACTTTCAACCATACAAAAAGCCAACAAAATCATAGTACTTGATAAGGGTAAGATCGTCCAGACTGGAAGTCACAATGAATTGATTTTGGAAGAGGGCATTTACAAAAATCTCATAAAAATGCAATCTTTTGATTGACTCCAACGCTATTCAATTTAATATAATATTAAAAAGTCCGTTTAATAACGGGCTGGGCTTATCTTTACAGCCGATTGAGAAGAACCTTACAAAATTCTATTTGCAATTTAAAATAACCATATCAAAACTAGTCCTGTTGCTGTTCTGTTTGACCAGCATGTTTGTTTATGGGCAGAGTCCAGTGACACCTGCCGTCGGCAACAAAGTGTTTTCGGGCAACGACAACCGCAATTTATACTTATCATATTTTGAAAAAGATAATTTTGGTACATGGGATTTTTCATTTCTCAAAGCTCCTTACAGTTCTGAGTTGACCTTTGATGTTTGTGAAGGGGATGCATACAAAGGGCAGCGGATCTATTGTGATTTTAAATTGGAGACATCAGATGGACAGAAATTTTACTACAAGAGAAAAGGAAGTTCTTTTGTTTTGAATCAAGCACTTTTGCAATCAGAAATGACAAAAAGTGGATTTATGTGGGCCGACTTTGAAAGTACCTTACCCATTGTGTACAAAGAAGGCATGGGTAATTTCACTTCTAAAGCGAATATTTCCATAACAAGAGCGGAATTATCCCCAAAATATGCCTGGTTATCAGCAAAAGGTGATACTTATCAGATGGAATATGTTGCTAATTACAGCTCACCGTCTGTAGAAAAAGGGCTCATTCAGATAAATAATACCCGAGATAAGGCCGTTCAGTTTACTTATAATGTTCAAGCTAGTGGAAAATTTTACATACTCAATAAAAGCAAAAGAGCAGAGTATCCACTCAATCCTTTTCTTTGGCCATCGCCATTTAAACAAGATATAGCTTGGGGCAATTTCAAAGAAGTGAAATTATACACAGATTCATACGTGGACGCTTTGGCTTCTTACAAGACCAACGGAAGGGAAGTTGCTGAAATAAAATTTCAACCCAAAAAGGACACCAAAATGATTGCTCCAGGTGAAAAAAGTGTGGTGGCCTACCCCAACCCGACTTTTGGTGAAATCTATTTTGATCTCATCAATTATCCCAAATCAAAATACAATTTGGAAGTTTTCAATGTGGTAGGTGGAAAAATTTTCAGTTATGCCTTTCCAGATATCGGCAATATCCAATTGAAAGCTGACTTGTCTCACCTCAATCGGGGCATTTACCAATTTGTCATCACAGACAGTAATGGGAGAAGATTGGCTACTCAACGCATCAACATTGTTTCTCCATAGATTTAGAAATTTTTTGAATCTCACCATCTGTTTTTTGAAATCATTAAATAGATCTTCTATATCAAAGTACCCACCTCTCGATTTATTTCAATTGAATGAATATCAATGGAATATTTCCATTTACCATTCAAGGAGATGCTTTTATGCAAAAGCTTACAGCCCACGAAAAAGAGCTTTTTATCAATGAGGGTTTGGTTGAAAGAAGGAAGTTAAAAGAAGGAAACAGAGTTTTTACTGCGTTCCATTCTGCTGATTTTGTTTCAAAATTAATACATCAGGTAGGTTTTAAAATGCCAAAATATATACCCGGAAAAATTGAAACTTGGGGTGTAGGTCAGGACACCTATCTTATCCAAAAAAAAATAATTAAAGACTTTTTTTTCACTCTTTTTGGAAAGATGGCTAATGAAATCAGATTTGTAAGATATTTTTACAATTGAAGCCTATTTTATAAAACTAAAGAAAACTTTATAATCATGGTGTGTGGAAAAAGGATTTATACGACCTTATTGTTTTCCTTTTGTGTTGTTTTACAAGGAATTACACAAATCAATACATTCTACATTGGTCATTCTTTGAGCGATCAAATTGGTGAAATGGTCAAATCAATGTCTGATCAGCAAGCTGGTACTCAGTTTACTTTTGGCTATCAAAGTATACCTGGAGCCCCTTTGAGGTGGCAATGGGACAGAAAAGCTGCTCAAGATTTTAATTCCATACCACCCTATTTATATCCATTTTATGATGTAAATAATGGACTTGCGTCTGGAGATTATGATCAACTGGTCCTTACAGAATCCGTACCTAGACAATTGGAAAATGACTGGGGAATCAGTGAGACTTATCGTTATGTAGATAGTTTCTATACTTATGCAGTACAACATTCGCCAAATATTAAAGTGTTCTTTTATGAGGTATGGCATTGCTTGCAAAGCGGTACTCCTACAGGATGCGCTTATGACACAAACAGCAACCCTTGGAGGCAGCGTTTAGATGATGATTTGCCCATGTGGGAAAGCGTAGTGACCCATCTGAATAATAAATATGCTCCCAGAATAAGGATATGTATGATTCCGGGCGGGCAAGGTTTAGCCAGATTACATGATGAAATAGTGGCTGGTACAGTTCCTGGAATTACCAACATTGCACAGCTTTTTAGCGATGATATACACCTCACAGATCAAGGAAAATATTTTATTGCTTGTATACATTTTGCTACCCTCCATCAAAGGAGTCCGGTTGGTTTACCCAGACAATTGCAAAGTATTTGGGGAAGTAATTTCAACGCACCTACGCAAGCACAGGCACTGAGATTTCAAGAAATTGCTTGGGAAACCATCGTTAATTATCAAAAGAATTGCCTTTCTATTTTGTCCCCAAATACCGATTATATACAAACTGATTTAAAAATTTATCCAAACCCCTCGACAGACATCATCACGCTTGAATATGATGGAGCTGATCAAACGGTGCAGGTATTTAATACTTCTGGACAACAAATAATGCAAATTCAAAGCAAACAAATCGACGTCAGTAATTTACCAAAGGGTCTTTATTTTGTAAAAGTAAATGGTCAATTTCAAAAAATTATCAAGTACTAATTAGTCGGCTCACATCAGATTTCATATCTTATTGTACAAAACTTTCTGCGCTTATGCTTTTTGAAATAAAGTATGGATGCCGTCTGTGTTTTCTATTCACAAAAATTACAATATTAAATTTGTTGTGATTTTTCGAAACGAAATTTTTAATATGAAAGAAATTTAGTCCATTTTTTGATTGAATTATTTCGAAAATTAATGTCACAACTTTTATCTGTATTAGGTATATTTGAAAATCAACCTCTGTTGACGACTTCACTTTTTCCTATTAAAAATACCACAACATGAAATCAATTGCACCCATTCTATTTTTAATTGTAGCTTTAAATACACCTATCATCTCGCAAAGTACGGTTAAAAGCAAAGCCTTGGATTTACTCAAGGAAGAAACAGCTATTGGCATTCAAGGAGGCTATGATTCATATAAAAATATAGCACTCGCAATCTGGGACTTCGCTGAAATTGGCTATAAAGAATATAAAAGCAGCGAACTCCTCCAACAAACATTAAATGCTAGTGGTTTTAAAGTCGAAGCAGGAGTTGCAGGAATCCCAACAGCTTTTGTTGCAACTTATGGCAGCGGTTCTCCAGTCATTGGCATTCTTGCAGAATTTGATGCTTTACCAGGTTTATCTCAAGACAAAGGTCCAACCAAAAAACTTTTGGAGGGCAAAACAAGTGGGCATGCGTGTGGTCATCACCTTTTTGGTACTGGCTCAGTTGCTGCTGGAATTGCCATCAAAAAATTAATTGCAGAGGGCAAATTGAAAGGCACAGTTAAGGTATTTGGTTGTCCTGCCGAAGAAGGAGGAAGTGGCAAAGTTTACATGGTCAGAGAAGGTCTTTTCAATGATGTTGATGTAGCTTTACATTGGCACCCAAGCAGTGGTAATTCTGTCACCTATACAAGTTCCTTGGCCAATAAATCTGCAAAATTTCGCTTCCATGGAATCTCGGCACATGCAGCAGCTGCTCCGCAAAACGGTCGTTCTGCTCTTGATGCAGTAGAAGCTATGAATTACATGGTCAATATGATGCGCGAACATGTACCCCAAGAAACACGTATCCATTACGTCATCACCAGTGGCGGTGAAGCACCCAATGTTATTCCTGAATTTGCCGAAGTCTACTACTATGTAAGGCACCCAGATCGCGCTTGGGTTGAGAAAATTTTCGATCGTGTTGTCCTTGCGGCTAATGGTGCAGCCATGGGAACTGGCACTACTACAGACTATGAAATCATAGGTGGCACTCATGACTTACTCATCAATGAAACCCTTGCCCTAGCCATGCAAGAAAACCTTGAAAAAATTGGAGGATTCTCCTATACACCAGAAGAAATGGCTTTTGGCAAAGAAATACAATCTACCTTTTTGAGCGGAGCTATGCCTTTGGAGTCAGCAGCAACTGTAGGCAAATTGAAGGTAGAAACCAATCGAGGTTCAACCGACGTGGGCGACGTGAGTTATGTTGTTCCCACTGTAGGTTTGCGGACCGCTACTTGGGTTCCTGGAACTCCTGGTCACAGTTGGCAGGCGGTAAGTTGTGGAGCTACAGACATTGGTATAAAAGGAATGATGGTCGCGGCTAAATCAATGGCTGCAACTGCTATTGATTTATTCACCAATCCTGAACTGATCAAAAATGCCAAAGCAGAGTTTGTAAAATCAATTGGCGATTATAAATATCAAGCTTTGTTGGGGGATCGAAAACCGGCATTGGATTATCGGGATTGAGATAGATAGTTTGTAAAGTTTGTAAAGTAAAAAGTTCATAAAGTTTGAAGGCTTGTTTAACTGTTCATGGTTTTCAAGTCTTAATCGATTGATTTGCCTTTTGCTTAATTGCGAAACTGCTGAACTGCTGAATTGCTACAGAGTTCATAAAATTGAAACATTTTACTGCTGATCTTCGCTGATTTTTTTTCTCAGGGTGCATCTGCGATATCTGCGGGACACAATTGCTCGCTGATCTCCTAATATTTGAAGATTCATTTTCCCGCTGATCTCGCTTATCTCCGCTGATTTTTTCTCTCTGCGTTCATCTGCGTGATCTGCGGGACACAATTGATCGCTGGTCTCATGATCTTCGCTGATGTTTTTCATTCTGCGTTCATCTGCGTAATCTGCGGGACACAATTGCTTACTGATTTCTATTTCTGCGTGCATTTGTGAAATCTGCGGGGCACAATTTCCCGCTGATCACGCTGATCTTTTTCTTTCCCGTTCATCTGGAAATCTGCGGGAGACTATTTCCACTGATCTTCGCTGATATTTCTTTCAGCTTTTCTCCTTCCGATTTCCGGTTTCCCTTACGCCTGCCATACCAAAACAAAAAGCCAGTGATCGGCAAACTAGCAATTAATAAACTGAATAAAAACATAAAAATCTTTCCAGCAAGGCCAAAAACGGCACCAGTATGGATATCATAATTCATACGCATCAATTTATCGGCAAAGGTGGACTGATCAAATCGATTATAAATGTGACCAACTTCCAATTCTTGCAAGGAATATTGATCAAAATAACGGTAATCTATTTTCCAATAGGTCCCTGCATCCACATTGGTATTGACAGCAATGGGAGAAGTTTCTGTTTCTGGGGGATGCACTTCAATGTCCTCCAAATTTGGAGTTTCTGCCATCAATTTGTCATAGAGCATATCCAAACCATTTCCATCGATGGGCGTTGTTTTTTGTGATAATGGCTCCTCATAAACCAGAGATTTTTCTCCGCCCATACTTTTATAAAAGCCATAAGCAAACCATTGAAATCCCCAAACTAAACCAGTAACAGCGAAAATGATGGCTATAAAAAAGCTATAAAATCCCAAAATGGCGTGAATGTCAAAATTTTTGCGCTTCCATTTGGTAGTTGATTTCCAGCGAAACCAAGTTCTAGATTTAGTAGTTTTTTTATTCTTAGGCCACCATAAAAATAGTCCACTCAAAATCATCACCAAAAATATCAAAGTGGAAATCGCAACAATGGGTTGTCCAATTTCAGGTGGAAACCAGAGATAAAAATGCCCTTTGAGAATAAAAGGGAAAAAGCCCTCCTCCATGTTTTGCGTGTGTAACACTTTTCCACTGTAAGGATTCATGTACATGATGTAATAGTAGGTGGGCTCATAATGATAAAAAATGGCCTCGGCGGCTTGACCATTTTTATTGTACTTTATGGAATGTAAATGTTTACCCGGCAACTGTTTTGTTGCAATTGTAGACAGAGCGCTGGGTAAAAGAAATTCCCCATTTTCCTTTTCTACAAACCTATGGGGCTGTGTCCAATTTTGAATTTCTTCCTGAAAGGCATATAGACAGCCTGTTATTGCTATGATGAAAACCAATAGCCCGGAAATCAATCCGAGCCATTGGTGTATTTTTCTGATATAATATTTCACAGTTATTGTCTGTATTAAAATTTATAATTGATGCTCAATCGCGCATTACGTAATGCTTCCACTTGAGAATAATAATAACTGCTCCATGGGTAAAAAGCACCTCCAGTTATTAAATAAGCATTAAACAAATTGTTGACATTGAGGGCTATGCTGAATTTTTCCATTTGATACGAAATGGCTCCATCAAAACGGGTGTAATTGGGCATGGTAGGATCTACTTCTTTGTTGTAAACGCCATACCAATTGGTGCGACCTGAACTGTTTTGGACGCCAAATGAGAAACCAAGTCCTGATGCTTTTCCTGATTGTATGCGGTAATTGAGCCAAGTATTAAAGATGTGTTTGTCAGTGCCTGGCACTTGTCTTTCTACCTGCGAACCATCCGTATCTTTTGTAACCTTAGCGTCGGTTAAGGCATAATTCATAGTCACATTCAAGCCAGAAAATAATTGGCCGCGCACGTCAAATTCCAATCCTTGTGTTTGGGTTTGCCCAAGCTGAATGGAGAAAAATTGGTTATTTGGATCCGCTGTCAACACATTGTTTTTGGTGATCCGATAGGCAGTCACAGACGCATTCCAACGACCATCCATCCAGTCTCTTTTAATTCCAATTTCTTTGTTGTCACCGATGATCGGATCAAACTTTTTACCTTCAAAAGTACCTCCTGCTTGAGGAATAAATGCCTCATCATACAAAGCATAAATGGAAGTATTTTTATCGATAGAATAACTCAATCCAACTCTTGGAGTAAATTTACTCGCATCAACGGTTCCTGAATATGGGTCAATGTCATTGGTGGTTGTGTATCTACCTGCAAGTGTAAGACGCAATTTATCAGACAACAATCTGATTTCGTCCTGTGCATAAAAGGCGGTGTAAATGTTATTATAATGTACTCCTCTTTCGCGTATATTCAAGCTACGATCAAATACGGGGTAATTTGCCGCAGGAGTTTGCCCATAAACTGGATTGTATAAAAGGAGGTCTCCAATGATGCCACCTTGATTGAAATCATGGTAGAAATCTTTGTTACCCATGTCCAAACCCACCAAAATCCGATGTTTTATGGATCCAGTTTCAAAGTCTCCATTGACAAAGAACTGCCCTACTCTTGTTTGACCAAGAATATCCCAAATGCTCGTTGTCCTTTTGAGCGTGTCACCCACTATCCCAGAAGCCCAAAGACTTTGCCCAAGTTGATCAAAGTGTAAGTAAGCTACTTGACCAGTTATTTTCCAATTACTATTGATGCTGTGTGACAATGCAACATAGAGAGATTGATCCTTGATGGTTGTTGGTTTTAAATTAGGTTCCAACGTTGTAAAATCATAAGGCAAATCACTGATTCCTTTCGCAGAAAAAGCATAAGCCGAACCAATCGGAGACATTTTTACGCCTTGATAGGTGTATTCTGCCGTCAGTGAAGTTTGATCGTTGATTTGGTATTTGATGACTGGTGCGATGGAAATTCTATTATTGTATTCATAGTTTCTGTGTGTGCCCTTCATCTGCCCCATGACATTGAGTCGGTACAACAATTTGCCATCTTTACTCAATTTGCCATCGAGGTCAACATTCCCTCGGTAAGTTCCAAAGCTACCTAAAGCCATGCCTACCTCTCCTTTATTTACACCAGTCGGTTTTTTAGTCACGACATTATAAAATCCACTTGGTTCACCGCTGGCAAGCATAAATCCTGCAGGGCCTTTTACAATTTCTATGCGCTCAACCATACTCATATCTTCAGTCAATGGACCCCAAGTCTCTGTGACATTCATCCCATTTCTGAAAGCTGCTATCCTTGATCCTCTCATGACGATACGTGCGTATGTTTCCCAATGTTCTGACCTTGCAGCCCCACTTACATTGCGCGTCACTCCTTCCGACATGTCAAAAATCTGTTGATCTTTTAATGTTTGAGCAGTCACAACTTGGATGTTTTGGGGGACTTCTAGCAATGGCGTTTTGAGGCGCAAAGAAACAGAAGGGTAATCGGTCACGTACTTGCTTGGATTGGCGGTCACCAACACTTGTTGTAGTTCATTGGCGTCAATCTCAAGTTCAAAATCAATATTAAGTGTTTGATTATCAATGACAGCGACCTTTGTGGTTTGTGTCTTCAAACCGACAAAATGAGTTTGGAGCACATAATCTCCGGCTTTGATGCCCTTAATTTCATATTGCCCATGCTCATCAGCAATGGCACCTTGAGAAGTACCTTTCAAACTGATGGCAACAAATTCAGCAGGTTTGCCATCTGCAGTGGTCACAAAACCTTTGATGATGCCCGTTTGCGCCCACAACATGGATGACAAGAATGTTAAAAGTATAGGAGTAAATATCTTCTTCATTTTATTTAGACTAATTATAAATAATGTCGCAAATATAGGATCGAGTTTGAATTCTTCAAACTTTATTTAGATTAATTCTAGATAAAGTTTTTTACAGTAATTACTCTCGATTTGAGATTATAAGTTTCAGGGCAACAACACAAAGTATTAAAGCAAAAAAAGCAATCATGACCATCATAAAATCAAGCCGTATTATATCCTTAGATGTTTTAAGAGGCATCATTATGGTCATCATGGCTTTAGACCATGTGCGAGATTATTTCAATTACGGGTCTTTCTTTGTAGATCCAAGCAACATAGAAACTACCAATCCCGCGCTCTTCTTTACTAGATTTATTACTCACTTTTGTGCGCCAATATTCATTTTTTTAGCTGGGACGTCTGCTTTTTTATATGGTGAAAACAATACCAAAAAAGAACTTGCTACCTTTCTATGGACACGCGGTTTTTGGCTAATTCTGCTTGAAATAGTAGTCAACAATCTCATTTGGACCTTTGACATCACCTACAGTTTGATGATTTTCCAAGTCATTTGGGCCATCGGTATGTGTATGGTCATTTTATCTGCTTTGATTTATTTGAATAAAAATGTCCTTTTAGTCTTGGGGCTTATTTTGATAGTTCTTCACAATACTTTAGACGGATTCACTATGACAGGCAATAGTCCAGAGGCGATTCTCTGGTATTTGTTGCACCAAGACCAGGCAATAGTGCTCCATGAAAATTCAATCATATTCTTCCACTACCCATTGATTCCACTCATTGGAGTGATGTCAATAGGTTATTTATTTGGCCACTTATATTCCTCAAATTTTGACGTGATCAGAAGAAAAAAATGGTTAATTGGTTTGGGGCTTGGACTTTTATCATTGTTTTTAATAGTGCGTGGAATCAATATTTATGGAGACCTATTCCCATGGAAAAACTATGAGACAACGACCAAAACAGTCATGTCATTTTTAAATGTGACTAAATATCCAATGTCATTGTTATACCTTTCTCTCACACTGGGTATGGCATTCGTTGCCCTATATTTCTTAGAAGGTATTCAAAATAAGATTACCCAATTCTTTCTTGTTTT
>JAKQLF010000237.1 GCA_029567325.1 Bacteroidota bacterium | reverse complement strand
CCCATTTTTGTTCGTAACATAAAATGTTCTTACAATAGTCTTTACAATGTTGTTTGTAGGACTGCAAGTTAGAACAGAAGTAACATCTCTGTAATCCAAACTGACAAAACCAGAACAAGTACCTGCCGTAGATGGAGCGCCTGTAATAGATGTATCAGGATTTCCCTTAGCATCACTTAAGACAATACACATAACAGTCTGATCAGGAATATCACTGATTACAGGTGGTAATTTGTCTTCAATGGTAGCACTTCCCCAACAAGAATTGCCACTACCATCAAATACACTTACTTTGATAGGACCTACTTTTCCTTTAGAAACGAAGGTCGGTACCAATGATAAGTTAATAGTGATTGATGGTCCTGTATAAACACCATTAATAATAGATCCACCACTTAAAGCTGCTGGAGGAAAAACTCCTGTAGCAATTCCAACTGAAATACCTGAAGGCACTCCGGGTTGCATGGTAGCTGGTGAAATGGTTGCTGTGCAGGACGCATCAACAGAAATATTGACTTGGTCAATACATGGCATCCCAGGCGTCTGGGCAGCCAGAAAACTCGTTAGTCCTAAGACCATCGAGCAAAATAGAATAAAACGTAGTCGTTTAAAGTCCATGAGTAAAATATTAATATTGAGTAATAAAGTTTATCCTCAGGACTATTAATCAGAATGTAGGTCAGTTCTAGTTAAAACACAGGGCAAATATAGCTAATAAATAATATCTTGTATACTAATCAACAATAAATTTGATAAAATCACCTTGCGTATAGCTCTCATTACCAGTAGTATACAAATTAAAGGTTATTTTATATTATGAAATTATGTAACATATAATACATTGATATATAATAATATAATATGTTTTTTATACCCATTTTTAAGTCTTTTTGAAGGGGGGCTTTCTAGGCTAATTTTTATAGAAAAAAGTTGATTATTTTTTAAAAAAACCTTGAATCAATCATCTAATTCTGGATATGAAATACGCCAAGGCACTTTCAACATTTGGTTGAATACGCCGAAATTTTTACTATAAAAAAAGCTTGTCAATTTTAAATACGAGGTACAGAATATACCTTAAGACGTTAGCATTTTGAGGTCTGGAATTTTTTTCAATTTTTTTTTGAAATACAAAATTTACCTATTGGAAACTTCCATGATCTTCTTTGTAAATAGCAGCTGTAACTACCTTACCAACAGCATGTAAGGTCTGTTTGTCAATGATGTCCATATTATCACCATGTGTATGGTGGTGTGCGCCAAATATCTTTTCACTATCACCTGACAAATTGATGATGTCAAAAACCGGGTAAGAACGATTAGCCATCATATGGAAGTGATCGTCCTCAATGGGAGCTTTATTTAATTTTTGGAAATAATTCCCATAACCCATTGTCTCAGCTAGATTCCAAACTTTTTCCATTGGGATACTTGCGTTAGCCTTTGAGTAACCTTCATACCCGAAAACGGCATTTTTGGCACCCACCATATCCAAGTGAATACCATAAAATGCTTTATAATTCTGGACATGGGGATTTTTTGACCAATAAATAGAACCCAAGCACCACTTGGAGGAAGATTCTGACCCTTGATCTTCCGCATCAAACAAAATAATGTCAATTCCTATACTAGGTGGAGTTTTTTGAATTAGCCTCGCTATTTCAAGTAAAACACCAACTCCACTTCCACCATCGTCTGCACCATCAATCGGTTTATTTTTCATACCTTCATCAGCATCCTTCTCTGCAATCATTCTAGAGTCCCAATGAGCAGAAAGTGAAATACGTTTTTTGGCATTTGAATTATAAGTTGCAATAATATTGAATGCTTTAGCTTTTTTTACCGTTAGGAAATCTGCTTCAAATTCTTGTTCGGTTACTTGAGCACCATATTCCTTAAGCTTTGATACCAACCAATCCTTTGTTTGCACATGTGTTTTCGTTCCAGGAACTCTACTTCCAAAAGCTACTTGTTGAGCAATAAAAGCATAGGCTGAGTCTCTAGAAAACTCTGGAATAACCAATGGTTTTGCAATAGTTGAAGGCGTCGGAGTTGAAACCTTTGGTTCGTTTTTACAAGAAAGGGTTATCACAATAAATAAGCCCAAAAGGTATATAAGCTGGTGTCTTGACATGATGCAATTGATATTAATAAAGTAACGCAAATTATCCCTTATTTATTCGTAAACCCAGGCAGAACCTTCTTTACTATCTTTGACTACAATTCCCGCTGCCTTCAAACCGTCTCGTATCTGATCAGATGTTCCCCAATCTTTGTTCTCTCTAGCTTTCTGTCTGATATTTAAAATCAACTCCATCAATCCGTCTACCGCAGAGTTTTGTCCATCTTGTTCGTCTTTCAAACCAAAAACATTAAAAACTAGATCATTGACTATTTTTTGAATATACATTATGGCTTCGGATGAAACCTCATTTATCGAAATCTTGCCGTCAGCCAAAGAATTGATTTTTGGAACCAATTCAAATAACTTAGCCAATGCCTTAGGTGTAGAAAAATCATCATCCATTTCTGTAAGCGCACCGTCTGCGATAGCTTTGAGTTCATTGTCCAAATTGCCAGTTGTTGCCGTAGAGGTAAGTTTGTTGAGGGATTTTATAGCTTCCATCAACCTCTTGAATCCTTTTTCTGCTGCAAGTAAACCTTCATCAGACAAATCTAAGGGCGCACTATAGTGAGCTTGTAACATAAAAAATTTGACAACCATCGGAGAATAAGCCTTACTGATGTGTTCACTATCTCCGGTAATTAATTCAACTGGCGATATAGAATTGCCGTCACTTTTGGACATTTTTTTACCGTTGAGTAAGAGCATATTGGTATGCAACCAAAATCTAGCTGGTTGGCAACCACAACTACTCACATTTTGTGCAATCTCATTTTCATGATGCGGAAATTTAAGGTCATTGCCACCGCCATGAATATCAAATTGACTTCCTAAATATTTTGTACTCATTGCACTACACTCCAAGTGCCAGCCAGGAAATCCGACAGACCAAGGGCTATTCCACTTCATGATGTGCTCTGGAGCCGCTTTCATCCAAATAGCAAAATCAGAAGGATGTCTTTTCTCATCCTGATTTTTCAAATTGTCTCTTGATTCTGAAACCAGTTCTTCAATGACTCTTCCGCTCAATTTACCATATTCACCAGTTTGTGCAGCAAATTTTGGAGTATCGAAATAAACTGAACCATTGATTTCATAACCATAACCATTATCAATGATTTGTTGTACCAACTCAATTTGCTCAACAATATGACCTGTGGCTCTTGGTTCAATGCTTGGCTCAAGGGTGTTGAATAACCTCATCATATCGTGAAAACCATTGGTATATTTTTGCACTACCTCCATTGGTTCCAATTGCTGTAATCTAGCACCCTTAAGGATTCTATCTTCTCCATCATCCAACAAGTGTCCCACGTCTGTAATGTTTCTAACATACCTGACTTTATAACCACAATACATGAGGTATCTGTAAATGATGTCAAAACTCATAAATGTGCGGCAATTACCCAAATGCACGTCACTATAGACAGTAGGTCCGCATACATACATACCCACATGGGTTTCGTGTAATGGAACAAAAGTTTCTTTTTCTCTTTTGAGACTATTGTAGAGCTGGAGATTTCTTTTCATGCCGCAAAATTAGTTTTTTTTGCGAATTTGTGTATTTGGTTATACACTTCTACTTACTAATATAAAATTTGTGATTTAATTAAGATAAGCTACATTTTCTAATAAATCTTAATTAGAAATTATTATCCACACAATATTCTGTGTAACATCAGTCACATTCATTAATAGATGACTTCGATAGATTTACCTCGAAATTTAAATCTACCACATGCAAAAACATCACAATATTATTGTCATAGGAGGAGGAACTGCTGGTATCATGACCGCCACCCAACTTTTCAAGCAAGATCCAAAACTGGATATTGCCATCATCGAACCTGCCGAAACCCATTATTATCAACCTGCCTGGACCTTGGTTGGTGCTGGAGCTTATGACATGAAGAAAACAGCCAGACCCATGTCATCTGTAATGCCTCCAAAGGCAACTTGGATCAAAGATTTTGTCACTGGATTCGCTCCTGAAAATAATCAAATTTCTACCAAAAAGAATGGAGAATTATCGTACGACTTCCTAGTTGTAGCTCCTGGTTTGGTGATGGATACTAGTTTGATTTCAGGCCTCACAGAAGCCATTGAAAAAGGAATCGCGTGCAGCAATTATATCAATCCAGAATATACTTGGGAGGTTTTAAAGAAATTCAAAGGAGGCAATGCCATATTTACACAACCTACAACACCCATAAAATGTGGAGGAGCCCCTCAAAAAATAGCCTACCTTGCCGCCGATTATTGGAGACAAAATGGCGTTGACAAAAAAACAAATGTCATTTTCGCGACTCCTGGGTCTGTGATTTTTGGTGTGAAAGAAATCGCCAAAACATTAATGGAGGTAATCAAGAGATACAACATCAAATTCAAACCTCATTATGCACCTATCAAAATAGATGTGGATAAAAAGATCGTGCACTTCAAATATGTGGGGCCGGGTGAAAACCTATGTGTGATTAATGAAGACAATTCACTACAAGAAAAAATGAATGAAGCTTCTGAATTTACCATGCCATTTGACATGCTGCACATTGCGCCACCCCAACGTACGCCAGATTTTGTTTATCACTCACCTTTAGTCAATGAGGCTAAGTGGTTAGACGTCGATCATGGTACCATGCAGCACAAGAAATTTGCAAATATTTTTGGTTTGGGAGATGTAGCTGGTTTACCAACTGCCAAAACAGGCGCAGCAATCAGAAAACAAACACCAATTGTTGTTGAAAATATTCTGAGACTCAGGGCAAACCAAAGTTTGGGTGCAGAAATTTACAATGGCTATTCTTCTTGTCCACTGGTTACTGGCTATGGTAAAATGGTACTGGCTGAATTTGATTATAAAAACAATTTCATTCCAGATCCAAAGCTCAAACAAATGTTTGTTTTTGATTCCTCCAAAGAATCTTGGAGATTGTGGCTTCTTAAAAAATATATGTTACCACACCTTTATTGGACAAAAATGATGAAAGGAGAAAAGGTTTAAATATACCAAACGGAATATGGATTGACCAGAATTGTTGTGCCGAAAATTTGATCGAGATCGAAGAGAGAAATTGAAACATCCCTTCACTGTGTATGGACTGGCGAAATTGAACGATGAAGATATCGATTAACTTTGCAATAAGAAAATGGTCAAATTCAATTCCGATTGGTATAGATGTGTTTATAATTTTTGGGTGCCGCATTTTTCTATTGAAAAGTGCGGCATTTAATTTTGGAATAATCACACATTAGAGTTGCATGTCCTCACCCATAAAATTCCACTCAATATTCCCTGAACATACCAATTTTACAGAAGAAGTTACAATCCAAATAACTTGCCCCTTCCCGAATATTTAACCTATTTTTAAAACAATTTAACCGGTAATATCGTCATGATGATATGTGTTTTACAAACAGTTTTTGATTTCTGCAGGATGTTGCATTCAAAACAATACAACTGTACGATCAATCGAAATCCAGTTTCGTATATTTACATTCAGTTTTGAGATAATAAAATGATGATTAAAAAAATTCTTAAATATTTAGGGTTATTGATAGTGGGTTTGGTACTTGCTTTGGCCATTGCTCCATTTGTCTTCAAAGATAAAATATTAGCGATTGTCAAATCAACACTCAATGACAACCTCAATGCCACAGTTGATTTTACAGACGTCGACCTGTCACTTTTGAGATCATTTCCAGATGCGACTATTACTATTTACGATTTACACATCGAGGGAATTGATACTTTTTTTGAATTGCCACTTATAAATGCAAGTGAGGTAACAATTGAGACAAATATTTCACCATTGTTTAATAAAAATGTGAAGCCTTCTATCCATTTTTTGAAGGCAAAAAATGCAGTTATAAACCTACTTACCTTGAGTGATGGCAACGCCAATTATCTGATTACAAAACCAAACCCCAGCGACTCTAGTACATACGAGCTTAAATTAAATGGTTATGAAATAGAAAATGGCACTTTGATTTATGAAGATAAGGCACTTGACTTCATACTTGATATGAGGAAAGTCAATCACAGCGGCTCTGGTAACCTGAGTACAGACATTTTTGATCTGGATACTTACACAAAATTTGACACCCTCACGATGACATACGCAGGTATCGATTATTTGGACCAGGTAGAAGGAGAATTGCAAGCCAAAATCAATGTAAATTTACCAGCAGAAAAATACACCCTTAAGGATAATAAAATAAGGCTCAACGAACTGGATGCAACAGGTGAAGGATTTGTACAATTTGTACCTGAGGGTATGAAAATGCTATTTGATTTAAAGACGCCCAACGAACAGTTTCAAGATGTAGTGAGTGTATTGCCTGTCATCAAATTTCAAAAAGGCATGAAAGCAACTGGTAAAGCCAATTTGACGGCAAAAGTAGATGGTGTGTACAATGGAGAAACTCCGACTTATCCAGCATTTGATGTACAATTGGGAATTGTCAATGGCTCTTTCCAGTATACAGGACTTCCTTATCCTATCAGTAACATCAATGCGGATATCAAAATCAAATCAACAAAATCTGATTTGTCTGACTTATTGGTCAATATCCCGAAATTTGGATTAGCATTGAATAATGAGCAATTGTCTGGAAAATTGATGGTCAGTAATGCGCTCGGCAATGGCGGTGTTGAAGGGGCATTGATTGGAGACATCAACTTAGCTAATTGGAAGGCTGCTTTACCCCTTGAAGGCGTGGAAAAACTCAGTGGAAGCATAAAATCAAACTTACAGTTTAAGGGTAAAATGTCTGACATTGAGGCGCAGAATTACGAAGCAATCGGATTCGCAGGTGATTTCAATGCAAGGAATATTGTTTATAAAACTGTGGGATCACCAGCCATCTCTTTGGAAAATGGGACTGCTATTGCGAGCCCTTCAAAGTTGGCTATTGCTACTACAGGTCTAAATCCCGGAAAATCAGCACTATCTTTTTCTGGAAATATTGACAACCCATTGGCTGTTTTTTCACAAAAATCATCTGTACAAGGTTCGCTATCTTTATCTGGTGATTTACTCGATCTCAACGAATGGCAAACAGCTCCAACAAATAATAAGACAACAGAAACAAAGACTGCAGGCATTACAAATCTTGACAATCTTAAAGCTAGTAATATAGCTCTCAATATAGACCTCAATAAAGTTATTTTTGGAGATTTGATTCTTCAAAATTTACGAACGGAAAGTAAGGTAGGATTTAACCATGCAACCATCACTAATTTCGGAGTTATTCATGATGGGAATGATATCAATCTCAATGGTTCAATTGCCAATGTTTATGATTATTTATTCAACAATGGCATACTAGAAGGCAAATTAAATTTAGTTTCTAAGAATTTTGATGCTAACAAATATATGGCCGTAGATGGAAAGGATGCCCAAACTACAGGAACTATTCTGGTTCCAGACAATATCAATGTATTAGTAAATGCAAAGTTTGATAAAGTAAAATATACAAATCTAGAGTTTACAAACATGTCGGGAGATATGAATATCGTCAACCACGAAATCACCATGAGTGATGTAAAGACAGACTTGTTGGGCGGTAAGGTTTCATTCGATGGATTCTATAGAACAAACTCTGCTGAGCCAGAATACAGCATAAAATTGGACCTTGCAAATCTCAAAATGCAGGAAGCATATCAGAAATTTGTGACCATGCAAGCCCTGGCACCTGTTTCAAAGTTTGTAAATGGTGTTTTCAATACTACACTGGTAATGGATGGTAAATTAGGTACCGATATGACACCTCATTTCAGCAGTTTGAATGCTTCTGGTTTTATAGAAACCATCAGCAGTGTGATGTCTGAATTGAAAATCCTAGATGTGCTTTCAGATAAACTAGGATTGGATAATCTCAAAAATATCAACCTCGATAATACAAAAAATTGGTTTGAAATCAAGCAAGGATACGTTGAATTGAAGGAAAAATTGTTTGAGGTTAAGGATATCGGAATTAAAATATCTGGCAAACATCAGATCCAAGGGCAAATGGAATATGTAATGGTGCTCAAGGTGCCTCGTGCACTGTTACAGAAAAACAAAGTTACCGCAGCTGCAGATAAAGGATGGTCTTGGGTTGAGTCTGAAGCTGGAAAAAGAGGGTTAAATCTCAATCAGGGTGCATTTATAGATTTCAGAGTAGACATTGGTGGTTTTTTGAAAAATCCTAGTATTAAGATCACTCCAGTTGGCAGTTCTGGAAAATCTATCCAGGATGAAATTAAGGATGAAGTACAAAATGAAATCAACAATTTGGTCGATTCTGTAAAAAATGTTGCGAATGAAAAAAAAGAACAACTCAAGGATACGTTGATGACCCGAGCCGAGCAGGAAATAGAAAAGGCAAAGGATAAGATCAAAGATGAGGTCAATGCAAAAGGTGATGAAATTGCTGATAAGGCTAAAGAGATAATCACCAAAGAAGTAGAGACTAAACTTGACTCAACACTCGGTCCTGGAGTTACAGATTCATTAAAAAAACGTGCTGAGCAAATTCTTAAAGAAAAAACAGGTACAGAGGTTGATGACATCAAGAAAAAATTAGATGATTTCAATCCCTTTAAAAAGAAAAAACCATAAAAGTGTATTTGCTTGGTTTTATGCAATAATTACACTTTTTTTGCCGATATTAAAAATGATGAATATCTTAAAAAATAAACACGATATGTTCAAAGAGAAACTGGTATTTTCAAATTTTAAAGTAACCTTGAATTTCGTGTTGATTTCATTGGTTTTTGTAACCAATTTTGCAATTGCCCAAACAGGTTTTGAATTTACAAATAAAGTATATTCAAAAGATATTTTTTCAATACAAACTCTTGTCAATGGCTCTATAAAATCTCTACCAATTCTTTCAAAAAATGGCAATGATATTTTGATGATTCAATTTGATGACTTGGTTGAGGATGAAAATAAAAATTACTATTATAGAATCATTCACTGCGACAGAAACTGGAACAAAAGCAATATAACTGAAGTTGAATATATTGATGGATATAATGATGACATCGTACGGAATTGGGAATTTTCTGCAACAACAAAAGTTAATTATACTCACTATTTTTTCCAGATTCCAAATAAAGATACCAAACTCAAAATTTCCGGAAATTATTTGTTGTTGATTTATGATAAAGGAAATGACTCCAAGCCTGTTTTTACCAGAAGATTTATGGTTGTGGAAAACAACGTCAAACCCTTTGTATCTATCGTAAGACCAATGGAAGTAAGCAATCTGAGGTATAATCATCAACTAAACATCAGCGTCAATATGGGGCAAAATAAAGTTGCAAACCCGCAAAGAGATGTTTTTGTTGACGTCATTCAGAATGGAAATTGGGACAATGCAAAAAAAGAATTAAAACCAGTTTTTATATCCAATAATGTATTGACTTTTGACAATTTCGGGGCAATTTCCTTCAAAGCACTAACAGAATATCGATCCTTTGACATGCGGAGAATTCAAGCGCGTGGAAGGAATGTTGCTGGTATTAATTTTAAAACTACACCAAATGAGGTATTTCTTAAAGTTGATGAGCCAAAGCCCTACTCTACCTATTCATTCAATTTTGATTTTAATGGCAATTATTATGTAGATAACTGGGATTACACCGATCCAAAAATCAGGGATTTTGTATCCAATCTTTCCTATTATGAAGACTCTATACAACAAACATTCATTACGAGAAATGAATTGTTGGATGGTGAATATCAAGTGAGCGAAAAAGATTTGCGGGCAGACTATAATAAAGTGTATTTCTATCTCAAAAGTGAAGAAGTTTACAACAGTGATGTTTATGTGTATGGAGCTTTTACAAATTGGCTTATATCACCAGAATTTAAAATGAAATATAACGCTACAGAAGGCATGTATGAAGTCAACGCTTTATTAAAGCAAGGCTACTACGACTATATGTATGCCGCAGTAAATAATCAAAATGTCACAGATTTTGCTAAAATTGAAGGGAGCTGGGCAGAAACTGAAAATGATTATACAACCTTGGTATATTTGAGTGAGTTTGGATCGAGATATGATCGTATTATTGGTTATACAACATCCGTATCAAGATGACAGAAAGATTTCCTGTAATGGGCAAATGGCCACTTGAAACATATGTGCCATTTGAAATCGAAGCAACTATCAAGAAAAAATTTGATCACCCCGATCATCTCAATGAAGCATTAAAAAACGCCGTAAATAGTCATAAGCAAAAACATGATAAACATGTATTTCTATTTGGTGGTTTCCATGAAAAAAGAGACTTCTATGCCACTTCTGAACATTTTGGTACGAACGAGCTGCGAAACATCCATTTGGGAATTGATGTCTGGGCTGAGCCTGGAACGCCTATTTTCAGTCCTGAAGAAGGTATAGTGCACAGCATCAAATACAATAGTGCCCCACAGGATTATGGTTGGTGTTTGATCATCCAATACCATGGATACTTTTTGTTGTTTGGACACCTGGCAGAAAAAACAAACTCATTGGTGAAAGTTGGTGATTTTGTAAAGAAAGGCCAAATGATTGGTCTCTTAGGAGAAATATCTGAAAATGGTGGGTGGGAGCCACATTTACATTTGCAAAAAATCTTGGACATTGGCCAGTGGTGGGGCGATTATCCAGGCGTCTGCAGCGAAAAAGACCTGAGTTTTTACCAAGCCAATTGTCCTTCTCCTATTGAGTTTATATTGGCTTGAGTATTGGCTAGGTTCAAAAATTTATTCAATTATTCCATATCATATCCCGAACTCATCCAACTTTTCACTAAATAATCTGTCCTCTTCTGATTATTTGCCCCTCCGTATACTAAGGTATTTTCTCTCACTTCAATTGTTGCTATTTTCTCAAAATAATCAAATTCTTTAAACATATTCTGCTGGATTGTACTACTAGATTTGATCTCAAAAAGATGTAATACCTCGTTTTCTGTATATAACAAATCAATTTCGTGACCTTGTGAATCACGCCAAAAATAATAATCACGATATTGACATAAATGCGCATTCTGTTTGATCAACTCAGCAACCATCATATTCTCAAAAAGATGGCCCCATGATGCATCAGCTTTTGAGATTTTACCATTTCGATATCCCAACAAGTGGGCCAAAAGACCACTATCATAAAAGTAAAGTTTAGGGCTTTTTATCAATCGTTGATTATAGTTTTTATAATATGGTGGCAAAAGTGTGACGATGTAGGAAGTTTCCAAAATGTTTATCCAATTTCTAGCTGTCGAATGACTTACACCCGCATCTCTTGCCAGTAGACTAAAATTAACTAAATGCCCGGCTATGGCTGCACACAGCTTAATAAAATTGGTAAATGTTCTGTCATCTTTTAGGTTGACAAGTTGAGCAACATCACGTTTGACATAAGTGGTAATGTAATCAGAATAATAACGATCTGGGTCAATTGATCTATCATAAATGGCTGGGTAAAAACCTTTAGACATTAACTTTATAGTATCATCTGTAAAAATCTCTCCACTAAGCATCTCGGAAAAATCAAAGGGAAACAATCTAAAAAGTGCCACCCGACCTGCCAAACTCTGGGTAATTTTTTCCATCAATTGGAAATTTTGAGAACCCGATAATATATATTGCCCCATTTCACGCTTATCATCAACTATGACTTGCAAATAAGAAAATAATGAGGATGCATGTTGCGCTTCATCAAATATTACCTTACCTGGATAAGACTCCAAAAAACCCTTAGGATCTCTATTCACAAAAGCCCTTAATTCAGGGTCTTCTAAATTGACATATTTGAAATCTGATAACTCATTTTTTAAAAATGTAGTCTTACCAGATTGCCTTGGGCCAGTCAATGCAATGATCGGATACTTTGTAAGTGTTTCCTTAATCGAACTTAAAATATTTCTTTTTATCATTTCTTAACGTAAATTGCTATATTTCAGACAAATATACGATATCCATTTTCAATTTGCAAGCTTTCAACTTTCAATTTACAAGTCTTTTATTTTCAATTTACAAGCTTTTTATTTTCAATTTACAAGCTCTCAACTTTCAATCTGCAAGTTTTTTATTTTCAATTTACAAGTCTTTAATTTTCAATCTACAAGTCCCAAACTTTCAATTTGCAAGCTTTTTATTTTCAATCTACAAGCTCTCAACTTTCAATTTACAAGACTCTTATTTTCAATTTACAAGGTTTTTATTTTCAATCTGCAAGCCTATTACTTTCAATTTGCATGAAGTATAAAGCACCAACTGAATTTTGTCCTTTATACTAAACATATTTAAAAAAATGGGCTTTTAAACGAGGGATGATTTGATTAGGCCTAAAAAAATAGAAATGGATTCTGAATTTGCGTTCAACATCCTCAAAAAATATTAATTCATGGCTCAAAGCACACGACAAAAAATTGCAATATTCTATGACTCTGATTTCCAGATCATGATTTCCCATTTTATGAGCTCAGATGGCCAAGAAGTCGTTATCTAAACTGCGCAAAATCCATTTTAGGATCACCAATACCCCTTTCCTTTATTTGCAAACCCAATAAAAAGTTTCGCAAAAATTGATCCAAGCATTTACGGTATTGCTTTTGATCTGGTTTCCTGAAAAAGGCAGTTATTTCATGCTCGCTTACGGTGACACCTGCTATTTTATACACTTCGATCATGTCTTCAGTTTTCAAGTCCAAGGCAATTTTGAGTTTCCGCATGATGATGTTGTTATTCAGCTCCTTTTCAGGTAGAATTGGGGGGCCATCCTTTTTGCCTCTCTTTAATTCAATAAAACCATTGAGAAAAATAGCTAGTTTTTTATCAGGAAGATTGACTAAGTCGACATCGCCATCGGGTTTGAGCCAATTGCTGATTTCTTGTCTATTGGTGACAAGGCCGCCACTTCCAAAAATGGCAATCACTTCAGTATCATCAAAATCATAAATAAATCTTACCTTTCTTAAGACATCGTTGTTTGTCATTATTTATCTTTAACCGTTAAAAAGCCATTTACAAACATACAAAATTACCAGCCCAACACACAAAGCACTATTCCAATTGGTCAATAATTAGCTCAAAAAACTGTTTTTGCTCATTTATCAAATAAACCAAACACATTTCTCGAGCGCGCTACCAAACCATTTCCAAATTTCCTTCTCAAAGTATTTTTAATTGCAATCAAATTGTCTATTTTCGGCTTTGCTATCGTTATAAACTGAGTTGTATATAATTCTTATCAAGATGAGTTACACTTTTCTTAAATTTTCATTCAAAAATAAGCAGAACATGTGGCAGACAATCATGGCAACAGTTTTGTGCATCTTATCTTGCTTTGATTCCAACGCACAGTCTTTTGAATTTCGTGGGCTAACCATGGTTGCTCCTCCTAGAAAGATTGACATTGAGCCCATACACCGAATGCGACAAACCAATGCCAATTGGGTAGCTTTGGTACCCTATGCATTCCAGCGCATGACAGAAAGCAATATCAAATACAATCTCAATGGTCAATGGTGGGGTGAAAATGTGGAAGGCATCAAATCCTCCATTGAACTTGCACATCGTGGTGGTATGCACGTCATGGTGAAGCCTCAGATTTATGTGAGGGGTGCTTGGACCGGCGATATTGATTACAAGACCGATGCTGAATGGCAAACTTGGGAAAAGGACTATTCTGCTTATATATTGGCTTATGCCAATGTTGCTCAAGAAGGTGGCGCAGAATTATTTTGTCTAGGCACAGAACTCAAAACCCCTATCAAAAGACGGCCTGCATATTTCCAACAGTTGATTAAGGAAGTCAGAAAAATATATAAGGGAAAAATTACTTATGCGGCTAACTGGGATGACTATCAAATGCCTAAATTTTGGCAAGACCTAGATTATATTGGAGTGAATGCATACCACCCATTGACAGAATCACCTATGCCTTCCAAACATGAACTTGGCAAAGAATGGAAGTCTTACATGGCTAAAATGGCTCGTTTTTCCAGAAAAATGGACCGTAAAATTTTGTTTACTGAATTTGGCTACCTCAGCGTTGATGGCTGCGCGTGGAAACCTTGGGAAATGCAAGATAATCTCAAAGTTCATAACCTAAACGAAGATGCTCAAGCTGTTGCATTTGATGCCCTATTTGAATGTTTTGCGCGTCAATCTTGGTGGGCTGGTGGATTTATCTGGAAATGGTTTCCAAATAAAATGGGACATGAAGGAAATCTCGCCAAAGATTTTTCGCCTCAAGATAAGAAAGCTGAAGCCATCGTTGAGCAATGGTACTGCAGACAGTAAAATCAATCCCTCGTAGAAGCAAAGACAGGACTGAGTTAACCTATAGTAAAAGTAGATTTGCGCTGAATTTCAATTATTGATAAATGTTTTTCAGATAACCAAATGGCAGAAATTTAAAATTTTATGTCTTAAATCTGTGATTATCATATCAATAATTTTCGGCTGTTAATTATCTTTGGATATCCCATCAATAGACGCACATTTCTTAATTTCAAAAAATCAATAAAATGAACCAAAAGACAGTATTCATCTATTTTGCCCTTTTATTTTCAGGGCTTTCATTATCTGCACAACTTGCTTGTTATTCAAACATTAATCTTGCATTAGATGCCACTGGAAGTGGGACATTAACTCCCGCAGTTATACTAGTATCTCCGATGAATCCAAGCTACACTTACACACTTAGTAAATCAACATTTACCTGCAGTGATATTGGTATGGAACAAATGGTGACTGTTTATGAATCCTCAGGTGGTGAACTCATTAATTCTTGTTATGCCATTATCGTGGTTGAAGACAAAATTATGCCTCCTGTTTGCATAGCTCCTTCACTTGCTTGTAGGTCCGCGATCAATGTTGCTCTCAGTGCGGATGGCACAGCAAACTTAACACCTGCAGAGGTTTTAGTCGGATCTCTAGAGCCAACTTATACTTATAGCGTCAGTCCTTCCTCCTTTGAATGTTCAGATGTTGGCAGCCATATAGTGACAGTAACTGTAACAACTTCGGCTGGCGCAACAAATTCTTGCTTTATTACAGTGAATGTGGTTGACAGACGTCCGAGTCCTCCACCATGTATTTCTATGTTTTTTGAAAGGATGAGATTCGCTCCTAATTTCTTTTGGAATTTCCCTATCCCTCCACGTACAATCATCAGATTTGATGCAAAGTTATCTGCAATAGTTGTGGATAAAAAACCTAAAGGTGAATTGATGTTTGCCATTTCTGAAGATGAAATATTTGATCAATCAGATATTATTGTTTTTTCTCAAGACATCAAATATCCAAAGAAAAAAGGTTCTATAGATGTACAAGGCAAATTTGAAATCCCACGGAAAATGAAGCCTGGCAAATACTTTTTATTAGCAGATATTATGAGTAATAAGAAAAAAGTTGACATCACAATTGATACATATGTCTTACCTTTTGAAATAGGCTATCCAAACCAAAATTTTGGATTTAATGATCAACAAACCTCTTTAGGTAATACTATTTTATATCCAAATCCTTTTGATAATACTTTGAATCTACAAAATGATGAAGATCAGATCCAGAGTATAAAAATCTTCAATGTTATGGGCCAAAATCTCAAATCTGTAGACCTTGGCCAAGCACCAGCTTCTTTTTACCAGTTGGATTTAACGGACTTCCAAAAAGGTATTTACCTGATAAACGTAAGCCATACTAGTGGAAATGTATTAACAAAAACCATAATCAAAGATTAGTACTAAATAGCTTTAGCGAGTTTGGTCATTCAACCAAAAAAAAAGCGAAGATCACCAGAAAGTGTCTTCGCTTTTTTTTATTTATAGTTTTACCTAAATCAACCTTTGCGTTCAAGTACTTTAACAGCAGCAGCTTCTACATCTGCTGTTCCAAGACCATATTTAATCAATAGATCCATCGGATTACCACTTTCGCCAAAAGAATCCTTGACAGCCACATATTCTTGTGGACTAGGGAAATTTCTAGCTAATACATTCGCAACTGCATCGCCCAAACCACCATTTATTTGATGCTCTTCACAAGTCACCACACACTTAGTTTTAGACACTGCATCTAGAATGGCTTCTTCGTCCAAAGGTTTGATGGTGTGAATATTAATCAAGTAAACACTGATTCCTTTAGCTTCCAGATTTCTAGCTGCCTCCAAAGCATTCCAAACCAAGTGGCCAGTTGCAATGATGGTCACATCGGTTCCTTCATTCATGATGACAGCCTTGCCAATTTCAAACTTGGTATCTGACATGATGTTTGGCCAGTTTGGTCTACCAAATCTGAGGTAAACTGGACCGTAGTATTCTGCAATAGCTTTGGTTGCAGCCTTCGTTTGATTGAAATCACATGGATTGATCACTGTCATTCCAGGGACCATCCTCATCATTCCTATATCCTCCAAAATCTGGTGTGTAGCTCCATCTTCACCCAAAGTAAGACCAGCGTGAGAAGCACATATCTTCACATTTTTGTGAGAATAAGCCACTGATTGTCTGATTTGGTCATAAACCCTACCCGTTGAGAAGTTGGCAAAAGTACCTGTGTAAGGAATTTTCCCGGCAGTTGCTAAACCTGCAGCTATACCGATCATATTGGCCTCAGCTATACCAGTTTGTACAAATCTCGTCGGAAAGTGATCTATAAATTTTTGCATTTTCAAGGAAGCAACCAAGTCAGCACAAAGTGCCATTACATTTTCGTTTTGAGCGCCAACTTCATAAAGTGCTTCACCAAAACCATCTCTTGTTGCTTTACTTCCACTTGATATATAATCTTGTAACATTTTTATCTTTTTAGTTTAGCCTTCCAAATTAATAATCTCCCAAAGTTTCTTCCAACTGCCCAAGTGCGTTTTCCAACTGTGCATCATTTGGGGCAGCACCGTGCCATTTGTGTGTTCCAACCATGAAGTCTATCGGATAACCCATTTCAGTGCGCATTAGTATTACAATAGGTTTTCCTTGGCCAGACATAGTTTTTGCTTGGTGCAAAACTTTCACAATTTCCTCCATGTCATTACCATCCTGGATATTGAGTACTTCCCAGCCGAAAGTACGCCACTTACCTTCGATATCACCAAGGGATAACACATCTTTGGTATCACCGTCAATCTGTCTGCCATTGAGGTCAACAGTGACGATGAGATTATCAATTTTATTATGCGGCGCAAACATGACTGCTTCCCAGATCTGGCCTTCTTGAAGTTCGCCATCGCCTGTCAAGGCAAATACCAACTTATCATCTCCATCCAATTTTTTGGCTATAGCCATACCTATGGCAACTGACAAACCTTGTCCCAATGAACCTGAGGCAACTCTGATGCCAGGAAGGCCCTCATGAGTAGCTGGGTGACCTTGAACCCTAGAATTTAACTTCCTAAAGGTTGCCAACTCAGCTATCGGAAAATAGCCTGCTCTTGCCAATGTGCTGTACCAGACCGGAGAAATATGTCCATTAGAAAGGAAAAATACATCTTCTCCTGCGCCCTTCATGTTGAAACTAGGATCATGTTCCATAATTTCAAAGTACAAGGCGGTAAAAAAATCTGCACAGCCCAAGGAACCACCCGGGTGACCCGATGCACAACCATGCACCTGTCTGAGGATGTCTCTCCTTACTTGAGTCGCTATCTTTTTAAGTTCTGCAATATCTGCCATTATCTTAAAATTTGTTTTTTGATTTATAATGTGGCGTAAAAATAAGACAGGCAACCTTCCTTACAAAGATTGCCTGCCTTATTTTTACTTTTTATTGTATTTTTTACAATAACTGTCTAATTAGTTAACAGCGTCAGTAAAAGATTGACCAGCTTTAAATTTCACTGATGTTTTAGCGGCAATGTTTATAGTCTTACCAGTAAGTGGGTTTCTACCCTCTCTTGCAGCTCTGCTTGAAGTTGAAAAAGTACCAAATCCAACAAATGCTGCTTTATCTCCACTTTTCAATGTATTTTGAATTGCATCAAAAACTGCACTTACTGCATCACCTGCTTGACCTTTAGTGATACCTGCTTTTTCGGCTACTATATTAACCAAATCTCCTTTATTCATTGTTTTGAATATTTATAGGTTATTTAAGAATTTTTAACGCTGCAAATGTATACGAACGTTTTTTAAAATACAATAAGAATCGATGTATTTTTCACCCAACACCCCTAAATTTAAGGGTTTTCCACGTATTTTAATGCAAAATATTCAAATTTTACTAATATAAATTTTGGAAAATATGTCAAAATCTTATTTTTTACAATAGAAAAGGTCAGCTATTACCTAATTTACATAGGTTAAAGCTGACCTCTTTTATTCAAAAATATATGTCAGGGATTGTGCGTCTTTTTTTATCAATATTTAAATGGATCTGAATATTTGGGATCCGTGATCATGGTATAATCTGTCAAAGTGTGCAAAAAGGCTTTGATTGCTTCCTTTTCAGCAAAATTCATTGAAATCATTTTTACTCTGCCTTGCGCGTCTTTAAACTTTTTATCCAAGTGCACATTGGGCTTGATATTATTGGAATAATGGTCTAAAACATCATCCATGGTCTTGAGTCTACCATCATGCATATAAGGTGCAGTCAACATGATATTCCTCAACGTTGGGATTCTAAATTTACCTTCAAAACCTTGATCGCTCGACACCACATCCAAACCGATGTTGGTCGTTCCTTTTAAGTTTTTGATGCCGCTACCTGTAAAATTATCGAATGAAACGCCATATTCTCCTCCAGGTCCGTCTTCGGCACTAAAATTTGCTCCAGCATGGCAAGATCCACATTTTTGGTCGAATAAAACCCGACCTCTGTTTTCCAATTCATTAAAATTACCTTGATCAAACTTGGAATTACTCGAAGTGATGGATGCTACAAATTCTGATAGTGCTAGAGAAATATTTTCGGATGTTACCCTACTACTTCCATATGCCTCTTGAAACAATGTTCTGTAATATTCAACATTATTGAGTTTGTCTTCTAGTCTATCCAGCTTTTCCATGCCCATTTCTATGTGGTTTTGCACAGGTTTGAGCGACAAATCTTGAATGGAAAATGATCTGGAATCCCAGAATAAATTATTTTGGACAATGGGATTGATGATGGCCATTGAGCTACGATCAGTCGTTTTGCCTTCAAATCCTTTACTTACTGCTAGGCCATCTGTAAATGCCTTGTCTTGATGGTGGCATGTTCCGCAAGCAATGGTATTGTTGATGGATAATTGTTTATCATAAAACAATACCCTACCTAGTGTAGCTCCAGCATCGGTTACATTCATCGAAGGAGGCAATTGACCATTGAATGTTGGATCAATCATGATCATATCTGGTGTAATGTTGTTGAATGTGACCATTCCCGGATGCGTATTCACAGGCAACTTCAAAGTTTTATAATCATAAGGTTGTTCTGGCAACTTAGGCTTTTTAACTTCAGTTGTGGTTATATCTTCCCGCTCACAGGCAGAAAAAAAGGCGATCAACAATAAAAGATACAAATGGATTGACTTCATAACCTTATGTTTTTTGACGTTTAAAAGTTGCTAATTCTAAAATTAAAATTCCCACTGAGAATTAGCATATTTTATTTAATTAATAACTAATATACTAGTTTTTTATTTTTTATGCATTTTTTGAATGCTTTTTTATCAAGACGTTTAAAACAATTTGCACGTTGGGTCATACTGCTATTTTTTAAAATCTCATTTGCAAAAACAAAGAAGTGGGCGACACCAACTTTAAATTAAAATCATCGGTAAACACGCCAAAAAGCAGCCCTGTATCAGTCCCCAATGTCACTGATGGGTGAAGATTGTATTCCATCCCAAAGTGCTTTAAAACTCCGATAACTCCGTCATTTTCATTTCCGGTAATCACCCCCGACCATCCCGTAGTATAAAACCATTTATCCTTGTAGATGGCTCGCCTTCGTTCATAACCTATGGCGAGGTAGAAACCATCAGGCGACAGTTCATCATTTAAATCTAAATCCGCTCCAAAATCAATACGCAATGCAACTTTCTTAAAATACCATTTTGTTTTTAAAATGACATCTTGATTGGTGACGTTGCTAAAATTGAGAGGCACAAATAATTTTGCAAGATTGGTGACGTTGAGTGCTACCTCCTTTTTTTTACTCCACGGGTAAGGTAAATCCTGACTTTGTTGTTTTTGAGTGAGCGTGTCTACTGCCTGTGCAAAATTCCTTTGTGCACAAAAAAGCAACATGGCAACTATCCAAAAGGAGACTTTAAATTTCATTTTCATCATTAAAATTTAAATCCTATGAATAAAGCTTTGGGTTCTGCAATGGTAAACCGGTGGGACGTGTTGGTAAAAAGAGCAATACCTGTGTTTGGGTCTATTTCTTCGCGTTGGCCCTTTGTCCTTATGAAATAAAATAAACCTTCAGTCATAAAAACAACCCGATCATTGAGGTGATATTGAATCCTGATCGCTGGACCTCCACCAAGCTTAAAACTTGAGGTAGTCAGATCAAACCCGGTACTTGAAGATGAATTTTTTACATTACCGGCGATTGCATCTAGTCCTACTATGAAGTTCAGTTTATTGGTAATAGGTATTATTTTATCAATACCAAAACGTGCGTCATAGAGTACAGTTTTTGCAACAAGATTGGAACCACCCAATACATCTTCTTCTCTTGTCAAATCTGCCCCTAAGCCAAAATGAATACCAAACTTTTCCGTAAACCTGTGCCTATATACAAATGTGTATGGTGTGGATAAGTTGTCATTGGAAAGGCTAAATAAGTTTGAAAGCAAGTTGGTGGCGTTTAATGCTATTTCATGCTTGAATTTATTCTGATTTGGTGAAGTTTCCGACTGGCCATTTCCCTTAGTGTAAAAAGACCAAAAAACAACCAATACTATTCCAATTCGCATGAAAAAAATGCCTTGGCTATTCTGATTTAACATTGGGAAATAGTTCATAAATTTAATTATTCATCTTTCTTAAATACGCTTGAAAATCGAAAGTGTTGCGCTGATTCAATCCATAGACTGGAAATAATAATACAATCGTTTGAAAATGTGGTGAATATTTTAGAAAAAATACCTTTTTTGCACAAACGTTTACTGCAAATTGTTTTCTGGCAAAATAAGTTGTCCAATAAATATTGAAATTGTTAATTATTATGGCCTCACATTTACTCTTCTTTTTGGTGACTTCTATATTGAATTTATACGAAGCAAAACCAGCAAGTTCAATCACCTCCAATCTGGGATATGTCAAGATCACCAATGATTTAAGCAAAAGGGACACCACAAAAAAGGTCTTGGTTTACATTAAAAATGGCAATGGATATGTGCATGATAATCGGGCCGCTAGTATAGCTTGTATTCAAAAAATAGGAAAAAATAAGGGATTTATAGTTGATCACTCAGACAACCCTGCTGATATCAATGAAACAAACTTAAAAAAATACAACGCCATCATACTTTCTAATACTAATAACGAAACATTTGATACCGATGAGCAGAAATTAGCCTTCCAAAGATTTATCCAAGCGGGAGGTGGTTTGATTGGCATCCATTCTGCAAGTGGTTCTGAAAGAAAATGGCCGTGGTTTACCGCTGCGCTTGGTGGTAGATTTAAAAGACATCCACCTTTACAGAAATTTGATGTCAAAGTTATAGACGGTAATCATCCATCTACAGCCCATTTGAAAGATACATGGAAATGGGAAGACGAATGTTACTACACTTTTCATCTTAATCCTGAAATACACACCCTTTTGGCAGCTGATTTGTCCACAGTCAACGATAGTTTGAAAGTTGAGTACCCCGGTGAAGTTTTTGGTAATTTGTTTCCTTTATCTTGGTATATGAATAACTACAATGGTCGGCAATGGTATACTGCCTTGGGTCATAAAATAGAATATTATGAAGACCCAACATTTGTCAAACATTTGACAGGAGGAATTTGGTGGGTGCTACAGAACAACCATGTCCTTGACTACAGTAAATCATCTAAAACATTACAAGTCAACTAATTATATTTTAATTAACTTTGAGAGAAGATAGGCCTCCGTCTACGCCTATGATCTGTCCAGTTATCCAACTACTGTCAGCTGACAATAGAAAACAGGTCATTTTAGCAATGTCACCTGCATTTCCAAATCTTTTCATTGGGTGCATTTCTGCCGATCTTTGCTTTCGTTCGTCTGTGGAAAGCAGTCCTGCACTGAGTGGGGTTTCTGTCAACGAAGGTGCGATGGCATTCACCCGTATTTTTGGGCTTAACTCTGAGGCCAATGTTCTTGTAAGACCTTCAATTGCACCTTTGGACGCCGAAATTGAAGCATGAAAAGGCATACCCAATCCGACAGCAACTGTACTATACAAAACCACAGATGCAGGGTTTGCTGACTTTGATAATCGCGGAAGAACAGCTTGCAACACCTTGATAGCCCCCAAAACATTGATTTCAAAATCTGAGGTGAATTGTTCGACTTTGATGGATTTAAATGGCTTTAGTACAATGCTTCCCGGACAATAAACCAGACCATCAATGATCTCTGGCATTTCATTAATGGGAAATTCATCATTCAAAACATCGTAACGAATATAAGTCACTGAAGGTGGAATGTCTCCCTCCTCTCGTGAAAGACTGATTACATGGTGTCCTTGCAAAGCCATTTGATGCACCACCGCATTTCCGATTCCTTTACTTCCACCTACCACTACAAAAGTCTGCATTTCTATTCCTTTTATTTTATTTGAATAATGATTAATCTGATACTAAATGATTGTGGAATTAAATTGTTTATACAACTGTGCGCATTTGCCCAACGAATGACTTAAAATTTCATGAAATTCAATTATTATAAATGTTTCAATTAAATTTGGTTTGAAATATTTTGAACCACCCAACGCGACGAACTTTGAAAAATATTGGATTCTACCTTTTGGCATTCTTTGCAATATTAATTGCACTTTATCCGCTCAGTTATTTTGTGCTAGATAGAACATTTGGCCTTTTACAATCTAAGGATGCTCTACTTTTACAAAATGTATTTTGGAACATAGGATTTTATACCCATATTCTCGCTGGTGGTATGGCTCTGCTGATTGGTTGGATACAATTCAGTCAAAAAATCAGGGTTAAACGAAAAAGTTTACATAAATTAGTAGGAAAGACCTATGTGGTTTTGGTGATTTTGAGCGGCATTGCGGGCATAGGTATTGCATTCTTTGGTACTGGTGGTTGGATAGCGAAAACTGGTTTTATCTCTCTCGGTTTGATATGGTTGTACACCACCATTGCAGGTTTATCTTCTGTAAGAACAGGTGACTATCTTGCTCATCAAAAATTAATGACGTATAGTTACGCTGCATGTTTTGCCGCGGTTACTTTGCGTATATATTTACCAATACTTATCATGCTCTTTGGCGACTTTATACCGGCATACCGAGTGGTTGCATGGTTATGTTGGCTGCCAAATTTATTATTTGCCTATTATATCAATTCCAAATTGAAGGAATCACAAAACATGGATGTTTTAGCTGTATAGTTATGTTAAAGTGGCCAATTCTCTATCGTTTCTAGACCATTCGCTCCAAGAGCCTACGTATAAATTGGGAATTTCCATACCTGCTTGATAAATAGCAAGCAGAGTATGACAAGCTGTAACTCCAGATCCGCAGTGTATCGCAATTTTATCAGCTGGTATATCACCAAACGAATCCTGATACATATCATTCAATTCTGCTGGGGATTTAAATTTTCCATCAGCGGTAAAATTTAAATAATACGGAATGTTGACCGCTCCTGGAATATGTCCGGCAATCAAGTCTATAGGTTCAACTTCACCCCTAAATCTGGGTGCATCCCTCACATCAACGACAATACTGTTTTTTTCTTTTCGCATATGTTCGACCTTTTCCATATCGACGACTGGAAATTGCCAATCTGTAACCGGATAAGTGCTAGGACTTGGGTCTGGTGTAGCTGTATTTACCTTCCATACGTCCAAAAGAGGTGAATCCATACCCCCTTCTAAAACCTGCACATTTTCATGCCCTTGCGCTTTTAGCATCCACCACAATCTAGCTGCAGCGTTCGCTCCTTTGTTGTCATCATAAACGATTACGTGGCTTTCTGGATAAATACCCAATGATTGGAGAGTTTGACCGAAAAAAGTTGGTGTAGGCAATGGATGTCTGCCACCCTCGGCTAGGTTTTGTTTGATATCAGAAAGTTGCGTATTGACATCGACAAAATGAGCTCCTTTTAAATGTAAGGTCTCAAAATTTTTGCGCGACATAGCATGGTTGCTCACATCTAAGATTACAAAACTTGCCCCTTGCGAATAAAGCAATTCCAATTCTTGGGCAGATATTAAAGCTGAAACCCTCGTTCCCATTTTGATACATTATTTATTCGCCGAAAGTTAAGGTAAAGTTTGGCACTTATGACGATAAAAATCTGAATAATTGATGATAAAAAGAAGTGCGTATCAACTTACTCAACACGCACTTTCTTTTCGTTATCAATTCACTATTTGGACCAGAAACAGAGAATCTCTGAACGTGAAAAACCCATCCGGGTGTAGTTTTCTTAATTTGCAACCATTGTTATGGTTTTGGATGGTGATACAAATATAGATGATTAATTTATTATATATAATATTTTCAAAT
Source organism: Bacteroidota bacterium (assembly GCA_029567325.1). Classification (GTDB taxonomy): domain Bacteria; phylum Bacteroidota; class Bacteroidia; order Chitinophagales; family Saprospiraceae; genus JADKBO01. Next base: position 19,176 of record JAKQLF010000237.1, on the reverse strand, counting down.
ATATTTTTACCTTTTTTATAACGACATACAATTCAATAAATTTTCTCATTTTAAATTTCACCATATTTAAAAGTAAATTTTAATCAATTAAATATTACTACTATTTTCTATGTTCGAAATATAATTTTTTTAAGCAGTGCCATTTTTGTTTCAGCATTTCGATTTAAGGTATTTTGAAATATTAAAATTGGTTTGAATTTTAATGTAATGAATGCCTAAGGAGATATTGGCTCATTGCGCTTGCCACATGGAGTAAAAGAAAAACTGAACCATAATGCATCTTATTTTGTTTGGCAGCAATAACAAAACTAGATTTTATGAGCAAAGCCAAAGATTTCACCCTTAAAAACACAAAGCTTGAAGACATTAAGCTCAGTGATTACCAAGGGCAACATGTTTTACTATTATTTTTCCCTTTAGCATTTACCAGCACTTGCACCAAAGAATTGTGTGAAATAAGAGACAACATTGCCACTTATAACAATCTCAACACAACTGTACTAGGTATATCCGTAGATTCTCCATTTACTTTGGCAAAGTACAAAGAAGAACAAGGTATCAATTTTGACCTTTTATCAGATTTTAATAAAGACGTTTCTAGTGATTACGGAGCTTTGTATGAAGTTTTTGTTCACGGTCTGAAAGGGGTTTCTAAACGTGCTGCCTTTGTTGTAGATAAAAATGGTGACATACAATATGAAGAAATCTTGGAAAATGCCAGAGAAATTCCTAATTTTGTAGCCATAAATGAGTTGTTACAAAAACTCTCTTGATACCATGAATAATATTGATTTCGACCACGACCACAATTACCTCGAAGATGTGATGATAGAAGAAGAAATCGATGCAGGTCTTTCTTCTACTTTGATTGTCTACAACGATGACCACAATACTTTTGATTGGGTGATTGAGTCCCTAATGGAAGTTTGTAATCATACATTTGAGCAATCAGAACAACTTTCTCTGATCATCCATTACAAAGGTAAAGCTGCTGTAAAAGAGGGAAGCTTTGATCAGCTCAAAAAAATGAAAGATGCTCTGGTTGACCGAGGTTTATCAGCAGTCATAGAAAATGAGGTAAAAAGTTAAACAGCTATTTTCAGAAGTTTTTGATTTCATAAATGTCTACTGATCTCTCAAATTCAGTTTCATTTTTTTTGGAATGAATCTTTAATAAATAAAAACTAGTTCATTAAAGTTTTCATTGTTCCTTGATTAAATTTATGACTCTTATAACCAATCGCCAAGTCAAATAGATGACCATAAGTCATAAAATTGTTCAAGAATTTGAAACTGGAAATGGCATCATAGCCCATCCCCTTTCTTCCAGATCAGAAGAATTGATGCTTGCCCCATTGGATGATCCAGAATTCCTAATTCTTTGCTATCGTTACGGCGTTTTTCCATGGTATGATTGGAATGGAAGTGGTGTTTACTTTTATCCAGCAAAAAGATATATTATCCCGGTTGGAGAAGTAAAAATTCCCAAAAGCATCAGATCAGCATTCAATCAAAAGAAATTTTCTGTCACGATAGATACTGCTTTTACAACAGTGATAGAGCACTGTAAGTCCATCAAAAGAAATGATCAAATCGGTAGTTGGATTAGCGACCCTTTTATTGAATCTTACTCGAGATTGCATGAATTGGGTTATGCTCATAGTGTAGAAGTTTGGGATCAAGATGGCCAACTTGCTGGAGGTTTATATGGAGTTTCTGTAGGAAAAGTCTTTACAGGTGAGTCTATGTTTAGTTTACAATCTGGTGCTTCGCGATTTGCCCTTATCAATTTAGACAAAATTTTGAAAAGGCTTGGTTATACCATCATTGACTGTCAATTGGAAAACAGTTATCTCAAAACCTTTGGAGGATCCAACATTCCTAAGACAGAATTTTTTAATATCATGAGGAGAAATATCTTTGAGCCCTCCATTGTTGGAAATTGGGGTCATCTCATTAATTATTTATAATGGTTACATACGAAAAGAAAATACTTGCCAACGGCCTGAGAGTTGTTTTACATAAAGACGAGAGCACACCAATGGTGGCCATAAATATACTTTATTCTGTTGGTTCCAAAGATGAAGATCCGGGCAGGACAGGTTTTTCACATTTGTTTGAGCACCTGATGTTTGGTGGCACTGAAAATGTAAAAGATTTTGACAAACCTATACAACTAGCAGGTGGAGAAAACAATGCTTTCACCAATTCTGACATCACCAATTACTACGATGTGGTGCCTCTTGAGAACTTGGAAGTTGCTTTATGGTTGGAGGCTGATAGGATGAGTAAAATGAAATTTACTGAGAAAACCCTGAAAACACAGAAGAAAGTAGTCATTGAAGAATTTAAGGAAACATGCTTAAATGAACCCTATGGTGATATGTGGCACCACATTTCAGCCATGCTTTATCCTGATCATGGATATAACTGGCCAACCATAGGTAAAGAGATCAAACACATTGCTGCAGCTACTCTTGCGGATGTTCAAGAATTTTTTGACCTTCATTATAGGACAGAAAATGCCATTTTATCTATCTGCGGAAATATAGACATTCCTAAAACATTTGATTTGGTAGAAAAATGGTTTGGACAAATTACCAATCCACCAAAACCTCTTGTTATCAAAAGTGAATTTCCAAAATCGGAAGTGACAAACTCCCTTTCTATCAAAGCCAATGTCCCCAGCAAATCCATAGTAATGGCATTCAAAATGCAGGCAAGAATGCATCCGGATTATTATCCCGCAGACCTCATTTCAGACATCTTAAGTAGTGGAAGATCGTCGAGATTTTTCCAAACATTGGTCAAAGAGAAAGAGCTTTTTTCGAATATCGATGCCTATATTTCTGGCACAACTGATGAAGGCGCATTTGTCATCGAAGGCAAATTGATGGAGGATACTGAAATGCCAATGGCGGTTGCCGCTATTTGGGAAGAACTAGAAGCCCTCAAAACAAATGCAGTTTCTGAGACTGAATTGCTGAAAATAAAGAATAAAACAGAGAGTAATCTTGTTTTTTCAGAAACCAGTGTTTTGAGCAAGGCTATGAGTTTAGCTTATTATGAATACCTGGGTGACCTTGACCTCATCAATACGGAAGCAGAAATGTACAACAAAGTCACTACAGCCGATATTCTGCGCATCAGCAATGAAATCTTCCAACTTGAAAATTGTGGCCAATTATACTACTTCCCATTGGATGTATTGGAGACAGCACCGATCGAAGGTTGAAAAGAAATGAGACATATGGTTGGTGGGTTTGGTTTGCCGTAGCCCTATGCATTCCAGCATTTGTCATCAATATTGATAGTGTTCCATTTATTGGTGATGAAGCCATCAGAGCAATTGTTGCCTATGAGATGATGCTCAGCGGAAACTATTTGGTACCCAAAATCAACGGAGCATTTTATTTTTCAAAACCACCTTTATACAACTGGGTTCTCATATTTTTTTATCGGATTTTTGGCGAGGTTTCAGAACTTTCCTCCAGAATACCAACCGTCATTTTTACGGTCATATTTACTTACATCATTTACCTTTTCAACAAAAGACGCTTCGTATTTAGAAAACATAGTGTTTTGCTAGCTTTGATGTTTTTGACATGTGGGCGAATGATATTTTATGACTCCTTCCTGGGTTTGATAGATATATTTTTTTCTATGGTGACTTACACCATGATCATTGGCACTTATGTTTTGGCGTCCAAAGATAAATGGCAACAGGCTTATTTTGCGATGTGCATTTTATCTGCTGTTGGTTTTATGCTCAAAGGTTTACCTACGATCCATTTTTTTATTTTTAATATACTGTGCCTGCATTTCACTTTGGGAGCGTGGAAAAAAATATTATCCTGGGGTATGGTTGCAGGTTTATTGACAGGTGGACTGCTTCTAGGAACTTACTTTTTTTTCTACAACAACTATATTACTGCGAAAGACGCAATGGCACCTTTGCTAGAAGAGGCCGCTATTCGTACTGTAGTGAAAAATGAATGGTCCGATGTTTTCAAACATTTCATTACATATCCTTTTGAAAACATTTATCACTTCTTACCATGGTCTATTTTTGGAATATTGGCCATCAGAAAAGACATCGTTGCCATTCTCAAAAGCAATAAATATATATGGTACTGCACGCTTTCTGCCTTGACAAATTATATGGTTTACTGGACCTCAGCGGAAGTATTTCCAAGGTATATCCTCATGCTCATCCCGCTTATCTTTACTATCTGGATTTTTTTATATGAGTTTGAAGTACAGGACCACCATTGGAGGCTCAAAACATTGCGAATTCTGTTTAAAGGCATTGCTTTTACGATACCATTTGTGATCGCCTTGGGAATTTTCAATTCAAAAATAGACTTGATCTCACATTGGGAAATCAAAATGTTTATCATTGTGAGCAGCCTTGTTTTGGTCTCTTATTATTATTTTATCAATCAGCCTTTGAGACCCATTTTACTCGTCATTATGATTTTGGTTTTGAGGATTGGATTTGACATTTTTGTTTTACCTGTGAGAGCTATGAACAGAGACTCCGTTGTTGTGAAGTCAGAATCAATCAGAATAGCGAAAACATATGGACCAGATATCAAAATTTATGGAAGTTCGAGCATGAACAGGGTCAATAGTATTTACATGATGATGGAAAATAAAGTAATTCTTTCTTATGATTCATCAATGACTGTGGCGCCTTATTACATCATTGACTCTACTTATATAGAAAAATTCAATCTAATTGACACCTTTCCAAATGGTGAAGGTGCTACTATGTGGGTTGTAGAAGGTAAAAAATAAATTGTATCTTTCATAAATTGACTCTTTAGGGCTGCATTTCATCACTTCGTTTTAAATACCCCAGAGGGCCCAAAGGGGTTAAATATTGATAACCATGGATGAAGTCCATGGCGAAAAATGAAAAGTGAATATGATTTTGGCGGGATTTTTGGCGAAGCTTCCAAAAATCATGACAAAATCCCAACTACAAATTTAAGAAGTGATGAAATGCACCCCTCTTTAGAATCATATTGACAAAAGACTTATGGCAGGTCTTTAGGCAAATATGATCATTATATAAAATCCAAGTGCAAAAACAAAAAAGTATTAATCAAAAACTTTGGCCGTTTTTTTTAGTTTTACATATATAAAAGTCGAAATAAAAAATGTTTCTGAAAATTATCATCGTCATTCTCACTGTATTTGGTATGGAATTCATTGCCTGGTTTGCCCATAAATATCTGATGCACGGCTGGTTATGGGTTTGGCATGAGGATCATCATAAACCGCATTTTGAAAAAGAAGGTTTCTTTGAGAAAAATGATCTTTTCTTTTTGGTTTTTGCCATACCTAGTGCCTTGAGCTACATGTTGGGTTCATTTGTACCTTCCCTTTGGTGGTTGTTTTACATTGGTGTCGGTATATCCATTTATGGCCTCATCTATTTCTTGATACATGATGTATATATCCATCAGCGATTCAAATGGTTTAAACAACTAGATACAAAATATAGTAGAGCAATTCTCAGAGCACATGGTGCACATCATACCAAATCTACCAAAGAAGATTGCGAAAGCTTTGGATTATTGATTGTAAATTCAAAATACTTTAAGAAGAGAACGGTTAAAACTGAAGGTACAGAATAAATCTTCTGTAAAGTTTGATTTGAATATAACTTAACCCAATAGCTTAAAGTTGATAATGGTATATAAATACCTTTTGAAAACTTATCTTTGCTTTTATTCACCAATTTTACATTAAATTATGTACAACTTCCTCGTTCACGCACACTCTGGAATCAGATGGATTCTTTTGTTATTTCTTGTATTGAGCATCGTTTTTGCTTTGGTAAAATGGGTGGGTAAAAAACCATTTTGGGAAGAACATAAGAAGTTGGCTCTTTTTACTTTTATCTCTGCTCACACTCAATTGCTTTTGGGACTTATCTTGTATTTTATCAGTCCGAAAGTAGTTTTTAGTGGTGCAGCTATGAAAGATGCAGTTGCGAGATTCTTTTTGGTTGAGCATATTTCTATGATGTTGTTGGCCATTATTTTGATCTCAGTGGGATACATCAGAGCTAAAAAGCAAGCGCCTGAGAAGAGCGCTAAGACCATTGCAATCTTTTTTATCCTTGCTTTGGTTGCAATCTTGGCTGGTATTCCTTGGCCGGGTGGGCCTTATGGTAGTGCTTGGATGTAGGAATCAGGTGTCAGCTGTCAGCTTTCAGTTTTCAGTTTTCAGCAATCAGTTTTCAATTGCTGTGAACGCGAATTCTTGGAGAATTGTGTAATTGCCACGAGCTACGAGAACTAAGCAAAATGAATTGACTAATTTCCAAGTTACAGCAAGGGATAGAATTCACCACACATTCACTTCTGCCTCCAACTCGACTCCAAACTTTGTTTTTACATCCTGTTGAATCATTTGTGCATATTCCCATATTTCTGTTCCTGTTGCACCGCCGTGATTGACAATGACTAAGGCTTGATTTTGATAAGAACCAGTATTGCCATGTCTTTTACCTTTATAGCCGCATTGATCTATCAACCAAGCCGCGGCCAATTTTATTTGTCCCTCTCCAGCAGGATAATTTGGAATTTCAGGAAAAGTATTTTTTAAACTTTCAAAATTTTCTAAGGATATAACTGGGTTTTTAAAAAAACTCCCAGCATTACCAATCACGCTAGGATTTGGTAATTTTGCTTCTCTGATGTCTATGACGGCTTGTGCTAGCTCGAGGACAGTAGGTTGCTTTATACCTCTTTCACTGAGCAATTCCTTTACGTCTTTATAACCCATTTCAGGTTGGGTATTTTTCTGCAATAAATATTGTACAGCGACAATGATGTACTTGTCTTTAGCTTCATTCTTAAAAATAGAATCACGGTATCCAAATCGACACTCTTCTTTAGAAAACCAGACAATATTCCCTGTGCTTCTATCTACAGCCCTGAGGGAAACAAATGCATCCTTTTGTTCAATGCCATACGCTCCAATATTTTGAATTGGGGCTGCCCCTACACTACCTGGTATGAGTGCCATATTTTCTATGCCGCCTAGATTGTGAGCTGCACTCCACATGACGAGTTGATGCCAGATCTCGCCACCACCTACTTCGATGAGCACCTCTTCATCACCTTCTTCGATGATTTTGATGCCTTTGATTTTATTGACTAGAATATCTTCATTCAGATCTTGAGTAAGCAACACATTAGAACCCCCACCGAGTATGCGATAAGGTCTTTTAGCCAATTTTACAAAGTCTGCAAAATCTGATTCTGTATATACATCAAAGATATTATTACAAAAAACACTAATACCAAAAGTGTTGTATTTCTTTAAGTTTTCTCTCAAAATGCCAAAAATATGTTTGAATTGCAAGGATAAGATAAAATGTAGATTCGTGCAAGGAGTGCCGATATTCTCTTGAGGTAAATCATTTTTTATCTGCTTATTTTTTACATTTGACGCCTGAAATGAATAGATATCCTAAAATAGAGATCATAGATGAGGCATATGAAATTCCTCAATTGGGTAGAAGTCGCAGGATTTCTGTATTACTTCCTTATGATTATGATCAAACTGATAAAGAATATGCTGTCTTGTACTTGCATGACGGTCAAAATCTTTTTAATGAATACGCGCCTTACGGAAACTGGGCTGTTGACAAAGCACTGAAATTATTGGCTGACCATGGTTACAGTGATTTGATTGTTGTAGCTATTGATCACGGTGGAGAATTGAGAATCAAAGAGCTTCTCCCATATAATACGCAACGATTCAAAGAAAGCGAAGGAGAGTTGTATCTTAATTTCATGATGCATACGCTTAAACCTATGATAGATTCCAGATTCAGGGTCCGAAAAGGTCGCGAAAGTACAGGCATTGGAGGAAGTTCACTTGGTGGGCTCATCAGCCTGTATGCAGGGTTTAATTTTAGTTCTGTTTTTGGCAAACTGATGATATTTTCTCCAAGTTTGTGGGTTTCCAATAAAATCTATCACGAGGCAGAATTTATGAATTTTCATGAACCAACTACGATGTATCTGTACGCAGGTGGTATGGAAAGCCCTACACACTTACAAAATGTCAATAAACTCAATGAAATTTTGGTTCAAAAAGACAATCTCACCTTGAGGTATGTTACCAATCCAGAAGGCAAACATCAGGAAGTCTTTTGGGGTGAACAATTTCCACTGGCTGTAGATTTTCTCTATATCTAAACCATTCTATTCGGCAATAGCCTTTATCACTTGCTGTATTTTATCATTTGGCACAGTGACAGAAAGCACATAATGTTTGATCAACCATTTATTGCCCTTTTTCACTACCAAACCAGATCCTCGACAAGGGCCCATCCAAGTATCCAACATTTCATCAAACCATCCTATTGCTGGCAGCGCAGGGTCTAAGTAAATATTTCTAGTTATTTTGGTAAATGACCAAGCCTTCCCTTTAGCAAAATAAGGACCTGCAAAAGATATAAAAGCTTTCTTCTCCCACACTTCAAAACTATCTGTTCCTACAAAAACAGAAGGGTCATCCATCAAAGAAAAATAAGCCAAGCTATCAGCTTTGGTCGCTGCCATATGCCAAGCATCCAATAAATGATCTATTTCTTGCTTTTGAGCCAGGCATATTGTCAAATTGGCAAGGACAAAAAAGCATGTGATAATAGTTTTGAATTTTTGGATCATCTCATTAGTATTTATGACTAATGTAAGGAAAATTAAAAGGTATTTGTATAGGACTTCCTTTGAAAAAAATAAATTAGGAGAATTTTTACCCATTAAAGACCCAAGCATGCCATGCTTATTCGGTGTCATCAGGAATATAAGGAAACTAAATTAGAAAAATAAAAGAGGGCATATCAAAAGTTAAATATAACTAACGATAAGCCCTCAAAAAATCGGTCGGAATACGGATGGAGATGAAAATCTCTATGCCCTACTACCCTTTGCCACCTTGAAGGAATGCTTGATATTCCTCCAATTCTGCCCATTTACCAGCATCTGCAAGTTCGGCTTGTTTAGGCCAAGTTTCAGGATCAGCAAGCTGAAAGTTTGGCCCAGCAGCAGTAAGGATTTCTTTGATACTTGCTGAACTTGCCTCAGAAAGTGCTTTCCAAGTCTTTATGCCAGCATTGTGTAATAATTCCTCTATTTTGGGGCCTATGCCTTCTACAATTTTGAGATCGTCTTGTTTATATGACTTGATGATACCCAATTTGATCATCAATTTTTCTAATTTTGAATCACTTGAAGTTCCGGTTGCGACGCCACCATCCAAGTCTTTTTGCAATAACACCAAGCCATTGAAGTCACCATCAGCAGCCATTTTTGCTTGGGCAGCCCATGAACTTGGATCAATTATTTTGTAAGAATCTCCATACTTGTTGAGAATGGTTCTGAGTTCTTCCGGACTTTTCGCAGCCAATTCGCTCCAAGAATCAATGCCATTTTCTTTGAGTACTTCTTCCATTTTAGGACCAATGCCTTCGATGATCTGAAGATTATTTGTTTTTAGTTTGGCATATTTACCACCATCATCGCCACCGGCAAAAGCCATATTTGAAGCAGCAGACCCTGCGGCTCCTGCAGCAAAACTACTGGCCAAATCTACACTAGCACCACTGGCACTACCACCTGCTGCAATACTTGCCTTAAGTGATGAGACTTCTTCTTCCATTTCTCTGACCCTTCCTTTTGCAAGGGCAATTTCACCATCAAAATCCGCAGTCTTGGATCTGCATTCCGCCAAATTGGACTCCAGACCTTTTATTTTATTGTTTAAAGAGGAAATCGTAGCCTCCAACCCCGCTATTTGCGATTTGTACTTTGCCCACAAAGCCCAGCCAATGCCAAGTCCTAATAAGAATGGTAAAAGCCAATAAAGCCACCATGGAAAGTCACATATACTGAATAAAAATATCATGATTGTATTATTTTATAAGTTGATTATTTAATTATTTGAAGTTCGGTTCTGCGATTTTGTTGTCTTCCTGCATCTGTGTCGTTGGTAGCAATAGGTTGACTTTCACCAGCACTGTTGGCGGTGATCTGAGCAGCACTCACGCCTTGACTGATGAGATAATCCCTTACAATATTGGATCTTCTTTGCCCAAGTTTCACATTGCTGTCATCATCACCCACATTGTCTGTGTGACCGGTGAGGACAACTTTTTCCCCAGATGTTTTCACTCGAGTAGCCACATCTTTAAGATAACTTTCTACCTCTGTGCTGTTGAGCTTATTGGTAGAATTGAATGGGAAGTAAATCATGGTTTTATCCGCTACTTCCTTCACATTTTCAGTGTTGACCTTATACCCAAAGTCACAAGCTTCAAAAGGATTTACCTTGTCTGGGTCTCCATCCAACATTCTGGATAATAACCTTACCCGATCGTCTGGTATTTCAGTAAATAACTTTCTTGCAGCATCAGCACGAGCCAATCCCAAGTTTTCAAAAGTGGTTGTATTTGCCTCATTTTTACCATACAAACCTGTAATTTCCAATAGTTTGTCAGCACCGAGTGCATCTAAAATTTCCTTTTTTCTAGCTGCCCATCCTTCATTGGTTATTGCATCACCGCTCGAATAATTGAAAAGCAGTGGCCCAGTAGCCTTGACTACAGCCGCACTAGCGGTGGTATCAACCACGCCTGTGGTGACGCTCATTGCATCACCTACTCCTTTACAATTTTTTGAACACTGATATGAAAACCAACCCAGAATAAGCCACGCTAAAAGAAACAATAACGCTAATAAGTTTCTCATTTATAAAATTCGTTGGTTGGTGAATAAATAGATCGGAAATATATCGTAAAAAATAATTTTAACATAATTTTTTGTCTATAAATCTTGAATACCGGTTATTATATATTGAATATTAAATCCAATTTATTATAATGTTATGGTTCAGATACAATTTGGCACATTTAGCATTCGAAAAACATGATAATAATTCGCGGACAAAGACAAACACTAAAAAACAAAGAGGCAATAACTTTTTGCTAAAATGGATATTTTGAGGAGGTTAAATATATTTGCAACATTGTAAAAATGTAAAAGTCACTCAAAGGGAAGAAAAGCTGACTTTTACCCAATCATTTTGTATGACAAAAGTATTTCACACGATAGACCAACTGGCTGATTTGATTTATGCTCATAAAAAGGATGGCCAAACAGTCGCCTTCGTACCTACCATGGGTGCCTTGCATGAAGGTCATGCCTCACTGATCATCGAAGCCAAAAAGAAACACCCAATTGTTGTTTCGAGCATTTTTGTGAATCCAACTCAATTTAATGATCCGTCTGATCTTGAAAAATATCCAAGGACGTTGGAAAAGGATACCATTATTTGCAGGGAAGCTGGTTTGGATTATTTATATGTGCCAACAGTAAATGAAATCTATCCCCCAAGTTTTAATACCAAACTGGATCTTGATTTGAATGGATTGGATTTGGTCATGGAGGGTAAATTTAGACCTGGTCATTTCGATGGGGTTTGTCAAGTGGTCAAAAGGTTACTGGATTTGGTAATGCCCACGCATCTTTACATGGGTCAGAAGGATTTTCAACAATTCACCATTATACAATACATGCTGCATCAATTAAAAATACCGGTAGAATTGGTAGTGATTAAAACTTCAAGAGAAAAAAGTGGCTTGGCAAGGAGTTCTAGAAACACCAGACTCTCTCCGGCAGGTATAAAAAAAGCTTCCGTTATTTATAGGACCATGTCATCTATCAAGGAAAAACAAAATACTTTGTCTGTTCCTGAATTAGAAAATTATGGTATGAAACGATTGAAAAGAGCTGGATTTGAACCCGAATATGTGACCATTTCGGACGCAAAAACACTTCAAGCGCTAGATAAATTAGATGGTAAAAAGAGTGCCGTACTTTGTCTTGCTGCTTGGTTGGAAGGGGTGAGATTGATAGATAATATCTTGTTGACATGATTGGAATCATTACTTCATGAAATTGTTATCTTTAACCTTCATGAAAATCCTCCCTAAATTTACCTCTTATGAATAAATCAAAAGAAATCATCCAGACAGAATCTGATGCCGCTTACATGTACGAGCAGTTAGCGCTCATGCAAGAGGACGAACAAATCAGACAATTTTATATGGAAATGGCTGCTATTGAAGGTGGTCATCGGGATAGTTTTTTGAAAGAAATTAGGGAAACATTTCCAACATTTAAAACTCCAGTGCCTTCTACCAGGGCCAAAATATTGGTTTGGTTGGCACACAAATTTGGTGAGAACATACTCTTGAGTAGCCTCATGGATACTGAAAAAAGTGTCTCTGCTTCGTCTGTCATTCTAAAAAGGAAAAAAGGAGAAAGATTACTTGGAAATGAAAACAGACACGTAGAAATCCTTAAATCCATTCAGCAAATGAGTGGCGCAAACCTTGGTAAAATTGAAAAACAACACCGTACGGTTGGTGGTAATGCATTGAGGGCCGCTGTCCTTGGTGCCAACGATGGATTAGTTTCCAACATGAGTTTAGTGATGGGAGTTGCTGGAGCTTCGTCGGGAGGAAGCGAAGTGGTCATTGCCGGGACTGCAGGTTTATTGGCAGGTGCAATTTCGATGGCTTTGGGTGAATGGATTTCCGTAAAAAGCTCACAAGAATTATTTGAAAGACAAATCGAATTGGAACGAGCAGAAGTAGAAGCTCATCCCGAAGAAGAAATGCGAGAATTGATATTACTTTATAAAGCCAAAGGATTGGACGAAGTAAATGCACGAAAAATTGCTGAAGAAGCATTTAAAGAACCAGACAAAGCACACATGATCTTGGTGACTGAAGAATTGGGCATCAGCGCAGAAGAGATGAATAATTCACCTTGGGAAGCTGCCATTGCTTCATTTTTCTTGTTTGTTGTTGGAGCAATCATTCCATTATTTCCATTTTTCTTTTCAAACGGAGAAAAAGCAATCGGAGTAAGTGTAGTTGTAAGTACGATCGGTTTATTTGGTATAGGTGCAGCCATAACACTCATAACTGGAAGGTCATTTTGGAAATCAGGGTTGAGACAAGTACTTTTTGGATTAGCTGCGGCTGCAGTAACTTTTGGTATAGGGCGAATGATTGGCATAAATTTGGCTGGTTAATAATCTTTATATCAGTCTAGGCACACGGTTTTCTTTTACTTTTTTAAGTTAGTTAGAAAAACTAGCCAAATTGAGTTATACCATTCAGAAAAAGCATCATTTGCAATTTTCAAAAAAATACTCCATTGTCTTTTGAAATGTTTACTTTTGCGCCTTCTCCTAAGTAATTAAGCGATGACTCTTTGTTGTTATGCAAGAACCCTGACCAAAGCTCAATTACAAAGGATTTGATATTATTTTCAAACGTACAGCAGTCACAATGATATTTACCTTCAGTGTAAGCTTACTTGTTTATGCTGTAAATTATATCCTTTGTCACTGCTGTTTTCTTTATTAGCTTGGTGACAAGTTTATCTATCTAACTTAGTCTAATTACTGTTCAACTTCAAATTTTTGAATAACGATAGAATAATATGACTCTCCTGCATGTAATACTGTGCTAGGAAATGAAGGCTGATTAGGACTGTCGGGGAAATGTTGTTGCTCAAGGCAAAATGCATTTCTAGATGCATAGTTTGAACCCTTTTTCCCAACATCTTTGCCAGAAAGCGAATTTCCCGTATAAAACTGTAAACCAGGTTCATTGGTCAAAATGCTCATTTTGATACCGTTGGGTGCCCACGCAATGGCTGCTAATTTAGGTGTCTTATCACCTTCTTTGTAATTATCCAAAACGAAGTTGTGATCATATCCACCGACCAATTTTGTTTGAGGATGATCTGCATTTATTTCTAAACCGATGGGTTTTCTGCTAGTGAAATCATAAGGGGTATTAAAAACAGTTGCTAACTCCCCTGATGGCACGCTTGAAGGATCAAGTGGTGTATATTTGGAAGCGAACACTTGTAATTCTTGGTCCAAGATATCACCACTGCCTTCTCCCATCAAATTGAAATAATTATGATGAGTAAGATTGACGATGGTTTTTTTATCCGTTGTTGCCTCAAATAAGATTGTCAATTCATTTTCAGAACCTAATGTAAATGTGGCTTGTACCGTAAGATTACCAGGAAAACCTTCTTCCATATCTCTGGAATGGTAATTTAAAACGACCTTTTTTGAAGACACAAATTGCACATCCCAAACAACTGCATGAAATCCTTTGATGCCTCCGTGTAAAGAATGGTCTCCACAATTGACTGGAACTTGATATTCATTTTTCCCCAATGAAAACTTTCCATGTTTTATACGATTACCAACTCTGCCAACAATGGCGCCATGGTAACTTTCATCCGCGTTTAAATATTCTTCCAATGTATTGAAGCCAAGGACTACATCCACACTTTTGCCATCTTTATCTGGCACATCCATTGCTACTACCCGACCACCATAATTCGTCAAATAAACGATCATTCCTCGATCATTTTTGAGACAAAACAATTCTACTTTTTTACCATCGATGACTTTTTCAAAATCAGCTGCTTTCATATTTCCTTTTAAATTTCTAAACTCACATCGAAAATACTAAAATTTAAAAACTATTGCCTTTTTGCCCGATGTTTAAACCATTATTGAAAGATATTTTACAATAGCCTAAAATTTTGTGATGGAATTCAATAGAGTTCAATGGGAGTTCAATAGGAGTTCAATAGGAGTTCAATGGGAGCTCAATGGGAGTTCAATAGGAGTCCAATGGGAGCTCAATATGAGTTCAATAGAGTTCAATAGGCGTTTAATGCCTGAGGCGCAATGGGCAATGGTCTGCGACCCCAATGGACAATGCCTACGGCGTGTCCCTGATTTTGCATGGGTCCCAATGGGAGTTCAATGGGAGTTCAATGGGAGTTCAATTGAGAACAATAGGAGTTCAATGGTACTAAATGTATTTGATGAAATTTACGCTTAGATCAGGCTCTTGGCTGGGCACGATGGTGACTTCTGGGACTCATAGATGGTAAAAAGAGCATTAAAATTCAATTACCATAAGAGCAAAACTAAAAACTGACAGCTGAAAACTGAAAGCTGACAGCTATCACCTAATTTTCAACCAGTCCTAGAAAAATTTCACCAAAGTTCTCAAACTCAAAAGGATAAGTAAAACACCAACGATGACAGTCATTGGTTTCCTGGGTATTTTGTTGATCAATATAGCCGAAATCGGTGCTGCAACAACTCCGCCAATGACCAAACCCACGATGACTTGCCAACCCAATATGCCCTCAAATAAAATGAAGGTAATGCCACTGGCAAAAGAGACTGCAAACTCAGCTGTGTTGACAGAAGCAATGGTATATTTGGGATCTCTGCCACGTCCGACGAGGGTTGAAGTCACAATAGGTCCCCAGCCACCGCCACCAACAGAATCCATAAATCCGCCAAAACTTGCCAATATGCCCAAGTTTTTGGATTTCTTTTTTACCTTTTTTTTCCTCAAGCCTTTGATAATAATGATAATGGCCAAAATGATCATATAAACAGCAATGTAGGGCTTTATCACATTACCATCGATCACATCTGATAAAAGGTATGCTCCAAAAATTGACCCAATGACTCCTGGAATCAGTAAATTCAAAACTAATTTTTTGTTGATATTTTTAAACTTGTAATGGGAAATTGCCGACGCGCCAGTGGTAAACATTTCAGCAACGTGGACACCCATACTGCTTACTGCAGGGCTTACGCCAAAGGCAAGTAAAAATGAAGTACATGTCGCACCATAACCCATCCCCAAAGTGCCATCTACCAATTGTGCAAATACGCCAATGCATAAGTATATTAAAAAATTTCGATCAAAACCTTCTTTAAAACTTTCATATGTAAATGCATCCTGGTAATTGTAATATAAAATAACCAACATCCCAGCTAGGAGTAAAATGGGAACAGCATACCATAAATGATTAAGACCTTTATCGGAATTTTGTTGCTGAGTTGTGCTTTGTAAGTTTTTCGTTTCCATAAATCCTCATTTAAAACTTTTGTGAAAGTGTAATCCTGCTGATATCTCTTTGATAATATTGATACCCTGAGGACCGCTGTTGGTACCAGTATATATAACTAAACTCTATCGAAGTTCTTTTATTCAGATTTTGCTCAAAGGCTATGATCACTCTGTTTTGATCAAACTGATTATACAAGATGTTTTTACCAGCATTCACCATGATTTCATTTGCAAGCTTTATTTGAGTGGGCTGATTTTCTGAAAATATATCAAGTTTCAACGTTGCCAATGATCTGTACCTGATCCGCCAATTGAATTCATAACCTTCCAATAATTTGATTCCATCATTTTTTCTGATGAATCGCTCATCCACCCGAAGCCGATGTGTAATACTCAATTTTTTGCTCACACTAGTTTGGTAATGTAACTCCTGTACCGTTCTAAGTTCGGGCACAGTAAGTTGGGACATTGACTCGGGATCTTGTGGGCTTTGCAATGAATAGGTGAAACCACCCGCTACCTCAACTCTAGAAAATTTATAATGAAGTCGATTGTGAAAAATAAAATGGTGTTGGCGATTGTGTTTGAAGAATCTACGATTTTCTATTTCACTTTGCAGAGACAACTTTGGACTGAATGAGATTTGGCTGCTGTATCTCAACCAATATAAATTCTGATGAGATACCTCTTTGGATTGAGCTTTTATTGCAAAAGAGTGCAATAAAAATGCAGTAATAATTAGTAAATAACTTGCCTTCATCCAAAAAATATTCAAATCGAAGCACAAATATATTTATATTATACTTATTCCATAGGATATATATAATTAATTTGAAAAAAAGCTTTAATCAATGTTCATCAAAGAATTTAAAATCCATGAAGGAGCTAGGAGATACAAAAGTTTAATGATTTGACACACGAATTTTGATGGCAAAAAATTTAAAAAGTAGCATCAAACATGTGCTGAAAATCATACACGGCAGAAAAAACTAATTTTGTTTTCACCTGTAAACACCTGAGGTAAAAACATCAGAACTATATGAAAGTATTGGAATTATTAAACTATAGATTAGTTTATAGTCTCAATGACTTTACCACAAGTCATCATTTCACTTCCGTAATACGGATTTTGTACTTTCTTTTCCTTACTCAGCCAATTGGCACCCATTCCGTCGTTGGCCATTGGACAGTATTGATGGTAAACCGGCGCTTCGTATTTTTCCACTTTCATCAATTTATACATATTATCAGAAAGCGTGATGAACAGTTTGCGTTGGAATTTAATGGTTTTTGAATCTCCTATTTTGCTGACATCTTCTTTCAAAGTTGGAAGGATTTCCATCCAGATATCATGCACTTCTTTATTGAGCTTACCCATCTCAACTTCATTGATTTTCTCTTGCAATTGCTTTGCGGCTTTTGCGGCACTTGAAGCGTCAGTGGAGACCAAGGCGTCTTTGAGTTTGAAATATTGATCAAAAACATTGGCCAAAGCACTTTTCTCAGTCCTTGGAACAATGGTTTCTTTACCTCCTTCAGAATTAAAAATTTCACCTGATTTTGCTGATATAACAGTTGTTAACGAGCAAATCATTAAAACCCAAATTATTTTATTCGAAAACTTCATCCTTACTTGTTTTATACTTCAACGAAATAGAAACTGCTTAGTTTCATCAGTTTTGTTAAAATCCAACCCATTCAACTCAAAAATGCTCTAAATAGGTTTAAATCCTTTCTATCAATGCCATGTAGAAACCGTCGAAACCATCTTTGATTGTAGAAGTTCTCTTTTCCTCGATGAGTTTGAAATTTGGATTTTTACTTAAAAACGTTTCAACTTGAGTTTCGCTTTCACTTGGCAAGATACTGCAAGTTGCATAAACCATTTTGCCGCCCACTTTCAGCATCGCGCTGTATTTTTGGATGATCTCCTGCTGCACGGTTTTGATTTCTTCGATCCACAAAGGTTTGAGTTTCCATTTCGCATCAGGATTGCGTCTTATGGTACCCAAACCGCTGCACGGCACATCTAAAAGTAACCTATCTGCACTTTCATTGAGACGTTTGATCACTTTGCCTGTAATTGGTCGGGAATCAATATTGTGAACTCCACCCCGACGAGCCCTTTTCTTTAATTCCTCCAGTTTCCACTCTTCTGTATCCATGGCAATGACCTGACCTTTGTTCTCCATCAGTGCAGCAAGTTGTAAAGTTTTACCTCCAGCTCCAGCGCATGCATCGATGACTCGCATACCTGGAGTGACGCCCATCATAAGACCTATTAATTGACTTCCGCCATCTTGTACTTCAAATCGTCCTTCTTTGAAAGCATTGGTAATGAAGACGTTTTGGCGCTTTCTCAAGTCAATTGCAGTTGGCACATTTTTAACAAAATCCGTTTCAATTCCTTCTTTGTGTAATATAGCAGCCAAATCCTCTCTTGAATTTTTGAGCGTATTGGCCCTCAAAGTGACGGGAGCCGATTTATTCATCGCCACCAGTTCTTTCAACCAATCATCCTCGCCCAATTCGGCAAGTCCCATTTCATCCAACCAATCTGGAATAGAGTGAAATACCTTTCTGATGGTTCTGGCTTCTTCATATTTTTTTTCTAAAACAGCCCTTGAAAGTTTATCATATTCTTTGAATGCCGAAAGGTCTGCTCCTTGTAATTTAAGCCAAACGCCTACTACCTTTTTTATTTGAAAAGTAGTGATTTCACCATCGATATCACTTTCGTTGATGTAATTTAATAATCGCCACCAACGCACAATTTCATAGGTAGATTCTGCAATGAAACCCCTATCTCTAGAACCCCATTTTTTATTTGATCTCAAAACCTCAGCCAACACCTTATCTGCCTTCCGATCGTTACAAAATATTTCCGAAAGGGCATTGATCACAGCGTCTAGCAATGATTTGTGGACTCTGAATGGCGCATTGCCAGCTGTTAATTCTTTATTCATGATACTTCCAACATTAGACCCTTGAGGTAATGCCCTTCGGGATGAAATAAATTGACAGGATGATCTGCCCCTTGTGATAAATGTCTCATGACACGAATTTTCCTACCGGCTTCAATAGCTGCGGCAACAATAGTGTCATAAAATAATTGTGTACCCACTACTTGTGAGCAAGAAAAGGTAAAAAGTAAACCGCCTTGTTTC
>JAKQLF010000233.1 GCA_029567325.1 Bacteroidota bacterium | reverse complement strand
TACAACGAAGGCGACATCATGTTTTGTGCCGACCATGACAAATCACATATCATTCAGTACGTGTTTCGGCAAAAAAATATCCTGTTTGACCGATTTGTCCCGCATGAAGTCTCAGATTGTGCAATCAATCCAAAAGCTGTGGGAAAAAGAATTGTATATATTGACTAAACTAGCACTCTATGCATAAAAAACTGATTCATCTCCTTTGGGTTTTGATAGTTTTTGTCGTCATTGCAGGCATTATCTGGGCTTATAAGAAATATCAACGACCTCTAATTTGGACGATGGTCAATGTCAATTATTCTCCCCAACAAGGCGATGCTCACTTGCTCCAAACAAATATGGGCAAGAATATACTGATTGATACTGGGCATTTGGATCCGGCAAAGAATGCTCTGCTTCCTTTTTTGCAAGCTAGAGGCATAAAGAAGTTGGACATTGTATTCATCACACACCCGCATAAAGATCACTATGCTGGACTTTTGCCGATTTTGGACTCTGGAATAAAGATAAATGCGGTTTACTTCAACTTACCAAATCGACAAATTTGCGATGCCGAAATTCCTTGGGGCTGCGATTACGACGAAATTTTGCGTTACCACACCATCTTGAAAGAGCGTGGTGTCAAGATTGATGAAGCCAAGGCAGGCTTAGAATTCCAAATTGGCTTGGGCAGTTATCTCAAAATACTCTATGCTTTTGATGGAGTCAACACGCCTGTGGGTCGAACTGACATCAATGATTTATCTTTGATTATGCTTTTGAAACACGGTACTAACACAGCTTTGTTTACTGGTGACCTCAATGCCAAGATTGGCGAATACTTAGCAAAAGAGGGGCAACAATTAAAGGTGGATATATTGAAATTTCCCCATCACGGTACAGAAGGAGCTGCTCCAGACAGTTTCTTCACTGCCGCCTCTCCTTCCGTAGTGATGGTCCCAAGTCCGGCTTTGTTGTGGTGCAGTGAACGCAGTGTACGCATGCGAAAATGGGTTGAAGATCGAAATTTACCAACTCATGTAAATGGGTTTTCTGGACATATTCAGGTGAAAATGCTTAGAAATTCCTTTCAGATTACACCTGAAAAAAATGGCGTTCAATTACCAACCCCGCATTGTCAAGTGAATTAATAGAATATTTTTTATCCTTATCACATCACTATTTTTTGAATGAACACCTCTACAAGTGATGAATCAGCACTACGCACATTATTTGTTGCCGCTATGGGCAAAGATGGGTGGGAGCTTAAACAAATTTCGGAGCTAATACTTCAATTAGCACATAACAATTTTGACCGTACAACTCACAATGATGCCAAACAACTTTGTGTAACACTTTTTTCTTGGGTTGAACAACTTCCGCATGTAGGTACACATGCAAGTAACAGGCGATATACAAGACTGCAATTTATAGAAAACACATTGAGTTTGGCAGGATTTCAGTTAACGCGCCGTGACTTTGAACCTTGGTTTTTAAGTTTGCCTCAATATTCAGCAGATCCTGGCAGCTGGCAACCCAACATTCTCTTGCCATATGCAGCTGAAGATAATCGAATAAAAAATTTCCAAGAAAAAATTGACGACTTGGAGCATCAACTGCACCAAACTGA
Organism: Bacteroidota bacterium; assembly: GCA_029567325.1. Classification (GTDB taxonomy): domain Bacteria; phylum Bacteroidota; class Bacteroidia; order Chitinophagales; family Saprospiraceae; genus JADKBO01. The sequence goes on along the minus strand of JAKQLF010000233.1, from coordinate 59 downwards.
AGTTGCCTTGAACCGTACCAAAGCAGAATTGAGTTTTATTGACGCGGAACGAAAGCATT
>JAKQLF010000227.1 GCA_029567325.1 Bacteroidota bacterium | reverse complement strand
TTTGTTTGGTGAGCATTTTTTCTTGCGATCAAGCAATAGATTATCCATCTACTTCCCAACCTAAGATATTGAAATCGTCAAGCATGGATTCTGTCAAAATGGAAGAAACAAAATCTGATGGATCCAATATCCTTTTTCAATCAAAAGATGGTGGGGAAACATGGAATGATATAAGTGGGTCATTACCTGGTAGGGAACCGATTGATGGTTTTTTTACAAGTGACACTGATGTTTACTTTCGTCAAAAAAATGCCATGTATCATTCTAAAAGCAAATCTAATACCCAGCTTTGGGATCAAGAATTTATTTTGAATCCACATGTTACCACTATCGCCTATAATCCTTCAGGAGTTATGGCTTATAATTATGAAGGCCAAATTTATCAAAGAATAAATGTTACTGGAACTTGGGTACCTATTTATGCTAATCTTCAAAAACAACAAATACGTTCTATTTTTGAAACATCAAATGGAATTATCTTTGTGGGTAGTGACAGCGGACTTTTTAGATCTTTAGATAAGGGCCAAAACTGGACACAAGTTCAAAATGAAGGATGGGTGATGCAAATAGTTGAGAACAAAGATGTCCTTTTAGCTACAGGTCAAAAAGGCATCATGCGTTCTACTGACAATGGAGCACATTGGGAATGGGTTATTAGCGAAGGTGGCGTAGGCATTGATATTGAAAAGATTGAAGGTGGGTTTGCTGCAATAACTTATAATACACAAACAAAATCTAGAAGGGTGCGAGTTTCGATGGATGAAGGTAAAAATTGGCAGGCCATTGATCATGGACTTGAGGCATCTGAATCTATTTCTTCTATAAAGTCGTATGGGAAATATCTGTTTTGTGGCCATCCAAATGGTATATATCGATCTTCAGACATGGGCAAAACATGGAATCTTATAAAACCTAGTAATGATAAAAAAGTCTTTAGCCTGTATATTTCAGGTAATGTTCTTTATGCCATACCAAGAAATTTTGGATGCTAAAAGATAAGTTTCTAGTGTGTTTTCTCCGATAGGATGTCTCAAAGGCATCCTATCGGTCTTTTAATTGTTCTTCTTGATCAAACATGTCAAATCATTCCACCCAGAATAAATTGGAAGCGATGCCATCTGCAAAGTGTTTGCCTACTTGTGTTAAGGTATATTTGTGTTCATCTTGTGTCACAAAACCTTTTTTTATTTCA
>JAKQLF010000217.1 GCA_029567325.1 Bacteroidota bacterium | reverse complement strand
AAATGAATGGCTCCTGCGTCGCCAGCCTTGACAGATTCTACACAAAGAATGATTGGCGTTTACAAGTTGAAGCATCCGAACTCTATCCTGGCTGTTCAATGAAATATTTTTTAACTCAGACACACTTTAATGAACTATCCCCGTGTTTGTAAAATCCATAAAACTTACTAATTACAAAAATTATCAAACGGGTCAATTCCAGTTTGCTGATAAAGTCAACGCTATTGTAGGCTTAAATGGAATGGGAAAAACCAATCTGGTGGACGCCATCTATTATGTCTGTATGGGTAAAAGTTACTTTTCAACATCAGACAAATTAGTCAATCATCATGAAAGTAATTTTTTCAGATTGGATGCCATTATCGATGAAGTGAATGTGGTGGTGAAAGTACAACAACCCAAATTGAAGGAAATAGCCATCAACGGAATTGCCTTTGAAAGAATGACTGAATATGTTGGTACTCATCCAATTGTGGTTATGGCACCAGACGATATTCACAATTTGTTGCTATTGGGTGAAAACAGGAGGATTTTCATCAACAATACCATTGTTCAATATGATCAACAATACCTCAATGAGCTTCTGTTGTACAACCGTTTACTCAAACAGCGCAATGCTTTGTTGAAGTCATTTTTGGAGGAAAGAAGGCAAAACCTGGTATTATTGGAAACCATCACCCAGCAAATGGAGAAACCCGCCGCTTATCTTGCCGCCCAAAGACAGCGTTTTATTTTGTCCCTCAAACCCATCTTCCAGGCACATTTTGAAATTATTTGTGGAGGCAAAGAATCCGCAGATCTCTTGTATGATTCAGATTTAGAAACACTTTCCTTCGGGGAACTTTCAAAAAAGAATTTAGACAAAGATCTATTCACTGGTCGCACTAATGGTGGCATTCACAAAGATGACATCAAAATGATGCTTGACGGAGAAAAAATTAAAGATTTTGCTTCACAAGGACAGATCAAATCCTATATTTTGGCCATTAAATTGGCGCAGTATGACTTGCTAAAATTATATTCTGGCAAAAGCCCTTTGTTGTTACTAGATGATATTTTTGATAAGCTTGACCCTACTAGGGTTGATCATTTATTATCGATCGTGACTTCAAAAGATTTTGGCCAAGTCTTTATTACAGATACAGATACTGATAAGGTTCCTGCTTTACTTGACGGTAGACTTGTTGATTATAAAAAAATACATATCTTGTAGTTTAAACCTCCCGGAGATGAATATCATTAAAAAAAGAGATAAAAAGCTTGATGCCGCCTTATCGGGATATTTAGCAAAAAATCCCAATATCCATCGGGGAATCAGCACAGTACGCATCGAAGAAATTTACCATCAGATGGTTGGAGATGTGATCTCTAGATATACTGAGAAAGTGTACATTACAAAAAAAGGTGAACTGCATATTTATGTAACTTCTGCACCTTTGAAAATAGAGTTGCTCAGCCAAAAAAAACAACTCATTATTTTACTCAACGAAGCATTGGGTTCAGAAATCATCACAGATTTGAGAATTAAATAATACTTGAATGGATATTGAATACGTAAGAAATTATTGTCTTTCTCTTCCGCATACCACCGAAGACATGCCTTTTGGAGACGACACACTTGTTTTCAGAGTAGGAGGCAAAATTTATGGACTCATGGGTTTGAATTCAAGCAGTATCAATCTCAAATGTGATCCTGAAAAAGTAGAAGAACTGCGTGAAAACCATCACTATGTGCTTCCAGGTTATCACATGAATAAGAAACACTGGAATACCTTATTGCTCAATGATGGCATCGAGGCAAAATTCCTGAGGTCTTTGATTGATCACTCCTATGATTTAATTTTTCAATCGCTTCCAAAAAAAATAAAAGAAACCCTTGCCGACCCACGTTGAATATTTAATCATTGGCCAAGGCATTGCAGGTACAATGGTCGCTCATTCCTTGGAAAAGGTAGGAAAAAATTTCCTCATTTTGGAAGATGGGCACACAAACTCCTCTTCAATGGTTGCTGCCGGGACAATCAATCCGGTAACAGGCAGAAAATACGTAAAAACGTGGTTGGCAGACACCATACTACCCTGCGCGGATCAAACCTACACGGACCTAAATAGGGATCTTGGTGAAAGCATCCATCGTAAGTTGCCCATCATCAGAAGTTTACACAACATAGGTGAAGAGAATGCTTGGCTTGGAAGGGCCAATGACCCAGCTTATTCTGCATATATTTCCTCAAAGGCAGATCCAGGAAAAATAACTGAGCAAGTCAATATGCCCTTTGCCTTTGGAGAAATCACTGGTTCGTCACAAGTAGATTTGAAGAAATTGATAGATACTTTTAAAGCTCATTGGATTGCAAGGGGATTTTATAGATCGATCATTTTTGATCATCAAAACATACAAATCTTCAATGGCGGGTCATCATTTCAATATGAGGATATTCATACAGAAAACCTCATCTTTTGTGAAGGTCACCAAGTCGTGAAAAATCCTTTCTTCAACTACCTGGACTTTGATCCTGTCAAAGGAGAAGCTTTGATCATCCACATTCCCAATGGTTTTGAAAAAAGTCTCAGAGATAAAACTTTCATCACTCCTTTGACAACCAAAGACCAATATTGGTGTGGATCTGGTTATGAAAAGAATTTTACAGATAAAAATCCTAGCACTACTGGTAGATTACAGATCTCTGCACAAATAAATGAAATTTTGAAAGTACCTTACGAAATTGTTGACCAAGTAGCAGGAATCCGCCCATCCACTAAAAAGAGGAGGCCTTACATAGGCAGGCATCCTAATTACCAAAACATGTTTATTTTCAACGGTTTGGGAACTAAAGGCTCATCACTTTCTCCATATTTTGCCCAAGAATTTGTCGGTTGGCTATTGGGAAAAAATGCCCTTCATCCCGAAGTCTCATTATAAAACCTAAGAGCCCTTTACCACAAATTTCGTTTATTCATGGTAAGTTTTTAGTTTTGCTCTGACAATGCTCGATCTTTTATGGCTCAACCACTTACCAAGGCTCAGATAAAGGAAATCCAAAAGGTGCCTTATGAAAAGATTCGTCCGTATCTCAAAACTGGACAAATTGTTTTTTGCAGTGGTTCCTACTTGTTTTCTGGAATCATTCAAAAACTGACTAATAGTGTATGGAGTCATGTAGGTATTATTTACAAAGATGAGGAACTCGGAAGGGTGCTTTTGCTGGAAGCGGAACCTTACATTGGAATAAGGCTGATTCCTCTTTCCAAATACCTGAGAGATTACAAAAAAGATAGACCATATAAAGGTCAAATGGTGATCACCAATTTGACCTATGAACTTACTGAAGAAGAGCACAATAAAGCAATCAGCTTTGGATTGGATGAATTATCTCGGCCTTATGATAATTGGGAAATCATCAGGATCATGTTGAGGATATTGTTTAAAATTGGTAAACGGGAAAAGAACAGGAATTATATCTGTAGTGAATTGGTGAGAGATTGTTTTGCAAAGTCAGGTTATTTATTTAAAATAAATGATAGCTACGTTTCACCTCAAGAAATATGGCAAGATGAAAATATAACATTCAAGTACCGAATATTATAACAAAATCAAAGTCTGAATTTATAGTTTTGATTTAAGGCCATAGCTTTAATGAAAGAAAGCATCAAAGGTTTTATGAAAATTCCATAACATATTGATCCTAGAAAGATTGACATCCATTATCTTTCGACATGCAATCCAATTCTCCAATGTATTCGAAGAAAATAGTCTATTTATTATCTCTTTTCATTTTTCTGGTTTCCTTCTTTTATTATCCAAAATTTCAAAAAACGGGAAGTGAAGCCACAATCAGTTGGGATGTTTCTGGCTATTATTGGTATTTGCCAGCCATTTTCATTTACAAGGATGTAAAAATTATGTCTTTTTCTGACACGATCATGGCAAAATACAGTCCGTCCTCATCGGCGTACCAATTTTTCAAACATCGGTCGGGGCACAACATCATGAAATATACATGTGGTCAAGCAGTGCAATATTTGCCATTTTTCTTGTTGGCTCATGTTTCTGCTCCGCTTTTGGGATATGAAGCTGATGGTTTCTCGATTCCCTATCAGTTTGCAATTCAATGTGGTAGTTTACTGATGTGTTTTATTGGACTTTGGTATTTGAGATTGATTTTGCTGAGGTTTTTCTCTGATAAAACCACCTCCATTTCCTTGATTATCTTGGTTTTGGCAACCAATTACCTCAACTTCACCGCCATTGATGGTGCAATGTCTCACAATTGGTTGTTTACTTGGTATTGCCTTTTGATTCATGCGAGTATAAAATATTACGAAAATCCAAAATTAAAAACAGCATTGTGGATCGGATTTATCGTGGGTTTGTGTGGTTTGACCAGACCAACAGAACTCATCGCTTTGATCATACCCATGCTCTTGGGAATGAATGGAATATCAATCGCAGAAATCAAAGCCAGAATACAATTATTTTGGCTGCATAAAACGCATTTTTTGGCCGCAGCTAGCCTAGGATTTTGTGTGTTGTTTTTACAATTGGCCTATTACCGGTATGCTGGCCAAGAATGGTTGATTTATGCTTACCAAGATCAAGGTTTTTCGTGGCTGAGCCCGTATTTCAAAGATTATTTGTTTAGCTTCAGATCGGGATGGTTGATTTACACGCCCATCATGGCCTTTTCTTATTTGGGAATCATAGGCATGGTGAAAAGTAAATTCCATTCTTGGTTTGCCATATCCCTATTTGCCTTGGTAGCTACCTACGTTGTACTGTGTTGGGATGTGTGGTGGTATGGAGGCAGGGCAATGGTTCAGTCCTACCCTATTCTCATTTTGGGCATGGCATTTCTGATTCAAAAAATAATTGAAAACAAATCTAAACTCGCTCAAATCTTAAAAGCGTGTACTGCCCTCCTCATAGGATTGGGTATATATTACAATATTTGGTGGACTCATCAGACACATTTAGGTGGATTGGTCGATGCATACAATATGTCGGGCAGGTATTTGGCTCGGGTCATTGGTAGATGGTCGATCCCAGAGGACGTTATCAAGTTGTATGATACCGACAAAATTTTTGAAGGGACCAGAAAAAATATAAAACAAATCTATGCCAATGACTTCCAAAGTGATACTGTTTTAGTCAAAGCAGATAAAAAGTACGGAGGTTCGATTGCAGAATTTATCAATGCTGAAAGACAATTTACCAGTCACTATAACATTCCGATCTCACATGGGCAAGCCGACTGGATCAGAATCATTTCCAACTATTGGTGTGAGAAAAAAGAATGGGAAGCTTGGAGAATGTCACAATTGATCGTGCAATTTTTGAATGAAGAGCAAGTTGTGCAAACCAACAACTTCAGAGTTTATAGATTTTTGAATGACAACCTTGCCAGAGCAATTTATTTTGATGTTCCGTTGCCAAAGAATTATTTCACAAAAGCAAAGTTATTTTGGTGGAATGCAGATGGCACCAAAGAATTGATCATTGACGATTTGGTGGTGGAACAATTTGATGAAAACTAAAATAAATAAACTGCAAAGGAAACAAAACCACGACAAATAGCGTTATATTTACGACAAGTTTCATTAAATACAACAAAGAATAATTATGACGCTTCAAGCACTTACTTATAAATCCAAGGATGACAACTCCATTTTTGCATTGATACAAGAGATCAATAAAGGAGTTTCATTCAAGTCATTCAAAGAATTTATAAAAAATACCAGTTTCTCTATGAAGGAGTGGTCATCATTTTTGCATTTGTCAGAGCGGTCATTACAACGTTACGAAAAGGAAAATAAATCATTTGAGCCATTACAATCTCAACAATTGGTAGAGATTGCCCTGCTATTTAGTAAAGGAGAGGAGATTTTTGGTACAAGGAAAACATTTAGCCTTTGGTTAGAGACAGAGAGTATAGCATTGGGGCACATTCAACCCAAGTTGTTACTCACCAGCACTTTGGGTATCAACCTCATCAATGATGAGCTTACTCGTATAGAACACGGCGTACTGGCATGATTGTTTACAGGCTGAGCAGAGAAAAGTATGCTCGAGACCTCAGTGGTGAAGGTGCCCGAAAAGCTGGAGGTCGCTGGAACAGTCGCGGTATACCACTTGTATATACCAGCCAATCTATTTCACTTTGTGCACTTGAAGTTGCCGTGCATTTACCACTTGGCATGGCACCAAAAGATTATCATTTGGTGAGTATTTTAATTCCAGATGAAACACCCATGCTTGAAATACCTTTCATGAAACTGCCACTCAACTGGAATGTCTCTCTACATTCATTGACCACTCAAGCCATCGGAGATGATTTTATTGATCAAGCCGAGCATATGGTAATGAAGGTTCCTTCTGCTGTTGTCATTCAAGAATACAATTATTTGATCAACCCGGCCCACGTTGACATCAAGCAAATTCAAATAACCGAAATCATACCATTCAGGTTTGATGACCGATTGTTTTCGAAATAATCCCTGGAAATCTCCAGAATATTACTTTTTCTTTATCAGGACTTGAGAATTTAATTGTTCTGAAATGATCTCATATTTTTCTTTGAATGGTTCAAAGTCTCCCTTAAAAATGATGTAATAGTCAATACTTTCGTCTACCGTCAAATCTTTGGAATATGGTGATAAAATTAATTTATCCTTATAAAAGAAATGATTATAAAAATCCAAAGTTGGGTGAAACATCCAATGCGAATTGACTTTCAAAGGTGCTTCAGAAGTCCTGTTTTCCAATTCTGCGACCAATTCCTTGGTATAGGTATCATACCACCACTCCCAAGTCGAATTTTTGTTGATGGAATGGTAACTATGGACCATTAAAAAACCACCGATTAATATTCCCAAAATAATTTTAAGGGATTTATTGAGATACAAATCAGCATATAAAGTAATCAATAAACCTATAAAGGGTAAGTAGATCAGACATTTTCGATCGATGGGATAATTTGCTTTTAATACAATTTTTGCGAATATCATTCCAAACATAAAGATCGTGAATGACAATCCTATAAAAATAAAAAATTGCTCTTTGAGGGTGTTTGAATTTTGAAAGAAATGCATAAAGGATGATACAACAGCCATTAAAATGATGGTCATAAAAATTCCAATCAAGACATCAGGACTAAATAGGTATTTTTGATGATGTACAAATGAAGTAAAATAGGATTGGAATGACTCCATCAAAGTGTTTGCACCCCATTTGAATTCCTCAGCTTTTGAAAGGGTTTGAAGTGGGATGTAAGTCAAAATTACCATTAAAACAAAAACACCCAGCAAGATGATAAAAAACGATTTAGTCAATTTTTTACTTCTCAAAAGGATTATACCCAATGCCCCAGAGAAAACAAAGAAAAAGATGATGTTGGAAAAAATAGACATTGTTGACAACAATAAGGATACGGCAAAGCCCAAAAGAATTTTATTATCCTGATTTTCCAAATATTTAAGAGCAAAACATATAGCAGTGAGCATAAATGTAATACTCATGGCATAACCTCTAGCCAAACTAAAATAATCTAATAAAATGGCATTCGTCATTAACAAACCCACACCCAAGATTTGTATATAAAAATCAACATCCATCTTTTTAAAAATGAAATAAATAGCATAGGTATATATTGGCATCATCAAGACACTACCCATTCGCAAGGCTAATTCATTCATGCCAAAAACTTGATAAAAAATCTGAAAAGAAAGTGTGTTGAGCCAATGATTATTTGCAGTCAACCATTCTTTATCGCTGAAAAGGTGAGTGAAATTGTTTTCATGCAATAGCCTGAGGATGCTTGAACTCTCGTCATGGGTCATTGACAATGTGGAAGCTCTGTAAACTGCAATGATGAAGAGCACCAAACCAGAGACAATAAACAATATTTTACTTCTAGATTCCAATAAATTCATACAACCTAAATTGATGGTGTAAGATAGCATTAATCAATAATTCTCCTCAAAAATGTGATTGGTCGAGCGCTATTCCTACCTATATTTTCATACAATTTTTGCATTACAAAAATAAATACAGTATGTTTGAAAGACAAAACAGTGAATGCAGAAGAATTATATTATATATGGTTTTGCCGCTATGATCCTATTATCTGTGATGATGCACCTCCATATTTTTCCCAAAGATTTGTGGGGGAGGCACCTTTGGAGACAAGCTCAAACACAAGAATGCGTTCAGCAATTCACTCGTGGAGATTTCAATATCCTGAATCCCAGAACCAATACATACAATGGCGGTAGTAATATTGTCAGGTTAGAGTTTCCCGTCATGCAATGGTGTATTGCCGCCATCAACAGAGTGATTGGAGAGTCTATTCTGACATCTAGGATTTTCATGTTTTGTACTGGCATACTAGGTATTTTTGGATTTTACCTGTTATTGTTTGAAATCTTTAAAGACCGAATGATAGCTTTGTTTGGAGCTTTTGCATTTTCCTTTTCACCAGTCTTTTATTACTACACGGTCAATCCATTACCCGATGTCTTTGGTTTGAGTATGGGCATCCTATCTCTTGCTTATTTTTTTAAGTTTAAACGCACAAAAACAAATGCATTTCTAATCGGGTCAGCCATTTTAATGTCACTATCTATATTGGCAAAATTACCATTCATCATGTTTGGAGTCGTGCCTGCAACCTATTTCTTGCAAGAGATTTTTGGTAAAACAGCAGATAGAACTCAAGTTTTATGGAAACTTTTTTTAGCATATGCAATGGCCTTGATTGCTCCTGTACTTTGGTATGCATGGGTGATGAAAGGTTGGGGTACTACAACTGTCATTGGCGGAATCTTGAACAAACCTTTGCCTACAGACAAACTGTTATTCATCTTAAAACACCATTATGAAATCCTTTGGCCAAGACTATTATTAGGATATTCCTCTGTCATTGTTTTTTTCATAGGCGTTTTTTACATATTGAGGAATGGCCTTTATAAAAGCAAAAATTTCTGGTTGTTTTTCAATTTGTTGGTCATTCTATTTGCCTTTTTCGCCTACGAAATATCCATCATTGACGTCGGGCACGATTATTATTTATTTCCCTTTTTACCAGCCTTATTCATCATAGTAACATTTGGTATAAAGTCTTTATATACGATGAAGTATAAGTTTGGTCAAGTTTTCCTGATGATGGCCATGATTGCCATGCCAATTCACGCCTTTTTCACCGTTGATAAATGGTGGTCAAGAGAATATTCATACTTTGATCAATCTCTACTGGAAGATAGAGAGTATATCCGCGCACTCATTCCCCAAGGTGAGAAATGCATCATGCTCAATGACTACAGTGGTTGTTGTATGATATCCTATCTCATTGACAAAGAAGGATATACTTTTGATCACAGCAATTTACCAGCACTTTGGGTGGAAGACATGGTTAAAAATTTTGGTGTGAGGTATTTGGTCAGTACTTCCAGAGAAGTTGATACCAGAGAGGATATGTTGCCTTTTTATGAGTCCCTTATTTACCATAAAGGTTATCTCAGAATTTACAAACTGAAAGATATGTAAAAGGGATGCGTACTCACCACCTGTACTTATTTTTAATTGGAATTTTCATACTTTCTGCAGCTATGCATCAATCAATCTTTACTAAAGATTTGGTTGGTAAGCACTTATGGAGACAAAGTCAAACCCAACTAAACGTGCTCAATTTTGCCCGTAATGATTTCAATATTTTAAATCCAAGACACAACAATTTCAATAATGGCAATTCCAACATACAAAGGATGGAATTCCCAATCATGCAGTGGTCAATTGCTGCTATTTACAGATTGTTTGGGGAATCTATCCTCATCACCAGAATCAGTATGTTTTTGAATGGTATACTGGCAAGTTTAGGTTTGTATTTGATCATTCAGGAATTATTTAAAACTCGGTTGGTTTCATTGATAACCACTTTTGCATTTACCTTTTCGCCTCTATTTTATTATTACACGATGAATCCTTTGCCAGACATGTTTGCATTGGCTTTTGGCCTTCTTTCTTTAGGATTTTTTCTTAGATATTTGAAAAATGAAACACTCACAAGTCAACTCATCCTATCTGGTTTATTTTTTTCATTGTCAGTTTTGGCAAAGTTACCTTTCATCATTTATGGCCTATTTCCATTGTTTATAGCTTTGTTGAAATGGAAAAACTCCCCTCTTCAAAGGAAAAATAGTTTGGCAATTTGCCTCATTTATGCCATAGCCCTATTCCCATCTGCGCTTTGGTATGGTTGGGTGATCAGTAGTTGGGGGACTTCTACAGTGGTAGGTGGATTGATCACCAATCCAACAAGTTTCATTAATTTCTTGCACATTTTAAGTTATCATGTGGGGGTCATATGGTCCAAACAAATGATTGGTTACCCTGCACTTCCATTTTTTATTGCAGGACTTTACCTTGGTTTCAACAAAAAATATAAGAAAAACGAAATATGGTGGGCCATGTTTTCAACACTGGTTGGTTTAGGGTTTTACTTCATTTATGAAAGTTCGCTCATTTCCATTGATCATGATTATTATAGCCTCCCATTTTATTTGCCATTTTATATAATTATTGGCTTCGGTCTTAAAAAAGTAATTGAATTCATAGATTTCAAACTACAACAAAATAAGACTTTGCTATCTATCGGTATCATTTTATTAGCCATGGCACCAATCAATGCCTACCTTACATCCGATAAATTATGGTTAACAAAGTACTCTTCATTTGATATTACCGTTCTAGAAAAACGCGGTTATCTTCGTGCCATGATTCCAGATACTGCAAAATGCATCATGGTCAACGATGAAAGTGGTTATATTTTCTCCTATTTGATTGATAAACAAGGGTACACTTTTGCACATGATCATTTACCAGTTGAGTGGGTCGAAGATATGGTAAGTAATTATGGTACAACTTATCTGTGGAGTTTGAGTAGAAAAGTAGATGATAGAGCTGATATACAGCCATATTTTGAAAAAATTATTTTTGAAGAAGGGCAATTGAAAGTATTCAAATTGCAGATGCCAAAAGCAAAAAGTGAACCTCATTAACAACATTAACATCCAAGCAAAAAATACAAAACTGGTTGGCTCATTGCTTGCATTGATCATTGGTCTATGCGGTACCTTTTGGTTATTTGGTCCACTGATGTGGAAACCAAATGATTTCATGATGTCATTTGGAGGTGATGCCTATGTGATATATTATGATTTGGCCTATCATGCAAAATACGGGTCAGGTAGTTTATTGACTAACATGAATTACCCTTTTGGAGAATATATTTTCATGACAGATGCGCAAGGAAGTCTAGCGTATGTACTTGCTATGCTGCGCAATTTAGGATTGGATCTGAGCAATTATTCCTTGGGCATCATGCATGCTTTCAACATTTTCTTATTGCCCTTTGCTTGCGTGATCATGTATTTGGTATTGGAAAAGTTACACATGCGTTGGTGGATGGCTGTTATATTTGGTTGTTTGATCATTTTTATGTCTCCTCAAATGCTGAGATATCATGCTCATTTTGGTCTAGCCTACCCCTTCATCATACCTTTGGTCATGCTATGGATCATCAAAAAATGGGAAAAGCCAGGTAACATTTGGTTGGATATTTGCATGTTTCTGATCCTAGTATTTTTTGCATTCAACAATCCATATATCGGGTTTACCAGTTGCGGATTTGCGGCTACTACAGCTTTTTTAGGGGCATTGTATTATCGTAAAGATCGTAAAAGATTTATTGGATTTATTCAAATTTTTGGTATTTCCACACTTGTTTTATTGACTTTGTTTTTGGTTTTCCATTATGGCGATTTTGTAGATGATCGCATCAAACAACAATGGGGATTCTTTTATTTCTTCTCATCTCCAGTTGGTTTTATTGCTCCAGCGGGCTCTTATTTCAATGATTTTTTGACTTGGATGGGAGTACAAATTTATCCAACAGAATTTGAAAGAAAAGAAAATCTTGGCCTTACAGTAACACTTATAGCAACCTTTGCCTTCTGTTATTTAATTTATTTCAGGTTCACAAAAAAAATATGGAAGCCAAATTATTTACCTGTAATGTGGATCATGGCTGGAGCAGTTACATTACTTTTTGTTTACACATCTAATGTCAGGATTTTGCCGATCAACACAGATTGGTTTGAAGAACATCTTGGCAAGTTACTGATGTTTAAAGCTGTGGCGCGGTTATCTTGGTCAGTTTATTTTTTGCTTTGCACATTTGCGGTATATTTTCTAGACAGGATGCTCGAACACCAGAAAGCTAGGGTATTTATTCCTGTCGTTTCCGTTATTTGTATGATTTGGATGTTGGAAATTAATCATTATATCAAACCCTATTTTGTCAATATTCATCACAAAAATTTCTGGTCAGTTGACGAAAAATTGGCATTTGAAAAAAGTATGAAGGACAACAATATAACCTTGAGTGACTATCAAGCCATCTTATGCATTCCCAAACTGCAACTTTGGTCAGATAAATTCATCAGCGAAACACATTGGGCAACACAGTTTCATGCGCAGAGAATTTCTGTGTTCACAGGTTTACCACTGATCAATGCAATGCTTTCACGACAAGGAATCAGCCACACCAGCTCAGCCATCCAAATGTTGGCTGACCCATTGATAGAACGCAGTAGATTGGATGACTTTCCAAATAAAAAACCCATTTTACTGGTAGCAGGTGCAGAATTACCTCCCCTTTCTGATGGTGAGTTATACATGATGAGTCGCTCTAAGTACATTTATTCTGAGCCTCAATACACCTTGTACGAAATCCCAATAGACAGCATCAAAACAAGTCCGGCTATAGCCAATGCAAAAAGGCTATATGCTGAAGGGTACAGAAAACAACCCATCTTGCATCAATCCTGGGGTGAAAGCAAGGCAGAAAGTGGTGGCTTCTTTGAACCTGGATGTTTAAAAGTGACAAAAAGTGCCAATATTGTTTTTGAAGGACCATTAAACTTACCAAAAGACACCTTACTCACTTTTTCTATTTGGACCAAGGTGGATAATAATAAGTACGACATAGGGGATTTTGAGATTACCGTTTTGGATTTGCAAGGCAAAGTATTGGGTGCTCAAGAACTGAATACTAGGAAATCTTATGACATTCAAGAAGGTTGGGTAAGAACTTCCACCAAATTTTATAACGGCCCAAATACTATTTTAAGGGTTTCTATGAAATCACCAAACCAATCATTCTGGGTGGATGATTTAATCATTGATTATGACGGCTCAATTAACCTTATAGATGGGGCAAATAAAGACTACTTTTTTTACAATGGTTTCAAAATCAAAAAGTAAAAATTGATGTTGAAAGGATTGATGGATAAAGGCCTCATTTTGTGGAAATATTACACCAAAGCTCAAACCATATATAAGGTACATTCTCCTTTTGTTTATTCCTTTCTAGACGAAGTCATCAAAAATGATCGAATGTACTATGCTTTTGAAATCCTGGAATCTCATCGCAATAACCTATTGAAATCCAAGGAATCAGTAAGTTTTCAAGAAATGGGTGCGGGAAGCAAAGTTTTTAATAATAAAGTATCAAAAAGACCTGTTTCTCAGATCGCACAAACGGCGCTCGCACCCTCAAAACAGGCTCGCTACTTATTTCACTTGGTTAATAAATGTTCTCGGCAAAATGTTCTTGAAATTGGTACATCACTTGGATTATCGACTTTATACATGTTATCAGCAAATTCCAAAATGAAATTGACCACCTTGGAAGGCAACGCTGAGGTGCTTTCATTGGCAACAGATGCATTCAAGCAATTTGGATTTCATGGGGTAAAAACGGTTTTAGGCAATTTTGATGATACACTACAAAAGACTCTTGAATCTGGGGATAAATATGACTTGGTTTATGTGGATGGCAATCATAGTTATGAAGCAACAAAACGGTATTGGTCACAAATTCTACCATTCTGCACCCAAGACGCAATTTTAGTTTTTGATGATATACACTGGTCGAAAGGTATGAATGATGCCTGGGAAGAAATTAAAAGTGAACAACAAGTCAAAGCAAGTATTGAAATTTATGATTTGGGTTTTGTTTTTTTGGACCCTAAACTGGCAAAAAACAACTTCACTTTCATTGATTTTTGGTGGAAACCTTGGCAAATTGGCCTATTCCTTTGGTAGTTGTTTACAGTTTGGGATTCAAAATATGTGCCTTTTCAACCTCTTTTTGGGTAGAGTATAAAAAAGTAGCGAACGGAACATTATATTTACCTACAAGAAACTAGCTGATTGTATATGAGACCAAAATTTATCATCCTCCTTTTTGCATTTATTTCACTACAAACATTTGCGCAAGGTATATCTGTTACTGATACTGTCCCCATTAGTTCTCCATTATTATTTGGTGACGCCAATGGAGTCTATTTCCAAACTGGAAAAACAGCCAGCGTTGGCAAAGTATCTATCAATGGTGAAGAAAAATTCATTCCTATAAAGGATGGCAAAGCATATTTGACAGATGAGCTAAGTTTTGCGGGTAATCTGTTTTACGTTGGCGCTTCAGATGGTAGTCAATTGATTCACATTTCAAAAAATAAAGATGGAGGACATCGAATAAAACAAATACCACTTTGGTTGAGTGTTGTCCCTCCTTTATTGGCCATCATATTGGCATTGATATTCAAGGAAGTCATCATTTCATTATTTATGGGTATTTGGTCTGGAGCATTCATTGCAGGAGGACTTAGACTCGACTCAATCTATTATTTTATATCATCCATCTTCAATGTTGTCAAAGAATTTGTGATAGATGCACTCAATGATAGAGGACACATTTCCGTCATTGTATTTTCCCTTTTGATTGGTGGTATGGTCGCCATCATTTCCAAAAATGGCGGAATGGTAGGAGTTGTAAATGTGTTGACTAAATATGCAAAAAGTGCCAAAAGTAGTCAATTGGTCACGTGGTTTTTGGGCATAGCCATTTTTTTTGACGACTATGCCAATACTCTGATTGTGGGCAATACTATGCGCCCGGTGACGGATAAATTCAGAGTCAGCAGAGAAAAACTTTCCTACATCGTCGATGCAACAGCAGCTCCTGTTGCAGCCATAGCTTTCATAACGACATGGATAGGAGCAGAACTGGGTTACATAGATGATGGTTTACAACAGATAGGTTTAGATACCCAATTGACTCCTTATGGGGTTTTTATCAGTAGTCTAAAATACGCCTATTACAGTATTTTTACGCTCATATTTATGTTTATGCTCATTTGGATGGGTAGAGATTATGGCCCCATGCTTAAAGCTGAACGTAGGGCAAGACAAACAGGTCAAGTTTCCCCAGCTCGGACTTCTGAGGAAGATGAACCAAACATGGAAGATCTTAGTCCGGTTAAAAATGCTCCCCTCAAATGGAGTCATGCTGTTCTTCCAGTCCTTACAGTTGTATTTATGACTTTATTTGGGTTGATGGATACGGGCATGGATGCCCTTTATACCCAACTTGACCCCTCAAAAGTTTACTACAGTTGGTCTTCCATCTGGGATAATATTGCTGGCTTGAGCAAAGAAAGCAGCGTAGGTTTTTTTAAAAAATTGGGTATGGTCATTGGTGCAAGTGACAGTTATTCAGCACTACTGTGGGCCAGCCTTTCAGGTGTCATTGTTGCCATCATCATCACTGTTGCCAATAAAACCATGAAACTATTTGATACCATGTTCTGGTTGGTCAGCGGTTTTAAAACCATGTTGCCAGCATTGGTCATTTTATGTCTGGCTTGGTCATTGGCTAAAACCACCGACGCTTTGCACACGGCTGATTTTATAAGTGGCGCGCTCACTGGGAATGTTTCACCTCTTGTTTTACCATCCTTGATATTTATAACTGCTGCATTGATTTCCTTTAGCACTGGTTCTAGCTGGTCAACAATGGCTATCCTCTACCCCATTGCCATACCTACCACGTATGCCATATGTGTCAATGCGGGAATGGAACAAGCCCAAACATTGGAAATATTGTACAGTGTCATTGCGACCGTTTTGTCGGCATCGGTTTTGGGCGACCATTGTTCGCCAATCTCTGATACCACCATTTTGAGTTCATTGGCCTCAGATTGTAATCACCTAGATCATGTAAAAACCCAAATGCCCTACGCTTTAACAGTGGGAGCTATATCATTGGTTTGCAAAGGTTTATCTACAGTTCTAGGCGGTTCTGCTATTGTGAGTTGGCTCATGTTTTTACTTGCCATTGTGGCCATGTATTTAATAATTCGTTATTTAGGTCAGAAAGTGGAGGATACTGTCGTTATAGAACATACCTAGACAAAAATGTATGTTTAAAATGTTGTATAAAGTTTTGCTTCTCGTGTTTGTTTCCACTTTAATAGTCAGTTGCAGCACGACAAAGCAAGCCAAACCCGCTTCAAAAGTCAGCAGCGAAGAGTTGATAGCTTCATCTGATTTACAATATCGGCAAAATAATGCTGAATCAGCTTTGAAATTATTGGATCAAGCATTACAAGCTGATCCCACCAACGCCAAGGCACTTTCTAGAAAAGGGGCAATACTTTACAATCAAAACAAAAAACCGGAAGCCTTTGAATATTTGCAACAAGCGGTAGCAGCAGACCAAACCAATGACGTAGACATTCTTTTTTCCGCGTTTATGGCCGCAGATGCTGTGGAATCATTGCCTTTAGCCATTACCTATGGGGAACGCCTACAAAAAATTCCGAGCCTTACGTCAGCAAGACAAATAAAAGTTAATCAGATGATGGCGCAACTCAAATTGAAGCAAAAGTTCTTCAACAATACGCAAGATGTGAAATTGGAAAAACTGCCGAAAGAAATAAATACCAAAAATTTGGAATATTTACCCAGAATCAGTCTCAATGACGAAAGCCTATTTTTTGTAAGAAAGATTTATGACAAAGAAATGATTTATGTTTCGACCAAAACAGGTGATACTTTATGGTCAGAAGCTTCTCCTTTTGAAGCATGGGCTTCTTTGGAATCAGCGGGAGCTTTCTCTATTGCAGAAGATAAAAGTAGGGCCATTCTCACCTTATGTTATCACCCAAAAGGAATTGGTTCGTGCGATTTATTTTTGAGTAGAAAAGTAAATGGAATGTGGTCGCAACCAGCACATTTGGGTGATGTCATCAATAGTAGAGATTGGGACGCGCAACCTTGTTTCAGCGCCGACGGAGGTAGAATTTACTTCTCCTCTACCAGAAAAGGTGGATACGGAGGCAGTGATATTTATGTGATCAACATCATTGATAATCAATGGCAGGAACCTGTCAATATGGGCCCTAATATCAATTCTCCAGGAAACGACGACGCTCCTTTTATCCATGCCGATGGGCAAACATTGTATTTCAGATCTGATGGCTGGCCTGGAATGGGTTCCTATGATCTATTTATGACTCGTCTAGATCAAGATGGAAAGGTGTATACAGACCCTGTAAATTTGGGACACCCCATTAATACTACAGGTGATGATGGAGCCTTTGCATTGAGTCCAGATGGAAAAACTGCCTATTATGCCACAGATTTTTTCAGTAAGCAAAGTGATGAAATTCCCAACTTAGACATCATCACATTTACACTACCAGAATCTTTGAGATCCATTCCAACAACTTACCTCCTTCTAGAAATTTTAGATGCAAAAACAGAAAAAACCATTGCTGCAGAATTTGAAATCATTGACCTTGCCACCAGTCACAAATTGACAAAAAGTCAATACATTCCTTCTGTCTCAAGGCCAATTCCCATCACTAGTGGCGCAAACCTTGGCCTATTCATTCAAAAAAAAGGTTACTTGCCTCATAGTGAAAATTTCAAACCTGAATTGGGTCGAACCGCAGATCAACCATACAAGCTCATTGTGAAACTTCAGCCCATTACAGAAAGACAGCCCATTGCGCTTAACAACATTTTCTTTGATACCAATTCATCTAAATTGAAATCTGAGTCCTATCCAGAATTGGATAAACTGGTAGGGATGCTTCAAAATGAGCCCCAAATGAAAATTAAATTATTGGGACACACAGACAATGTAGGTGAAGATTCTGATAACCAAATTTTGTCCGAAAACAGGGCCAAATCAGTGTACCAATATTTGATAGATCATGGCATCCAGGCTACCAGACTTTCTTATGAAGGATTTGGAGAAAAAAAACCGGTTGCATCAAACGATACAGAAGAAGGCAGATTCATGAATAGAAGAACTGAATTTATTGTGGTAGAATAGTAGTTCCGTCCCCCATTCAGCCTCAACCTTCAATTCCTTTCAGGAGCAATATGGCAAAAGGCAATTTGGCAATGGGCAACATGGCAATTTGGCAATGGGCAATGGGGCAATTTGGCAATAGGCAATGCCTGCAGCCCTTCCCGTCCCAACTATTGTAAGCGGCGCAATTCCTATGAGGAGCAATTTGGCAATGGGCAATGGGCAATATGGCAATGGGCAATATGACAATAGGCAATAGGCAATGGTCAATAGGCAATTTGGCAATTTAGCAATAGTCAATGCATGCAGCTTGTCCCTACTATTTTAAGCGGTGCAATCCCTTTAAGGAGCAATATGGCAATGGGGAATGGGCAATAGGCAATTTGGCAATAGGCAATTTGGCAATGGGCAATTTGGCAATTTAACAATAGGCAATACCTGCAGCTCGTCCCTACTTTTGTAACTGGATTTTTTTCGGGAAGGCACGCAGGTCTTCCTTATATGAAGGGGCAAGCCCTTCCTCTACGGGTGGTTCCATTTTATATTATCGTATTAAAAACCATTAACAATTAACCATTTATCGTTAACCATTTAGCATTAACCATTTATCATTAACCATTTATCATTAATATCCTTTATTGATCCCTTTTTCCAAAGCCGGAATGCCCTTCACCATCCATTGTGGCATGGGTTTATCCATTAAATAATGGTCAAAATATTGTTCCATTCTGATGTTGAAGTCCAATCTATTTTGCCACTTTACTGGCCAGTGCGGTTCACCATTGTAGTTGAGTAACCAGGTTTCTTTTCCAAGTCTTCGCAAAGCAGTATAATATTCAATGCCTTGATACCAAGGCACCGCTCCATCACCGTCATTGTGCATGAT
>JAKQLF010000223.1 GCA_029567325.1 Bacteroidota bacterium | reverse complement strand
ATACTATTCACATTTGTTGTAAATGTCAGGTCTGGTCTTACAACCCCCAACACCTCAGCACTAGTTACCGCACATCCCAATGTATTAGAAACTACAACTCTATAATAATAATCACCGGCTACTAAAGCTGTACTAGTATTGTGTGTTGCTGTTGAACCAGAAGGCACACTATTATCAGTTTCAACTGTGGCAAATGTACCTCCAGCTCCAAGTTTTCTTTCCCATACTACAGTATAAGTACCAGTTCCTCCACTGATATTTGCTGTCAAAGTCACTGTTCCACCAACGCAAACTGGTCCTGCACCCGTGATATTTACCGTAGGGTCAGGTACAACTGTAACTGTAATACAATTACTTTCTGCACTACATACTACACCATTCAAAGTAGAAAAAGTAATTCTTTTGTAATAGGTTGTAACTGTTAATGGGCCTGGATCGTATGTTGCTCCTGTAGCTCCTGCTATAGTATCGGTGAATGCCGCACCACAGCCAGCTGTATTTCTTACCCATTTGTAAGTAATGACCGGCGGTGGACTTGCCATCAAAACTTTTTCATCAAAAGTTGGGCGGGTTATTTTAATCTCCAGGCCTTGTTTATAACTTATTGGAGCTTCAGCTGCAAACGACATTGTTGATGCTGATAGAATCAATAAGAAAACCAAACTACTCATTGCGAGTTGTCTGGTCATAAGTAGCTTTGGTTGACTAAAGCCACCCAATTTTTCTCCAAATAGTTGGTAAATGTTGGAGAAAATGAAGTGAAAGTTGGTGTTTCTCATATTTTGACCTTGTAGTAATTTTTCTATTTTATTTTTATTTTCCATTAATTTGTTCCATTAATGGTTTGTGGATCACCTCCTACACAAATTGTTTGTGCAGCAGTGATGGTGCCTCCCGTAACTGTATTAACCTCTACGGTTATGGCATTGCTGATGGCCGAACAAGAACCCAATGAACTTGTGGCCAATCTTCTATAGTAAGATGTTGTAGTTAGACCTGCCGGAGCATTATAAGTTGCAGATGTCGCAGCTGGTGATATATCACTAAACCCAGCACTTGTACTGGTTGTACTTATTTGCCATTTGTAGGTAATCGTACCACTTCCTGTAGCACTTGATGTATTGGTGAATAAAGCTGGATCCCCTGGACTGCATACTGTTTGATCAGTACCAACCGAGCCTGGGTTTAGATTGCTGACTTGCAAAACTCCCCCAGATACTGCACTACATAAAACACTTCCTAAATTCGAAGAGGAAGTTGCCACGTTTATTCTATACTGCCTTCCTGCTATGGATAAAGTAATAGGGCTTGGCAATGCAAAGGTAACTGTGTATGAAGTTCCGGAGAAAGTTGCTTGAGCAGCGGATGTAGCATCTAGCCAAGTTGTGCCATTGTCACTATATTGCCACTTATACCAAGAAAACTGGGTTTGAGCATCTGTAATAGTTGCTGAAGCAATAATGTTTACATCTCCAATGCATGCTGTTGTAGGAGTTACTGCAACCAAAGGCTCACAAATACCCACAAAGATGTCATCCACTACCCAGTCGTTACCAAGTCCTCCAGTATTATTGTTTCTAATACTAAAGGTGGATGTTGTTCCAGCACCAGTCTTAAATCTAAAACCTACGTTTTGCCATCCTGTAGCCGTGATGTTTCCAGAAGAATATCTACCAACACCGTCAATTACAAAAGTAAGGTTTGGTTTAAGGCCTGCCGCTGGTTGAATATTGTAAATCCAAGCACTGAATTCATATTCAGTATTTGGACAAAGGCCCGTGATTTGTTTTTGAAAAGCAATATCTGGTGCATATGATGCATTTACCAGCATCATGTAACCACCCACATCTCCAGTTGTATGATCTTCCGCTAAAATATCAAAAGCATTGAAGATAGCCCCACCACTGCTTGAACCGTTACAGTCTGCAGTATTAATAATGGAATATTGACCATCATCAGGCTGGTTGCATTGCATAGTTGTATAAAAGTAATTGGTTTCTGAATTTGAAAGGGCAGGTCCTTGCACATTTGACCCTGATCCAAAGTCACCATTGGGAAATCTATTGGTTCCTAATGATGCCCCACAAAGTGAAGTAGATTCACAATTTGTTGGGCCAACAGTTATTGTTGCAGTTTGATAACAAAATGGTGAACTAGCTCTTCTGACCAAAACAACGTATTGTCCTGGCGCTAATCCAGTTATTTGGTTTCCGCCTGTTAAAGATGCTTTTGGAGTCCAAGTTCTAGATAAATAAGTCATCCATGAAATTTCAGTACTCGCAGCCAACCCATTCAATGTAATAATTCCATTGTTGGAGGTACAAGAGCTTGAATTTGTGACTGTACTACTTGTAAAAAGAGCAGTTTCTGCAAAAAATAAAGTGACAATAAAGTCTCTACATAGTGTACTTGGACTTATGTTTTCAACCTCTACCCTATATTGGCCTGCAGCCAATCCGGTAAAATTATTGTTACCTGTAATCCAAGATCCAGGTGTTCCCGTAGCAACTGGTGTAATTCTTACTCTATATTCATTACTCATGGTCACATTGATGTTTCCATTTCCAGCGCAACTAGTTGGGTTTGTTGGTATAATTTTTATAGCAGTGGTGCAACCAGCGTCGAAAAGTGTTTCTACTTTTCCCAAGGATGCTGCAAATAAATTTGTTTCAACAAGTAGCATAAAAAGACAAGAAAATACAACCACAGTTGTGTTTCTTAAATCATTTAGCCTATTAAACATGTAAAAGTTTTTATTCAAAATTCTCTATTGTATTACTATTAATAAATTGACTTTTTATTCATAAAACAAAACTTTTAAACCTATCAAAAGAGTTATTCTGGTTATGGCTAATTCTGGAGCTGGTGACCATAAAACCTGAATCCATTTTTGAACTTGCGGGATTGTTCAATTGAGGTATATTGAAAATGGATTTGATGTTGTTCAAATTTTGTTTTATGGAAATTGGACTAGATACTATGCAAAAAGTCACTTTACTTACGTGTATTTTTTTATTTTGGATGCTGTTAATTGTATAAAAAAAATCTAGATTGGAATTAACCAAAAATTCCATTTTTGTTTTTTGAAATTTGTCAATGGCAAACTTCACTTTCATTGCAATGTCTATTGTTTGGTACATCCTAGTTTTTGGTCTATACAGGGTTACCTTGTTCAAAAATGATACCAAGACCAATTTTTAATAAATTTTCAAAATAATTTTATTATCGACATACATTAAAATATGAATAACAATACTTTACACGTAATACCTATTCATATGTAAGTAAAAAAAATAGTGTGAACATTGGCACATTTTACAGATCTAGTAGTATTCTTTTGAATCTTTGATTTATAAAAATATTGATGCATGAATGCTTTTCTCATTCATGAAATTTGATGAAGTTTAAAAGTTAACAGACTTAGACTTTTGTATTATAAATCAATTACCAATGACAGCAGGATCACCATCAATGCAAATAGTTTGAGCACCTGTAATTGTACCACCAACTAAATAATTCACAGAAATTATTCTGGTATCTAATACGGCAGGGCAAGGTCCACTTGGATCATTAGTCAGTAATTGGAGAGTAACGTCTATAGAGTAATTACCGTTTGCTGGAATATATGCTGGTGGCGTATATGTTACCGTTGCTGGCGTGGCTGTCTGTGATGTCGAACTTAAGGTGCCCCCTCCAGAAATAACTGACCAAGCGCCAGTGGTTGCGGCCCCGACAAAACTCGCTCCAGTAAGTGTTATTGCACTTGGTGAAGCATTCGTACAAATAGTTAGATCGCTACCGGCCTCAACATTGGCAGATGGATTTATGATTATTTGTACATCATCTGTCACAGCTGGGCAAGGTCCCGTTGGATCATTACTTGTTAGTCTTAGGGTAACCGTTCCAGAAAAATTGGCTGCTGGTGTATAGGTTACTGTTGCTGGTGTGGCTGTCTGAGCAGTACTGCTTAATGAACCTCCACCTGATATAATTGACCATGCCCCAGTAGTGGCTGATCCACCAACACTTGCTCCTGTCAATGGAAGTGCACTTGGACTAGCGCTCGCACAAATAGTTTGATCTGCCCCTGCATTAGCCGTAGCCACAGGATTTATGATTATTTGTACATCATCTGTCACAGCTGGACAAGGTCCCGTTGGATCATTACTTGTTAGTCTTAGGGTAACTGTACCTGAAAAATTGGCTGCTGGTGTATAAGTTACTGTTGCTGGTGTGGCTGTCTGAGCAGTACTGCTTAATGAACCTCCACCTGAAATAATAGACCATGCCCCCGTAGTTGCTGATCCCCCAACACTCGCTCCTGTTAATGGAAGTGCACTTGGACTAGCACTCGCACAAATGGTTTGATCACTTCCAGCATTCACAGTAGCTATTGGATAAACTGTGACACTTCGTGAATTATTCACCACGCAACTTGTTCCATCTGTTGTAACTACAGAAATTTTATAGTTACCTACTGTAGCTGGCCATTGCACAGTCACAGTTTGGGTGCCTTGACCCGCTGTTATCGTTCCACCTGTAGCTGTCCAAACAATATTTGAGAAATTATTTGGCAAACTATATGTCTGAGTCAAAGTTCCATTAATACAAATATCATTTACACCGGTTATGGTTGGAATGATAGGATTAACTACGGGATTAACAAAGCCCGGGCAAGCAACAAATCCAAGAGCATATTGTCTAGCTGGCACAGAGCCACTTGCTCCCGATGCAGCCCTTATTCCTAGTCTGATATTGAAAACGGTAAGTGAATCTGAGTAATAAAAAGTAACTTTGGAAATATCGTTATTAGAAATACCATCAAATTCTTGAGGAGTTCCTAGGACTATAGTTCTTGGTGGCTCATTTAACACCGATAATAGAGATCCACTACCCACAATATATCCATCTGGACTCGTATGCCCGTGGAGTTCAGTATAAGGGTTTCTATTATTCGGACCATCCACATCATAAGAAGTTACTCTTGATGCTTTTGGCAATGGTTTTATAGCATTTGTGGTATTGTCATAAAAAGTTACTTCCCAATCAACATAAGAGTCTTGACCGCTTACGATATTAAAACCTAATTCAGGTGACCATGCTTGAGGAAAAGGTTGGGTTGCATTATCAATATTGCTTACCGCAGCAGTAACTACGTTTTGGACGCCAACAATTTTAACTTTGGCATAAGTTCCTGCGTAAACATTATCAAATCTCCACTCGTCTCCAACCCACCCAGTTGGGTCTAAAGTCTTCAGAATCGAATTGTCACTAAAGTCAAGATCAATATATTGTGTTGCGCAAGTATTATTATCAATACATTCATAACAACTCAATGCAGCTTGCCAACCAGCGGCAACTGTTGAACCATTTGAAACAAATTGAACTGTGAGGCAAGTTCCTGAGGCTGTAATGATACCTGGACTGTTGGTACCGCAAAAAGTTCCAATCAAAGTGGCTGATGTACTATTTCCATCATAAATTCTTAAATAGTCATTATCGCAACTTCCTCCTTCTAGGTTGAAAGAAGAAAAGTTCATAACCATTTGTTTACTATTGTTGGAGCAAAATGTAACTGTAGTATTTTGATTGCTTCCATAATCTGCTCCGCTTCCTCCAGAATCAAGAAAAGTACCAGTACATGTATTTATCGTAGCATTATTTGTAGCTGGACTTGACCCTAAAGTATATGTTTGAGCGCTCAACCCTATACATACAAGATTCGTAGCAAGCAATATAAATGCTTGAATGAGGTTTTTTTGAGACATTGATATCATGATTTGTCTAATGGTTTTCAATCAATAATAATACCAAAATAAATCAATTATTAAATATAATTTAAAGTAATATATAAATGATTCACATTAAGGAAATAAAATCGAACACTCAATTGTTATCTACATTTAAAACTCATGGCCATAGAGAACTGATCAGTGAAAATGTTTATTTGTTTATGCATTTAATCGTTTATTGGCATTAGCCAAATATTCACATACACGAAAAATAAGGTTCAGCATCAAGGTCATAAGGCTGTTATTTAGATGTTTATGCGTTTAATCGTTTATAGAAAGACCCTTAGGTTTCATTCCGCTAATTTTTGAAAGCTCAAGGCTCGTAGCGCTCGTAGCTCGCGGCTCGTAGCAAAAAACGTAATTCAGATCAAAGGCGTCAACGCATGTTATGAGACCTCAGTATTGCTGATTGCTCAAAGCTGATCGCTGATAGCCGATAGCTGAGTTCTCTAAAATAATCTTTCGAAAAAGTAAACGATCTTGTCTATGAATGTGCTAAAATAACTGGGATACAATAAAAATGTCACTACAAAACCTGCAATTGCTCCAAAAAAGTGCGCATCGTGACCAATATTATCATGCCCTTTTTTAGCAGACCAACTTTCATATATCAGATAAAGGATACCAAAAATGATAGCTGGCATCGGTATAATCAGATAAATTCCCAACATTGACATGGGTTCAAAATAAATAAATGAAAATAGAACTGCAGAAGTAGCCCCCGATGCGCCAATAGCTCGATAATTATAATTTGCCGCATATTTAAAGTGGGTTGAAAGATTGGCAAGTACTATCATTACTAGATAAAATCCCAAATAAATGAAAGGACCTATTGCACCAAATAAATCGGCGAATCTCGCTTCTACATAATTCCCAAATTGATACAAGACAAACATGTTTATAAACAAATGGAAAAAATCTGCATGTACAAACCCTGAGGTAAGCATTCTATAATATTGTCCCTTATTTTTTTCCATGAATGGATGATGGGCAGCGCCTTCAAACAATTGCTGATTGTTCAATGCAGAGAATGAGACTATGCAAGTCACTATGATGATAACCAATGTAATGGAGAAACTCATTCGTTGTGGTATTTTTCGTTTTGAATAATGGTGTAAGCCCTATAAACCTGTTCTATCAAAAACAATCTGATCATTTGGTGGCTGAAGGTAAGTTTGGATAATGAAAACAACAAATTTGCCCTAGATCTGATGTTTGGTGCTAATCCAAAAGCGCCTCCGATGATAAAAACGACCCGTTTAGTGCTTTCAATTTGCCTTTGCTCGATAAATGAGGCTAGTCCTTTGGATGAAAAAATTTTACCTCCCTCGTCACACAAAACGACATAATCATCATTTTGGATGGTTTTCAAAAATTGCTCCCCTTCCCTATTTAATAAATCCTCTGTATTTGAAAATTTTTTTACGTCGGGCAACCAAAATAATTCAAAATTGGTATAATGAATCAATCTTTTGAAATAAACTTGGATACCTTGATCTAAGTATGTTTCATTTGTTTTACCAATTCCTACAATAACGACCTTCACTAAGATGGAAATTTATCAAACAAAAAAAGGGGCCAATAAGAGCCCCTTCAAATATATCCTTAAAAGATAAGAACTATGATCTTCTCTCTTTGATTTTTGATTTTTTACCTACCAGACCTCTCAAGTAGAATAATTTTGCTCTCCTTACTTTACCTCTCTTCAACACTTCAATTTCAGCAATTGATGGTGAGAAATAAGGAAAAATTCTTTCAACACCGACACCGTTTGACATTTTTCTTACGGTAAAGGTTTTAGTTGCACCAGAACCACCCATGGCGATCACATCACCTTTGTAAACCTGGATTCTTTCTTTTGCTCCTTCTATAATTTTATAACTAACCGCGATGGCATCTCCTGGTTTGAAATCAGGAAATTGTCTTGCTGGTGTAAGTTGCTCGTGTACGTAGTTTATCAAGTTCATCTCAGTAATCTTTACTCTATCCAAAATTTAGGACTGCAAAGGTAATCTTATTTTCTGAATACGCAATACTTTGTTTGATTTTTTTATCTTATATATTAAAATAAATATAATACTTGTTTGTCCTCTGTCAGCGGCCTGTGAAATTTTCAACATTGTACAGACGCAAGGCCTTGCGTCTCTACTTGCCACTTTATGAACTTTGCAGTTTTGCAATTCAGCAATTCAGCAATTCAGCAATTTCGCAATTTCGCAATAAACCTATCTTAATAATGTCACACTACCCTGCTTCTGCTGCTTATTACCCTGAATATCCTCATATTCAATCAAATAAATATAAACATCATTTGGTGCAGGTACACCAGTATTGAATTTCAAACCATTCCAACCATACAACGGGTCATTGCTAGTAAAAATCATCTCACCATAGCGATTATAAACTTGCATTGTGTATGCATCAATACCTCTGAATAAACCCTTAGGTTTGAAGTCGTCATTCAATTGGTCATTATTGGGTGTGAATGCGTCTGGCACATACAGAAAATTTTCAGCACGCAACTGTACTATCTTGCTCAAAGTGTCAAAACA
Source organism: Bacteroidota bacterium (assembly GCA_029567325.1). Taxonomy (GTDB): domain Bacteria; phylum Bacteroidota; class Bacteroidia; order Chitinophagales; family Saprospiraceae; genus JADKBO01. Next base: position 21,958 of record JAKQLF010000223.1, on the reverse strand, counting down.
ACCTTGACTATTGAATACTTTCTGGATGATCACATAAGTACCTGTATCCGTAAATGTATAACTTGGATTGTCTTCACTCGAGGTTGTCAATTCCCCAAATTGCCATTTGATAAACTCTGAACCTTTGGACAAATCTGTTAAGTCAACTTTGAAGGTGCCATTGATTTGATTTTCTAAACTCAATTCAAAATTTGCTACAGGTTTCTCTTTGACATCGATCAACGAAGTAAAAGTTCTGGAAGCAGCACAATTTGAGGGCGATTTTACGGACAAAGAAACATTGTATATCCCTGTTTCCTTATATGTATTTACTCCTTGAAAGGTTTTTGAAGTGTTGCCATCTCCATAATCCCATGTCACTTCATAGGCAGGTGTGATGTATTGTGAGGAGTTGAGAAAATTTACCGTTGCAGGTGCGCATGCCAAGAAAACATCAGGTTTGATATTGAGCAAGGAGGGTACTGGAAAATAGTCTGAAGTAAAACTGGCAGTATCTATGCAACCATCTCTGTTCCTCACCAACAAAGAAATATTCTTTTTACCAGGACTTAAAAATGAAAAAACGGGCGAAAAAACATTGCTGGTATCTTCTCTGTTGAAATTCCAAACAACTGTATCGTACGGCACTGCTGAAACAGAAGTATTTGTGAAAACCCATGGTGAAATTTGACATGAATCAAAACCTACATCAAAATCTGCGGTAAGCTTTGGTTTTACATCCATCACAATCTGGATGGTATCTATACATTCAGGAAACTGGGGAATGACAACCAATGCAGACTTGTAGGTTCCAAATCCAGGATAAGTAACTTTGAGATCCTTATCTGAGCTTCTCAATGTGTCATTTCCAATTTGGTATATCCATTCATACCTTATCGGTCCAGTTGTGTTTACAATGCTGGTATTGCGATATAAAACATCACTAATGCCACAAGCTTTCATATAAATAGTGTCATTCCTAAATGAATTGAGCACAATTTCTTTGTCTTGAGAATTGTCTTCACCTGTGGTAAAAGGATAAAAGACCCTATTACAAGCTTCAGGACCCGCCACTAAGAGTTGAAAATCACGTAATATTTCACCTATCAAAACCCCTCTTCGATATTCTTTCACACATACTCCAATCAAAAATAAACCTGACGCTGTAGGTTTGCCCGTAATAAATCCTGTTTTACGGTCTATAGACAGGCCTGGAGATCCCAACAAAGGGTTGGTTGCTGAAAAATTTCCTGCAAATTGCACTCTATTGTATGGCGGCAGACACCTAGCAGGGTTTGGTATCACACCATCGCATCTTGAAGGATCTTCATTTGCATTGGTTCCAAAAGTACCACCAGCAGCAAACGGTGCACAAAACTCATAAACCAATGAATCGCCGTCAACATCAGTAGCTGAGTTATCCACATTCAAATTATCATTAACACAAATAAACAATCTAGGGGAAACAATAAAGTTGGGACTACTATTACATGCGTTGACGGCTTCTTTAGAGATTGTCAGAGATATCGCAGTGCCAGTACCTCCAGCATTGACTAAATTTGTAATGTTGTCATTTCTGCAGCACCTTTGGTAAACGATATAATAATCATTGTCCCATGGCAAATCCAATTCAAACACATAAAAACCTCTCTCTGCTTCAAAACTAGATGGGGCTTCTACGCATGGACTAAAAGATTTGATGGGATCATTAAGATTATTTCTCAGTGGTTCTTGAGTGGTAAGAAGGTGTTGATAGCTTTGATTGGAAAGCTTTCTATAAATACCAACATTGATTATTTTATCCAATTCTGCACCATTGGAGGACTTATCTCTATATGCAATGATGGTCACTCTCACTTTAGTCGTTCTGAGGTTTGGATTTTGACCCAAACATTCATAAGTCATTTCCGACCCTATAATATGTTTAGCGCTGGCGATATTAAATCCCGCCAAAAACACCAGCATTAGTGAAAAATACTTTAAATAAATCCGTTTAATCATCTTACTGTTACTTGCCATTCAAACTCCAATCATAAGTTTTAAATTCAATTTTGGCATTTTGGGAAACCGTAACTCCACTGTATTTAGTCAAAAATTCCGGTATACTGCCAAAGTCTTTTCCGTACCAATCAAATATGCTTGAAATCACTACTTTACTCGCTGCGATGTCATTCATCGTTTTATTTCTTACAAAAGCTTTGGCATTTTGTTCAAGTAGTGTTTGCACATTACTGGGTAAATACGCTGTATTATCCAAAGGTGGACAAGATTTGGCACCACAATTGAGCGCAAAATGAATTCTCGCATCCTTAAATTGAGGTCTCACAATCGTATTTTCTATATCATTCAAGCTGTACTTTGTACTACCTAGGGTTATCCATTTACTATCCCATATTTTGCCACCACTGATGTCTTTGATACTTTTCAATGGATAATTTTTTAATATAACTTTGATGGTAAAAGCATTGTAAGAATTAATCCAATAGGCCAATTTTTGATCTCTAGACCAAGAGGCCGCAGGCGTATTATCAGACAAAAGTTTGAGGTACTCGTCTAATTGCGCTTCTTTAGACTTCAAGGCTTTGTAATCAACTACACCGGTTCCTGAAACATGTGCACTTAACAGGCTTTGCAAAATTTCGTGTTTATGTACGTCACCAGCACTTGGAGCAACTGCTTCTTTTTCCTTTGGTGTTTCGACTTTTGGAGCTTGTGGAACTCCTACCTTTACGGTAGTGATTGTCAAGGCAGAATTTCCAGTATCAGCATTATTTTTTTCTTTTACTTCAATGACTTCCACTCCTTTCTGCTCAATTTTCCCTATTGTCAACTTTGGACCCTGATGAACAGGTTTTGCCTCCGCTTTGGTTGGTGCAGTTGCGGTTGTTGTTTCAGTAGGGTTATTAGGAGTTTCTTTTTTTGGCAAATCTCCTTCCTCTTTTTTCACTTCTTGTGGTGTTGCCAAGACTGCTTCACTATCTACCTTATCCATTTGGATATTGGCTGCATCATCTTTGATTGCCACATTGGGCTTATTTGATTCTGATTTACAGGCAACTACGCCCATCAGAAAAAAAACAAACAACAAAAGGACATTAGGTATTTTATTGATAATTTTCAAAATCATATTTATTTAAAATGTTTATTTAAAACTGATAATCCATCCTTACGGTATAATTTTTTGGAGCTTCGGCAAGACCTGGTCTCACCGTATATAATTTATTTTGCAAATTGGCACCTATCAAAGTTATTTTGAATGACTTTAACTGATATCCTATTCTCAAATCTATGATACCAAATCCACCATCATTCAATCTTCTGAAGGCCCCAATTTCAAATAGGTCTAATCCTTCAACTGGCTCTTCTAGCTGTTTATCAATATTGACCACATTGCTGTAATATTGCCAAGCAAACCCAACCATTATGCCTAGATAATTAGCTTCTATATCTGCTTTTGCACTGTGTTTGGACCTATATTTCAAAACATTCAACCCAGATGAAACGGATGAGGATACAGCTGTATTGCTTGCAAAGTCTTTATAAATTGGATTGATGTATGTGTATCCAGTGATCGTGGTAATCGGAATTTTCCAAATATTAAATTTACCGATGAGGCTGCCCTCAAAACCAGTAATTTTTGTATTGCCAACGTTGATCGGTCTAAATCCATAAGGCATGGTTTCAAAACTGAATTCAATCATGTCCTTGTAGGCAGAAACAAAACCACTTAAGTCAAAAAATCCTTTGAATGCATTGAGTGCAAAGCCCTGTTTGATTCCAACTTCAGCTGTATATCCATATTCTGGCTGGAGCAAAGGATTGGGCGAAATTTGAAAACCACCAAAGCTGGTATTTACAAATCGTTCTGTTACCGTAGGGTATCTATAACCCTGTCCCCAAGATAACCTCAAAGAACTATACTCATGCAACTTATAGTTTAGCCCAAATCTCGAAATAATTGCTCCATCTTTCACTTTACCCCCAGGTATCTCAAATCCAGCAACCATGGTGGGGCTGTCTTGTCTATTGTGCTCATACCTGACTCCAGCAGCTAACATTAAACGTTCATTGAATGATTTCTCTCCTTGCAAGTATAGGGCAAAGTTCCTATACAAATAGTTTGCATTTCCAAAAAGCTCGGCCTTTGTGTCTGTCACAGTACCAACCAAACCAGATGTAACAGTCAATCCAATTTCTTCAACATTTTTTTGAAATTGATATTCACCATAAGTCGTAATACTTGAATTTGATTGATTGTTGTTATTGTTATTGTCTGTATAGAAAAACCGCGTCGTCACTTTATGTTGGTTGCCGTGGCCATCCTTGTATTTCATACTCGGATCAATCATAAAACGCAATCTTTTACCAGAAGAAATAGTACCAGTAAATGGCTCAAATATTTCTCTGATGGCGTTACCCCAAAGAAAAAAGTCGCTAGCATTCACATAATTCAACATCGTGTTGAGTGAAAACTGAAGTCTTTCATTATGGTAATATTTGGTATTTGCCCCAATTCTCACCTTATTTTCATGAGTATCCTTATTAAAACTCTCAAGCTTGCCAACAAATCCGTGTAATCCCAAATCCCATTTACCTTGTTTGGAAGCATGAGAAAACCCAGCATTGACGCGGTAACGCATGGTGGTGTCCGCCCACCACTTAGATCTTAAATCTTTGGGATCTGAAAAATATGTCCCCGATGTGAAAACTTGAGTGACTGGTGTTGTCGTAGGTGTGGCCCTTCTGAAATTGACTATGCCATTGAGTGCAGAAGATCCATACATAGCAGAAGCTGCACCTTTTAGAACTTCTATCTGACCAAGATGCTCTATAGGCATATCTCCCCAGTTTGCATATCCTGCGTCTGCTTGTAATGCAGGAATATCGTCAATAAGAATCATAACCCTGCTCCCAGCCCCATAGGAGAATCCACTTCCGCCTCTGATGTTTGCTTGGCCTCCAACCACTTGAACACCTGGCAATTTATTGAGTACTTCACTTCCTGTTGTAGTGTTGATACTTTGCAATAATGCAGGTTTTATCACATCTACAGAAACTGTGGATTCACTCAATCGGCGTTCATACCGACTTGCCGTAACAGTGGTAATGTCCAATTCATTGATGGTAGCTGTCAACTCTATCAAGTTTGAAAGAGCCGATTTTGTTGATGTAACGGATTGATAACCAACGTAACTTATGGTTATATTTTCACACGACAATGTAGAAAGGTCAGCATTTCCATTCTCATCTGTAATAATTCCTTGATCAAAACAACTGATATTGACTCCAAACAAAGCTTCCTTACTTTTGGCATCTATGACTTGTATGGACTGTGCGGCGACTTGGCTCAAAGATAACATCGACCAAAAAATGATAAACAAACTTCGTTTCATCTCTTTCATTTAAATCATATACCCATTGAAATCCCCAATTAGCTTATAAAAATAAAGTTATGAATTTCAATCTATAAGCGGCAAAATGCCAAATCAAATCTAAGAAATGATTTATAAATATTTTGTGGATAACGATATAAAACCAAAACCAAACTCTAAATAATTGAGGCAAATGTCTTTAACTAAACAAAAAAACCAGACTTACAATGTTAGTAAATCTGGTTTTTTTAATTTTAATCTATGGTCTTGGTACGAAAATATTGAGTTTGCACTCAATTGTATCCACCGTACCTTTCTTATTCTTCTTCCTCTCCTTCTTGAGCAATAATCGGGGTGATCATTGGCAGTTTTATTAAATCACTTTCATTTGGTCCTATGCTAAAAAAACCTAACACACCACCAGAAGCTTTGGCTACATGTTTTGCGAAGGAAGTATAACTTTTATACAAGTGTAAAGCTACCAAGTGATCTAATTTTCCTAAAATAGGATTTACTTCTTCCAATCTTTTAGATAGTAACGCTTGCCTTTCTGCAGTTTGGCTAGGCAACTCCTTGATCAAATTTTCAATATCTTCATGAAAGGTTTTGCCAACTTCTTGATAAAATCCGATTAAGTCATTTGACATTTTATAACTGCGGATGTGTGTCAATTTTTCTGCCCACTGCAATTCATCTTGGTCTATTTCTCCATCAGCTCCAGCTATCAGTATTGTAATCTCTGATACAGCCTGGATTAATTTTTTATAATCCCCTTCTGCTAATGATTTAAAATACTCTGTCATATTTATTGTATTTTTAATTCTGTCGGCAAATGTAAAATAATAGAATTATTATCAATGCATACTAGCATGTTTTATTCAGTGCAGCCCGATTTGAATTTGGAAACGTCGTTGAGAAGATATTGTTTGTCATCTCCAAATTGATGGCTCAAAAAGTTGATCAAATTAGCTAGCTCTATGTCGGTAAGTTGGTCGAAGGCAGGCATTGCCAATGATCGATTTTCGAGGTTTACTCTCCCTTTGACAATCGTACAAGTAAGCAATTCCATATCTTTGTAAAGCAAATTATTGTTTAAACTTGGAATGTTTCCACCAAGACCACTGCCATCATCCATATGGCAACTAGCACACATATTTTTATAGACAAGTGCTCCTTTTGCAAAGGGATTGGGCTCACAACCGATCGCAAAGACTATAAAGATTATAAAAAATAGACTTCTAAGGTTGCTCATCGAGCAATTTTTGTATATCTGCGATCAATTTTGGTGTAGTTTCTGGATCTGTTCCTTCACTGAAAGATCTGATTTGGCCCTTTTGATCCACCAAAATGATTTTACCACTGTGGTCAAAACCTCCTGGAGATTCAGCATCTTCAAAAGCCACAATAAAGTAATCACTGGCAAGTTCATAAGTAAAATCTTTTTCTCCTTGCAAAAACCACCATTTTGATTGATCTACCTGCAAATTTGCAGCATATGTTTTTAATTTTTCTGGAGTATCTCTTTTAGGATCAATGGTAAATGAAACCAGCTTTACTCGATCATCATTTTTATAAGCATCATAAACTTTGAGCATTTCCTTAGTAACCTTGGGGCAGATGGAAGGACATGATGTAAAAAAGAAGTCCGTTATATAGATATAGGGCTTCAATGAATCGTTGGTTACCACTACACTGTCTTGTCTTAAATAAGACCAATCTCTGACATGATGGTAAATTGTTTTTCCATCTTCTTGCGCGGTATTTCCCAATATGGGCAAAGTTTTATCTTCTTTGCATGAGGCTAAAAAGATAATCAGGCCAATTAATGTAAAGTACTTCATCTGTTATAGTTAGGATTACTGTCTGAGTGAATCCAAAGAGATCGTGATATATTTGGCAGCAAATTCACTCACACTAGCTACACAATTTTCAATGTCAGATTTTACTTTGAGAATCCGTACTTTTTCTGATTGAAGATAATCAAGTACAATTGCTTCATCGACTGTAGAATCCGGCATATCAAATTCATCCATCCACACCATCATACCCTCGTCAGCTGCATCCACTTTTTCCAATAATTCAAAAACTTTGGTACTATCAGCTCCTTGCTTCAAAGCAATTTCAAGTTCTTTTCTGCTAGAATGAAGATTGGTCATTTTTGGCATCACTTCATCGTGAATTTCCATAACCTCAGTATGTAAATCTTGGACTTTATTTTCATTTGATTTGCAAGATATTATCAACAAAAAGCAGCCCAATATTCCAATATATTTCAACATAAAATCCTTAAATTATCTGACAAAAATATAAAAACCATTTGTTTTCATGTCTAAAACGACATTCATTTACATTTTATTTAGAAATACTTTGTAAAGCTATTCATTATGTATCGTTTTAGATCAATGGATGTAGCGATTCAATCAAGAAAAATTACAAAGTATAAATTTGTAAATATTGGGTATTTTTGAAAAAACTACACTCATACGGCGAATAAAAAATAGAATTGTACCTTTGTTTTGAAATTTTACAAATGCACAAGATAGTTTATTTAGATGCCTATACAACCAATCATGGGGATATTAGTTGGAAAGAACTGGAGGCTATTGGTGAGGTTGCAATTTACGACCACTCAACACCCGAAGAAATACTAGTAAGAGGCAAGGATGCCAAAATTATTGTGGTCAATAAGGCTAGATTGGATGCAAAAAACATACCCCTGCTCCCTGCTTTAGAGTTGATAGTTGTCTCAGCTACAGGGTATAACAATGTTGACATTCAAGCTGCTCAGGATGCAGGTGTTACTGTATGCAATGTGAAGGATTATAGCACAACTTCCGTAGCTCAACATGTTTTCAGTATGATTTTTGCCTTATACAATCGCACAGAATATTACAATTATAAAGTAAGAAAAGGTACATGGAGCAGCAATAGAGATTTTTGTTTTTATGACCATTCCATCGAGGAAATTGCGGGTAAAACATTAGGAATCATCGGTTATGGTAACATAGGAAAAAAAGTTGCTCAAATCGCAAGCGCCTTTGGTATGAAAGTGCTTGCTTCCAATAGTACAGAAGAGCAAAAAATCATTTCTGATGATATAAGACTGACCGACCAAAATAGTGTTATAGCAAATGCAGACATACTATCGCTCCATGCTCCACTGACCAATCAAACTAAATACCTCATCAACAAAAGGAGTTTACAGTTGATGAAGGCAGATGGTATCTTGATCAATACTTCAAGAGGCGGTTTGATCAATGAGTTTGACTTATCTGCTCACTTGGCTAGAAATCCTACATTTTTTGCTTTGATAGACGTTCTTAATGTGGAGCCCCCAACGGATTTCAACGCCCTGCTCGAACACAGCAATTGTTTGGTTACCCCACATATTGCATGGGCTAGTAAACAAGCAAGAATCAAATTGATTGATGGTTGCATTGCCAATATTCTGGCTTTTCAAAAAGGTGAGCCTATAAATGTAGTATCTTGATGAAGCATATTATACTTTTTCTTTTTTGCTTTGCTAAACTTACGAATCTGTGTGGCCAACAAAATATATTGGCGTTTAGGTCTACTTATGGATTACAATTACCATATGCCGACCTGAGCGAAAGATATGGTGGCAATTTAGACGTTTCTGTAGGTTTTGAATACCAAAAGAAGAATGGGCTGTCTCTAGGTTTATCCTGGGCATTTCTATTTGGAAATAACGTCAAATACGATGCACTCAAAACATTCAGGGAACCAACAGGAATTTTAATAGGTATAGATGGCCTGGCATCGGATGTATATTATAGATCTCGCGGACAACAACTTGGAATGGATGTTGGCTACAATTTAGGAAAAGATAAAAGTGGATTGGTCTTTGGTGGTGGATTTGGTGTATTGACCTATTACACAGCCGTTGTTGATGACAGTAGATCCTTTGAGCAGGTGCTCGGTAAATACCAACCACTTTATAATCTCAAGGCAATCGGACCATACTTAAAGCCAATAGTTGGTTATCATTTTAAATCTGAGTCTGGTTTGATCAATGGAAAAATTCTTTTTGAATCAACGCTTTCGATGACTAAATTTCCCCAAGCTTCACCTTACAATGAGTTTTATGGAACAAAATCAACATTTGCTGATCATTCTTTTGGTATAAAATTGGTTTGGTTGTTGGCTTTGAAAAAGTCCGGAGAAACTACCGTGAAATACTTTTGATTTATACCTTCATCATATCGCTTTTATCTCTTGTTCTACGGTTAGGAGGTTTATTTATTCCAAAATTTAAAAAGTGGAATAAGGATAGGTCCGAGCATTTAGAAATTGTTCGCAAACTACCTTTATTATATGCTAATGGAAAGCCGGTCATTTGGTTTCATTGTGCTTCGTTGGGCGAATTTGAACAAACAAGAAGCATCATCGAAAAGCTTTCTGATCAAAAAAATCATTTCCTACTTCTGACTTTCTTTTCACCTTCAGGCTATGAGGTCAGAAAAAACTACAAAAAGGTCGATTTGGTTTTGTATTTACCTATAGACACCCGCAAAAATATGTCTTTGATGGTGGATAAGATAAAACCCAGTCTTTTTGTCGGAGTGAAATATGATTTCTGGTGGCATTTATTTGAATGTCTGAATAAACGCCAAATTCCAAAGTTTTTCATTGCGATGAAAATGGATGAAAATCATTATATTTTCAATCGTTTTGCTAAAAAATATTTGCAAATCTTGGGTGAAAATGCTTCCTTTTTCTGCCAAGATCGAGCCACTTCTACCCTGCTCTCCAATAAAATATGGAATGCTAAAGACATAAAGACTGTAGGTGATCCACGGGTAGACAGTGTTTTGGAAAGAATGGTAAATCCTCAAACTTTAGAACCGCTCGTGAAGGAAAATTTTCCTCCAAAAAAAGTCATCATTTATGGCAGTATTTATGATGAATGTATGGATGTAATCACCCCATTTATCCAAAAGTATGAGGACGATTATCTGCATATTCTGGTCCCTCATGATGTGTCTAAAGGAAACATTTCAGACATTGCCAAGAAGCTAAATAAATCCTTTGTTTTTCTAAATGAAATGAAACAGGATCATTCTTCTAGTATTATTGTGGTCAACGAAATCGGCAAACTTTTTGATCTTTATGCCTTGGCAGACCTCGTTTATATTGGCGGAGGATTTACTAAGAATCTCCACAATACCCTAGAGCCTGCAAGATTTGGCCTTCCAATTATCATTGGTCCAAAACATCGAGGTTTTGAAGAGGTCGACGCTTTTTTGGAATTGGGAATAGCGATTGAGGTGAAAAATGCTGATGAATTTACTCAAGCGATCCAAAGTCAATCTTTAGAAAAAAGAGCAGACATCAAAATTAAAACAGGGGAATATTTTACTGAAAATGATCAAGCGAGTCATAAAATAGTACAAGAAGTTTTAACTACTGTAGTATTAAAGAAGCATTTATAATTCCAATGTTGCGGAAGTAATTTTAGATACTTTTCTAAACGAGAGACGAAGGAAGATAGTTGTAATTGAAATCTATTACAATAATAACCTATACGAAGATGCAAAGAAATTTAAAGCTTTGATATTTTTTTTAATATCGTTCTCCAGTTCCTTCATACTTTCCACTTTTTCTACTGCTTTTAGTCCTATTTTATATTGCTCAAATGCAGCTTCCGATTTTTGGAGGGCTTTTTCATGACTTACTTTTCCTGTGTGGCTCAATAATTCTCTACCATTTAATTGCAATATACTGTCTAACCTATTGATCCAATCTGCCATATACATTGGGGTTCGTTGTTGTGCCATTGTCTCTGCAAAGGCCAAATATTGTTCAACTAATAAACCTAGTAACTTAATTTCATCTTCATTCAAATAATTTTTAGCTATACTTACATCAGATTTTTTTATTGAAATTTCATCCTTTTTGTCCAAAGATTTCATGCCTAAAAATGGTAAACTTATATCTACTCTATTGAACACTAATTCTGCTGCGGTTTGCTCGCTTATTGCCTACAAAAATTTATTTTGCACAACCTTGAAAAACTTAATTGTTTGTTCATCTCTAGGGTCGTAATCAATACTAGTTGTATAAATGTCTTTGATTTTTTGATAAAAGAAACGGTCAGAAAGTCTTATTTCCCTAATACGGGATTGCAACTCATTGAAATAGTTCATTGATGTGCCTGACTTAAATCGGTCGTCATTTAGGGCAAATCCTTTTATGATATACTCTTTTAGTCTTTGGGTGGCCCAAATTCGAAATTGTGTGCCTTGCGGAGATTTCACTCGATAGCCGACAGAAATAATAACATCTAAATTATAGTGGTCTAATGCTCTTTCGACACTTCTTAAGCCCTCAGTTTGAACTGTTCGGAAATTCCGAACAGTTGCTCTTTCTTCCAATTCTCCTTCTTGAAAAACATTATTAATATGCTCACTAATTGTAGCTTTTGATTTTTGGAATAGTTCACAAAGTTGGGTTTGTGTAAGCCAAACTGTTTCCTCTTCCAATCGCACATCTATTTGGATGTTGCCTTCCTGATTTTTGTATAAAATGATTTCACTTGTGTTCATAGTAATAAATAAGCAGTTTATTTAGAGTTATACATCTCAGTTTAAGTGACAAAGATTTTGAGTTCCCATTTTTTATAACGAATAAAAATATGAAATTTTTATGGCTAAAATAGAAAGTTCGATACGGAGTAAAATATTTCAAGTGGACGTTCAATGCAATGAACCATAATCTTTTTTTATCCTAAGATTTTACAAAAAAAATCACAAAACAATCGATTTCCAAAAATAATCATTTGCTTTGTATACATATCGTAAATAATCCACAATGTCTTCAAATCAAAGCAACATAAAAGGGAAAGTAATCATCTTGAAAAAAATGGTTACCAAAAATAGCCTTAAAATAATCACCTTATTTGGCCTCATCATTTTTGCCTTTTCATCTTGTCACAATGCCAAACAGACGCGTACTTTGAAGTTGGCTCACTCCTTAGACATGACCCATTCTGTCCACCTTGGAATGGAGTTTATGGCTAAAAAAGTATCAGAAAAGTCAGGCGGTAAGTTGAAAATCGATATTTATCCCAGTGGTCAATTGGGTTCAGAAAGACAATGTTTGGAGTTACTACAGATTGGCAGTCTGGCAATGACAAAAGTTTCTGGAGCAGTAATGGAAAACTTTAGTCCAAAAATTGAAATATTGAGTCTACCCTATATATTCAGAGATAAACAACACATATACAACGTTTTAGATGGACCAATAGGTAAGCAATTGCTGGCGGAAGGCTCGCAATACTGGTTGAGAGGTCTGGCATTTTTTGACGCAGGCCAACGATCTTTTTATACCAAAAAACCAGTAAGAACGCCCGATGACCTTAAAAATATAAAACTCAGGGTCCAGGAAAGTGTCACAGCCATCAACTTGGTCAAAGCTCTTGGTGCTTCTCCAACCCCAATATCATGGGGTGAATTATATACGGCTTTGCAGCAAGGGGTGGTTGATGGCGCTGAAAACAATCCTCCAAGTTTTTACTTATCAAGACATTACGAACAATGTAAGTATTATACCCTCAACGAACACACTGCTGTGCCTGACATGCTCATCATGAGTACCGTATTTTGGGATAGACTTTCAGACGATGAAAAAAAATGGATTTCAGAAGCTGCACAAGAAGCAACCATTCATCAACGCGAATTGTGGAACATTTCAGAGCAGGAAGCATTGGCAGCAGTTGAAGCAGCTGGAGTAGAAATCATTAGACCGGATAAATCGCTTTTTGCTGCCAAAACACAAGGTCTTTTAGATGCTTACAAAAGCAAGCCAGAACTTTATGACATCATTCAAAAAATTCAAGAAACAAAATGAGAAAACAAATAGACAATTACCTGGGCAAGTTTTTGGCATTTTTGATGCTCATTATGACGCTCGACGTGCTATACGGTGTCCTCACCAGATATGTATTTGGTGCTCAAGCAAGTTGGACAGAAGAACTTGCACGTTTTTTACTCATTTGGATTGGTATTTTGGGAGCAGCCCATGTTTCAGGAAAACAAATGCACTTGGCCATCGATTTGTTGAAACCAAAGCTTAGTCCTAAGTCAGCAAAACTGCTTGATAACTTTATAAAAATCATTGTCATTCTCTTTGCTTTGACAGTGCTAATCATAGGAGGAGTGAGATTGATGTACATCACACAAACGCTGGGGCAATTATCTCCAGCCTTGCGAGTCCCCATGTCATTCATATACTCTGTCGTACCACTTAGTGGCATTTTGGTCATCTACTATCAGGTACAGGAAATTTTGACTCCAGGTGTTGAAGAGTCAGAAAATGTATCCATTGATTAATTGGCAATACTATTCAAAACAGGAAATTATCAAATAATGGAAGTTGCAATTTTGGTTTTATCATTTTTAATTTTGATGGCAATTGGAGTTCCAATTGCATGGAGTATAGGTTTGAGCAGTATTTGTACTATGTTGGTCAGTATTCCAGCCATTCCTGCCTTCACAACGGTAGCGCAACGTATGGCTACAGGTTTAGATAGTTTTGCTTTATTGGCTATTCCTTTTTTTGTACTTGCTGGCCAAATTATGAATAAGGGTGGCATTGCAAAACGGCTAATTGAGTTTGCCAAAAGTTTGGTGGGATCTGTTCCTGGGGGACTTGCACATGTCAACATTTTGGCTGCCATGTTGTTTGGGGCCATATCTGGATCTTCTGTTGCAGCAGCATCGGCATTAGGATCAACAGTTGGTAAAAAAATGGTTGAAGAAGGTTATTCCAGAGAATTTGCTGCAGCCATAAATATAACTTCCTCCACTACAGGACTGGTCATTCCTCCCAGCAATGTTTTAATCGTTTATTCTCTTGCGAGCGGAGGAGTATCTATAGCTGCCCTTTTTATTGCAGGTTACATTCCAGGAATTTTGACAGGCATAATGCTTATGATTGTTGCGGCAATCTATTCCAAAAAGCGAAAATTCCCAGCAGGCGAACCCACAAGTTTTGCAAGAATCATCTCATCATTTGTTTCAGCATTTCCAAGCCTGCTTTTGCTGGTTGTGGTTATAGGAGGCATTGTTGCGGGTATTTTTACAGCAACTGAGGCCTCGGCCGTTGCGGTTTTATACTGTTTGGTACTCACTTATTTTTACAAAGAACTTTCTTTTAAAGACTTACCCTCCTTATTCATCAGTTCAGTAGAAACCACCGCCATTGTGATGCTTTTGATTGGTACTTCTATGAGCATGTCTTGGATCATGGCCTATGAAAATATCCCTCAAGATCTGACTGATCTTTTGTTGTCCGTCACAGATAATAAAATCATCATTTTATTGATTATAAATGCAATTTTGTTATTTATTGGGATTTTCATGGATATGACCCCAGCAGTGTTGATTTTTACACCCATATTTTTACCAATAGTCACAAAGTTGGGTATAGACCCTACTCAGTTTGGCATCATCATGGTTATGAATCTTTGTATAGGACTTTGCACTCCTCCAGTTGGAGCTGTATTGTTTGTAGGTGTAGGTATTGCTGGGACTACTATAGAAAAAGTCATCAAGCCACTTTTACCTTTATTTGTCGCTATGATTGTGGCTTTATTGCTGGTTACATATATACCAGCTTTAAGTTTGTGGCTTCCTGGTATCTTTGGTTTATAATTTTTTGAATGAAGATAAAAAGCCCTAGCGGCGTTGTTTGTTTATGAATAATATCTTGAAAGTCCACGACAGTGATAATGTGATAGCTGCCTTGGTAAATTTAAATGTTGGTGATCTAGTGACGCTGGATGGAGAACAATTTGAAATAAAGGAAACCATTCCTATGAAACACAAATTCGCTGCAGTTGATTTTGCAGTTGGTGATTTGGTCATCATGTATGGAGTCAGGATCGGAAAGGCTAAAGTTGCGATTCCAAAAGGTTGTAGAATTTCAACTGATAATGTCGGCCATTCTGTCAAAGATTATGAAGCCAAATCTGAAAATTACAGTTGGAAAAAACCAGATAATTCCAAGTTCCATAATCGCACATTCGATGGTTATATCAGAAGTGATGGCAAAGTAGGTACCCGCAATTATTGGATAGTATTTCCATTAGTATTCTGCGAAAACAGAAACATCAAATTGATCGAAGAAACCATGTTGGAGGCATTGGGTTATAAATCAAAGCCCAAAAGAGAAATGAACATTGATGTTTTGATTGATCTTTATAAAAATGGCGCCTCAGCAGAACATTTATTGGAAACATCTATCAGTTCAGATTCCAATGAAACACCCACCAATCAACTTTTCCCCAATGTGGACGGTTTGAAATTCTTGGTTCATGACCGAGGTTGTGGTGAAATAAGACAAGATTCAGAAGCACTTTGCAGGCTAATGGCGGGTTACATCAATAATCCAAATGTAGCCGGGGCTACCATATTGAGTCTAGGTTGTCAAAATGCGCAGTTTTCTTTGTTACAAAAGGCCATGAATGCTTTTGGCGTCGCCACGGATAAACCCATTTACATCCTTGAACAACAAAAAAGTAATTCCGAAAGAGACTTCATTGAAGAGGCAATTAAAAAGACTTTTGTCGGTTTGATAGAAGCCAATAAAATTCAACGACAACCAGCACCTCTGAGCAAATTGACTCTTGGTTTGGAATGCGGTGGCTCCGATGGCTTTTCAGGCATTTCTGCCAATCCAGCATTAGGATATGCATCTGATTTATTGGTGACTTTAGGTGGCACCACCATTCTTGCAGAATTTCCAGAATTGAATGGTGTGGAACAAGAATTGATCAACAGGTGTGACTCAGTCGAGCTAGCAGCCAAATTTAGCAATCTCATGTCTACTTATAGTAAGCGTGCTGAAGAGGCTGGGTCAGGGTTTGAAATGAACCCTTCTCCAGGCAACATCAAGGATGGTCTTATTACTGATGCCATGAAATCTGCTGGTGCTGCTAAAAAAGGAGGCATTTCAAACATCACAGATATATTGGATTACACAGAACAAGCTACTAAACCCGGCTTGAACTTACTTTGTACTCCGGGCAATGACGTTGAAAGTACTACAGCATTGGCTGGGACAGGTTGTAATATCATGGCTTTTACCACTGGTCTTGGCACACCAACAGGCAATCCCATTTCCCCAGTTATCAAGATTTCTTCCAATTCCATCCTTACAAAAAGAATGTCTGATATCATTGACTTGGATGCAGGAACCATCATTAGCGGCGAAGATACCATCCAAACAAAAGGGGAAGAATTGATAGAAATGATGATCGAGGTGGCAAGTGGACGTACACTTACCAAATCTGAAAAATTAAATCAAAATGATTTTATTCCTTGGAGAAGGGGTGTTTCTCTTTAGCATTTTTAAGTTCAAACTTAATTTATGGATATTTTAAGCAGAAAAAAGGTTCAGGTAATGACTCCTGAAAAGACCAATATTTTACTTTTTGGAGGAGGTAATTTTGTACGTGCATTTATTGGCTCTATTTTTCAAACTTACAATGAGGTGTTGGATCAAAATTTGGGAATTACTGTGGTCAAGGTAACACCCGGAAAATATATTGATTGGATTGCCCAAGACGGCTTGTATCATGTGAATACAAAAGGAATCAAAAATGGTGTGCTAGTTGAAGAAACCCAACTCATTAGCTGCGTCCGAGAGGTACTTTCTTGTTACGATCAATGGCGCGAGTTTCTCAATACAGCTGGAAATCCTGATATTGAGTACATCATCAGCAATACGACAGAAAGTGGTTTGAGATATAAGGAAGAAGTCTTTTCAGAACAAAGGGTGCCTGATGAATTTCCTTCGAAATTAACCATTTGGCTTTATGAACGGTTCAAGATTTTAGGGAATAATTCCTCAAGTGGTGTTACTTTGATACCTTGTGAACTACTAGAGGATAACGGCACTTTGCTCAAAAATTTGATTTTACAATATGCAGAACTTTGGACCATTGACCCTGCCTTTAAAAATTGGTTGAATTCAGCATGTCACTTTTGCAATACTTTGGTCGACCGCATCGTGCCTGGCGCAAGTCAAACGTCCAAGGCCAACACTTTTGACGCTTTGGGCTATATTGACAATCTATTGACAGAGGGAGAACCATATCACTTTTTTGCCATTGAAGCGCCTGAAAAAGTACAGAAAGCACTTCCCATCGACAAAATAGGTCTCAACATTATTTATACCAATGACCTTGCACCTTATCGACTTAGAAAGGTCAGAATGCTCAATGGAGCGCATAGTTCAATGGTGCCAGTTGGCTTATTGGGTGGTTGCAAAACCGTTGGTGATGTGATGGAATCCAAGGCAGTTGAAAATTATGTACAATCTGTGATTTTTCAGGAAATCATACCCGCTTTATCTTTACCAGAGGAAGGATTGCAAACCTATGCCAACGATATTTTAGATCGATTCAGAAATCCATTCATCAAACACCAACTGATGAGCATTGCCCTCAATTCCTTTTCCAAGTTTAAGGCTAGAATATTGCCAAGTATAAAGGATTATGTTGCTAAGTTTGGAGAATGCCCTGACGGTCTCTGCCTGGCATATGCCGCTATGATTTATTTATACCGTGGAGAAATCAATAATGGAAAAATCGAATTGAAGGATGATGTTTATGTGCTAAATTCACTGCAACATATTTGGTCACAATATGGCGCTGGGGCAATTTCATTAGAAGATTTAAATCTTAAAATAGCTCAGGACTTAGAGTTGTGGGGAGAAGATCTGTCCAAACTTCCAGCTTTCTTGGATAAAACGAATGCATTTCTTTCAAAAATAGCCAACGGTGAAATACATCAAGTCTTGGATGATTTTGGTTTGAATGATTAATTGAAGACATTCAAGCTTTCTTCGGACATAATATTTACCTTCATTTAAGGACCATAAAAAAAGCTGTTTTCAAAACCTTAAGGAATCTGAAAACAGCTTTTCTAATTTTATATTAAATCTTTGAGCTGAAAAAATTAATCTGCCAAAGGTCATTAGTCCATGATGAATGGATAATCCTTCTGCATGTAATTGTCTTCATACAATTCAGATCCCAAAGGATAATCACTTGCTTCTGCAAATGCCATTGCCTCGTCAATTTCCAAGTTGATAGCCTCCTTGATATCGTTTACTTCCTTTTCAGAAGCAATAGCGTTATCGATGATTTTTCTTTCAGTGATCACCACAGGATCTTGCTCTTTGTAATGCTCTAACTCATCCTTGGTTCTATATTTTGCTGGATCAGAAACTGAGTGACCTCTATATCTGTACGTGCGAATTTCTAAGTAATAAGGTCCTTTACCACTTCTGATGTGTTCTGCTGCTCTCAAAAAAGCTTCATGAACAGACTCCGGATTCATTCCATCAACTGGTTCAGAAGGCATGTCATATGCCAAACCAAGTTTCCAAAGGTCTTGCACATTACTGGTCCTTTTTACAGAAGTACCCATTGCATACTGGTTGTTTTCACAAATGTATAAAACAGGCAACTTCCAGGTCATAGCCATGTTGAATGATTCATGCAGTGCACCTTGTCTTGCTGCTCCATCACCAAACATACATACCGCTAGGTTGTCAGTTCCTTTATATTGTTCAGCAAATGCGATACCTGTTCCGATTGGAATTTGCGCTCCAACGATACCATTACCACCAAAATATCCTTTTTCTTTTGAAAAGAAGTGCATACTACCACCCTTTCCTTTTACACAACCTGTTGCTTTTCCATACAACTCAGCCATGCAATATTTAGATTCCAAACCTCTTGCCAAAGCCACACCGTGCTGTCTGTAAGCAGTAACTACTTTGTCACCATCTTTCAATCCAGAAGCCAAAGCTGCTCCTATCGCCTCTTGACCAATGTACACGTGACAAAAGCCTCTGATTTTCTGCTGAGAATAAGCAAACAAAGTCTTTTCCTCAAATCTTCTGATCCGATACATGATTTCATACCACTTTAAATAAGTGGCTTTATCGTAGCTGATCCCTTCCGCTTTTGCCGCTACTTTGGTCTTTTTATCTAGTACTTCTGCCATAATTATATTAAGTTTTGCCTGTCAAAGGTAATAACTATGAAATTAATAAGATTGTTTTAGAATAATAAATACTTAAAAAAATACTTTTCTGCTTTTCTATTCAAAACTCAACGATTTACATTTGTTTGAATAGGCAATAAATAAGATTTAAGGAATTCTAGAACATCTGAATGATAGATCATAAAACGGTGTCATAATATAGCCCTTCCACCACAATTTAATACCATAAATCTTTTAAATCGTCACCCTTTGACATGAAACCTCAACCACACAATTGTTCAAAATCGAGAAATTGACCAAATTAATGTTAATTTTTATAGATTTTTGCCAAAAGAGTTAACAGTCAAGCTCATTTTTTATGGGAAATTCAAAATCTTTAATAATTTTACAATATAATATAGAATTTATAACTTTTAAAATCAAGAATAATGTCAGTAAGGATTGCAATCAATGGATTTGGAAGAATTGGACGACTTGTATACCGTCAGATTTACAACATGGAAGGTATCGACGTAGTTGCAGTAAACGATCTTACAAAACCATCTGTTTTGGCTCATTTATTAAAATATGATACAGCCCAGGGAAGATTTAATGAAGAAGTGACATCAACAGAAGACAGCATCATAGTCAATGGTGACGCTTTCAAAGTATATGCTCAAAAAGACCCAGCTCAAATTCCTTGGGGTGCGCACAATGTGGACGTAGTTTTGGAATGTACTGGATTTTTCGCAGACAAAGACAAAGCAGAAGCTCACATTACTGCAGGCGCTAAAAAAGTAGTTATCTCTGCTCCAGCGACTGGCGATCTTAAGACAGTTGTATTCAATGTAAATCACGACATCCTTGATGGATCTGAGACTGTTATCAGTGCTGCAAGTTGTACAACAAACTGTTTGGCTCCAATGGCTGCAGTTTTGGACAAAGAATATGGCATCATTACTGGTTTGATGACTACCATCCACGCTTATACCAATGATCAAAATACACAAGATGCACCTCACGCAAAAGGTGATTTGAGAAGAGCAAGAGCAGCAGCTCAAAACATCGTTCCAAACTCAACTGGTGCAGCAAAGGCAATAGGTCTTGTTTTACCAAATTTGAAAGGAAAATTGGACGGTGGTGCTCAGAGAGTTCCAACCTTGACCGGTTCTTTGACAGAATTGTTTACGATCCTAGATAAAGAAGTGACTGTTGACCAAATCAATGCAGCTATGAAAGCAGCTAGCAATGAAAGTTTTGGTTATACTGAAGACGAAATCGTGAGCAGTGACATCATCGGTATTTCTTACGGTAGTTTATTTGATGGTACTCAAACCAAAGTGATCAAAAACGGTGACAAACAATTGGTTAAAACTGTTTCTTGGTATGACAATGAAATGAGTTATGTGAGCCAATTGGTAAGAACCCTTCAACACTTTGCAAAATTGATTTAAGATCATTTGATGATTTCTTCAATGATAATAAGATACCGCAGCTTTTCAATTGTAAAACCTGCGGTATCTTTGTTTATAGCCACCAAGAAGCCATTATCAAACACTTCCATTTTAACAACCAATTAAACAATTCGAAAATGAGTTTTTTTGATCAACATAATTTCGCCGGACAGCGTGCATTGATAAGAGTTGACTTCAACGTGCCCCTCAATGACCAATTTGAAATCACAGACGATACCAGAATGCGTGGAGCTATGGCTACCATCAATAAAGTTTTGAATGACGGAGGTAGTGTCGTGCTCATGAGCCACTTCGGTAGACCAAAAGATGGCCCAACAGATAAATATTCACTCAAACACTTGGTTCCGCATTTGAAAGAGCTACTTGGAGATAAAACCGTAAAGTTTGCAGACGATTGCATCAGCGACGCTAGCTTTGAACTTTCAGCCAATCTTCAACCAGGTGAAGTTCTACTTTTGGAAAACCTTCGTTTCTACAAAGAAGAAGAAAAAGGCGACGTAGACTTCGCTGGCAAATTGGCTAAACACGGTGATTTTTGGGTGAACGATGCATTTGGTACCGCACACCGTGCACATGCTTCTACCACAATCGTTTCACAGTTTTTCCCTAAGGGCAAAAAGTCATTCGGGTATTTGATGGATGCAGAAGTTGTAGCGGGCAATAAAGTCCTCAACCACCCGGTTTCCCCAGTTACTGCCATCGTTGGTGGAGCCAAAGTTTCAGATAAAATCAAGTTGTTGGAAAAATTGGTTGAGTCATCAGACAACATCCTCGTTGGTGGTGGAATGGCCTTTACCTTCATCAGAGCTCAAGGCGGTGAAGTAGGTAAATCACTTTGCGAAATGGAATTCCTTGATCTTGCATTGAGAACACTAGAATTAGCTAAAGAGAATAACTGTGTCATTCATTTACCAGAAGACAGCGTCATTGCTGATAATTTTGCTGCAGACGCCAATACACAAATTGTCCCTAGCAATGAAATCCCAGAAGGATGGATGGGACTTGATATCGGACCAAAAGCTGCGGAAGCATATTCTCACGTCATCAAAAACAGCAAAACCATTTTGTGGAATGGCCCTATGGGTGTCTTTGAATTCGACGCTTTCTCCAAAGG
>JAKQLF010000207.1 GCA_029567325.1 Bacteroidota bacterium | reverse complement strand
TAAAAAAAGCTGATTCAACACAATTTCACAGCTCATGGCTCGTGGCTCGATGCTCGCAGCAATTTCTCTGAAAGCTGATCTCTGATAACTGATAGCTGAAAGCTGATAGCTATTCACTCTTAGGAAATAGTTCATTCTCATCAGCCAAATATTGAGCCAATTGTTTAATCGCAGAAGCAGATTTATTATCTTGAGTAGCTCTAAAATAAGAGTCTGCAATACCATTGATTGTGTGATAAATGAACATATTCATCTCCGTAACTTGCATATCTTTTGTCCACAAATCCAAGCGGTAAGTGTCTTTATAATCTTTATCAAAAAAAGATAAAAACATTCCTTTACAGTCGCTTGGCTGCTCAACTCCATCTTTTTCTGCCGTCCACTTAATGTTTTCAGGCATGTTTTGATCGTCGAGTTCTACTTCTATCGTGATGGTATTTTTACTCATTGTTATATTTTTGATTGATATCTAAGTGATCTGTAATTTGTTTTCATAATATCTGGCATAAAGAGCAGCCCAAAGGTAACCAATCATGCAACCTATTATACTTCCTACCAGAACATCTGTTGGAAAGTGCACACCAACAAATACTTGAGCATAAGAGATGATGCCTGCCCAAAAGATCAGTGGAATTTTCACCCATTTGATGTATTTGCCTAATACAAACATCCAAAACACTGCAATGGCAAAGTGATTAGTGGCATGACTTGAGGTAAAACTATAACCCGATCCACAATAAACTCTGGTAGTTACTTGAATAGGAGCCTCTGTTCTACAAGGGCGCAATCGTTGAACTGACTTTTTTATTAGTTGACTGCTCACCATGTCTGAAGTACCAAATGTAAGTAAAGAGAACAGAATGATCCAGTATGCCTTTTCCTTGAAATTGAAAACTAAAAAAGAAACGATGAACAAATACAATGGAATCCAAAAGATGGGATGACGCACCAAAATCAATAGTTGCTCAATAACATAAATGGGTGCTGCTTGATTGATGGTTTCAAAAAGCCAATAGTCAAGTTTTAAAATGTCTTCCAAAAAAAAATTAAGTTTTATGAAGTGCAAACATACAATAGTTCGAAAGAAAAAAGACGAAAGAAAGGAGATGAAAGGTATTTATTGAACTTTCTACATTTAGATCTTCTATGTCGTCAAGTAAAGAATTTGATAATACGCACCAACCATTTGAACATCTTGACCTCTATTCAATAAAGTTCATTTTATAAAAAATAGAGACAATAATTTTTATCTATTCAGCGATTCTTTTGAATAAAATTTAAAGCCATTCAAAGCCAAAATTTGAAATAACCGGACAAATACAAAAAAGGGTCGAAATCTTGATAGACTCCGACCCTTTTTTTCAATCTACAATTGAAATTGACAATATTAATTGAAAGTATATCTGATACCTAATTGTGCTTGCCAAACGTTATCCACGTTGATAGCTTTCACAAATGAATCTTGAAGTAAAACTGCCTTACCATCAATAACCTGTGTAGCCAATCTATAAGAAGGAATACCATCAGCACCAACGCTTGCAAGAGACAAAGGATTCGTTGTCGTGGTTGCATTACCAACACCCCATTTGTTGTTGAATAAATTACCAACATTGGCGATATCTGCTCTAATTTGGAAGCTGTTCTTTTTGCCACCGATCATAATTACAACATCTTGCATAATTCCAAGATCCAATCTATTTAACCAAGGGAAAGTTGCACCATTTCTTTCAGCATATTGACCTCTTCTTGAATTTAAATAATCACTACTTGAAATCCACTTGTCAAATGCAGCTGCTTGATCTTCTGGAGAATAAGTTACCGCACTTGCTCCTGAACCAACTGTTAAAGCAGAAAACTTCAAATCGCTTCCTTTAGTTGGAACGAAAATCAAGTCATTATTTTGTCCGTCACCATTAATGTCATTACCTGCAGTATATGAAAAAGGACTTCCAGAATCACCCACATAACCTAAAGTAAAAGATGTTCTACCACCAAATTGTTGGCCATAATCTACAGTGTAATTCAAAAATCCAACCACTCTGTGTTTCAAAAACACATCACTATTTGATAATAAAAGTGCATTTTGACCTGTATAAGTAGGCATATTTGCTTGAACAGTACTACCTACTGATTGAATATCTTGCGCGCTTCCGTATGTGTATCCGATCATACCACCAAGACCTTTTGAAACATTCTTCTCAATTTTCGTAGAGATGGTGTAAGCTGCACCTTCGTTAGTATTTCTCAAAACAAAAACGTTGGTAGTTGCAGCATTTGCAAATCTAGCTGCGTTGATCGCTGCTGAACCTGTTACACCTGATGCTGGGAATCTTGGTCTAGTATCTATACCAGAGAAAGTTCTATCTGCTGCTTTCAAATTGGCATCAATGTATCTCAAACCTCTCATGGTTTTATTGTAAATACCCTCAAGTGTGAAAACAAATCCACCGCCCAATCTCTCTTGCAGATATTTCACGCATTCAACTGAATTTATAATTTGGGCTCGTAAATCGAAGAAATCTTCTCATTATTACAACTATGAATTAATGAA
>JAKQLF010000196.1 GCA_029567325.1 Bacteroidota bacterium | reverse complement strand
ACTAATTTTTATCCTGTAACTGATATCGACGAAAACCATTTTATAAAATCAGTCGTGCTCAGTTCCATGGCTGATGAAACGCCAGAAGGAAAATCAATTATAGAACTTGCTTCTAAAACCAATAATAGTGAATTACTTATTGATAAAACTAAGGTTATTTATTCTGTAAATGGCCATACAATTTTCAATTATTTATTAACAAATGTGAATTTCAAAAAATTTACTGCAGAAACAAGAAGTTCTGGTGTAGATATTGAAAATATACGAATTCGTAAAGGAGCTGCTGATGCCATTAAATCAATGTGTAATGAGGCAGGTAATTCATTTCCGGAAGAGATGAGTGAAAGAGTTAAACAAATTTCAAGTAATGGTGGTACTCCACTCGTTGTCTCTGAAAATGAAAAGGTAATTGGAGTGGTTGAATTACAAGACATTATAAAACCTGGGATTCAAGAACGCTTCGAACGATTGAGAAAAATGGGTATTAAAACAGTGATGGTTACAGGAGATAATCCATTGACGGCAAAATTCATAGCTGAAAAAGCAGGGGTAGATGATTTTATTGCCCAAGCCAAACCAGAAGATAAAATGAATTACATAAAAAAAGAGCAAGCCGAGGGCCGCTTGGTTGCTATGATGGGAGATGGAACCAATGATGCGCCTGCTCTTGCACAAGCAGATGTTGGAGTTGCTATGAATAGTGGAACCCAAGCTGCAAAAGAAGCTGGAAATATGGTTGACTTAGACAATGACCCTACCAAATTAATTGAAATTGTTGAAATTGGCAAACAACTATTAATGACTAGGGGTACTTTGACAACATTCAGCATTGCCAATGATGTGGCAAAATATTTTGCCATCATACCTGCTTTATTCATCATTGCAATTCCTTCACTACAAGGATTAAATATCATGAACTTGCATAGTCCAGAAAGTGCCATTCTTTCAGCGGTTATTTTCAATGCCATCATCATTCCCGTGCTAATTCCTCTTGCGTTAAAAGGCGTTACTTATAAGGCAATTGGTGCTAGTGCTTTGCTTCGCAGAAATTTATTCATATATGGTTTAGGAGGCGTGATTGTGCCATTTATTGGCATAAAATTGATTGATCTTTTTGTTTCTCTTTTTGTGTAAAATAGCGAATAGTAAATGGTGTGAGATGTGAATTGTGAGACGTCAAATGTGAAATGTTTGGATGTTTGGAACCTTGCTTGTTGAGCCAAGGCACGCCTTGGCTTCTCAGCTCAGATGTAAGATGGAACCACACGTAAAGAAAGGACTTGCCTCTTTCTATTTTGCGTGAAATGGAAGATGTGAGATAGAACTATATGTAGGGGAAGGTATTCTTTTCAATAAATAACAAGATTGTAATTATAAAATAAAAAATAATAAAAATGATAAATAATATAATGCCATCGATGAGATTAACACTAGTTTGTTTAGTGTTTTTCTGTGGAATTTATACCATGGCTGTTTGGTCAATTGCTCAATTAGCGCCAGGACAGGGCAACGGAATAGTTGTTTCAGATTCAGGAAATACCCAATACATCAACATTGGGCAATCTTTTATATCTGACAAATATTTTTGGCCACGTCCTTCTGCTGTTGAGTACAATGCTGCAGGTTCTGGAGGAAGTAATTATGGCCCCTCAAATCCACAACACTTACAAGAAGTTCAAGCTAGGATTGACACTTTTCTAATTCATAATCCTGGGGTACAAAAATCAGAAATACCATCAGATTTGGTTACCGCAAGCGGAAGTGGCATTGATCCGCATATTTCTGTTCAGGCAGCAAAAATTCAGTTAAAGAGGATTGCGCACAGTAGGAATATTTCTGAAAAAGATTTGGCACAGCTTATTGAAAGGAATACTGAAAAACCATTGTTAGGATTATTCGGTACTGAGCGAGTCAATGTTTTGAAACTTAATCTTGAATTGGATGGTGAATAGTAAATGGTGAATGGTAAATGGTGTAAAATGTGAGATGTGAAATGTGAAATGGAACCAATGGTAAAGAAAGGGCTTGCCCCTTTCTATTTAGCTCGAATAATTAGTAAATGGTAAATGGTGTAAGATGCGATATGAAACGATATGAAGAGGAAGGCTTGCGTGCCTTCCCAGAACAATTGGTTTTTTGTGAATGGTGTGAGATGTGAAACGCAAGATGTTTGAAACCTGGCCAGTTGAGCCAAGGCACGCCTTGGCTTCTCAAGTCAAATCTGAGATGGAACCAATGGCAAAGAAAGGGCTTACCCCTTTCAAATAAGTGATCAGCTGTAAATTGTCAAATAAAATAGTGGAAGAAACAAGAAAGTCGGCAGAAGATTTTCTGAACTTGATAAAAAAATCAAGGAAGGGAAAATTAAAAGTTTACATCGGTATGAGTGCAGGCGTAGGTAAAACCTATCGTATGTTGCAAGAAGCGCACACCCTGCTCAAAAATGGCATCGATGTAAAAATTGGCTTTGTGGAAACTCATAATCGCGAAGAAACTGAGGCTTTTCTTGCTGGTCTTCCGATAATACCACTGCGCAAGCTTTTCTACAAAGGAAAGGAACTAGAAGAAATGGATTTACAAGCCATCATTAATCTACGACCAGAAGTTGTAATTGTTGATGAATTGGCCCATACCAATATCGATGGAAGTAAAAATGAAAAGCGGTGGCAAGATGTATTGGATATCATAGATGCCGGAATCAACGTGATCACTGATATCAACATTCAACACATTGAAAGCTTACACACGGAAATTAAGGAAATTACGGGCATTGAGGTACGAGAACGCATTCCAGATAAAGTGCTTGCTTTGGCTGATGAAGTTGTAAATTTAGACCTCACAGCGGATGAATTGATACGGCGATTGAAAGACGGTAAAATTTATAAAGAAGATAAAATTGAAACTGCTTTAAAAAACTTTTTTCAAAGTGAGCATATCCTACAGCTCAGAGAACTTGCGTTAAAAGAAGTGGCTTCTCAAGTGGAGAGGAAAGTTGAAACTGAAATTACAAAGCCCAATGTACTCAAACATGAGCGTTTTTTGGCTTGTATAAGTAGCAACGAGAAAACTGCCAAAACTGTTATTAGAAAAACTGCCAGATTAGCAAACTATTATCATAGCAAATGGTATGTTTTGTACGTACAAACTCCCAAAGAAAGTGTAGAAAGAATTCCATTGGATAAACAACGTCATTTGATTAATAATTTCAAACTTGCAATGGAATTGGGTGCGGAAATTATAAAAATTGAGAGTTCTACTGTTGCAAAAGCCATCATTGAGCAAGCTGAGCATCGCAAAATAACAACGATTTGTCTTGGAAAGCCACATTTCAATTTGTTTAAAATAATTATGGCAACAAATGTGTTTAATGAGCTTTTGAAAAAATTATCTTCTAGCAATATTGATTTAGTTATTTTGAGTTGAATTGTGAGATGTGAGATGGTGAATGGTGAATGGTAAATAGTAAATGGTAAATGGCGAATAGTGAATAGTGAAATGTGAGATGTGAGATGTTTGGAACCTTTTTTGTTGAGCCAAGGCACGCCTTGGCTTCTCAGGTCAAATCTGAGATGAAACCTTTCGTTTGAAAGGGCTTTCCTCTTACTATTTTGTGAATAACTAGGTTTTTAAAAAATTATTGCAGTGAAAATAAAAACAAAATTGACGCTTGGTGTAGGCCTCCTCTTCTTTCTGATACTGCTTTTGAGTGTCGTGAGTGCTAGATATTTAATAGCATTGAAATCTGATACGGAAAATGTGTTGGTGGATAATTACCGAACATTGGAGTATGCTAGAAATATGTTACTTTCATTGGAGTTGGGTACTGTTGAAGCAATTCAAAAATTGGAAGATAATTTAGCAAAACAAGAAAACAACACTACAGAAATTAACGAAAATGAAGTGACTCAAGAACTAAGAAAACATTTTAATATATTCAAACAAAATCAAAATGATGACCTTATCAAATCAGAGATCAGGAAAGATATCTTTGTTTTGATGGACATGAATATGCAATCCATTCAAAGAAAAAGCGAGATGGCAAAACATACAGCCAATAACGCGGTATTCTGGATAGCTATAACTGGAACATTGTGCTTTTTAATAGCGTTCATCTTACTCATAAATCTTCCTTCAAACATCGCAAATCCAATCAAAGAACTTACAGAAAGTATCAAACAGATAGCGGATAAAAATTATTCTGAACGTGTAAATTTTGAAAAAAATAACGAGTTCGGAGCTTTGGCAAAATCATTTAATGTGATGGCACAAAAGCTGGAAACCTACAATAATAGCAATCTTGCCAAACTGATGATGGAAAAGAAGAGGGTTGAAACGCTCATTGATAAAATGCATGATCCGGTTATTGGGCTCGATGAAAAGATGCGCATAATCTTTGCAAATGAAGAAGCTAATCAAATATTAGGATTGTCGGATTCAGAACTCATTGGCTATCAATCAAAAGACTTGGCCTTAAAAAATGACCTTTTACGCGCATTGATAAAGGATATTGACGAGGCAAATCCTCTTAAAAATGGTAATAAACCAATGAAAATTTTCGCCAATGGAAAAGAAAGTTACTTTGAAAAAGATATACAGCATATTACCATTACACCCACTGGTGAAAATCAGCCAAAAGTAGTCGGACATGTTATTCTGTTGAGGAATGTGACAGAATATAAAGAACTAGACTTCGCTAAAACAAATTTTATTGCGACCGTTTCTCACGAATTTAAAACTCCAATTTCGTCTATTAAAATGAGTTTGCAGCTTTTAGAAAATGAACAAATTGGAAAACTAAATGATGAACAAAAAAACCTTGTTGAAAGTATCAAGGATGATGCATACCGTCTACTAAAAATCACTGGAGAACTTCTAAACATGACTCAATTGGAAAGTGGCAATATTCAGTTATCCATTCTTCCATCCGACCCTAGAGAAATTTTAAATTATGCCATCAATGCAACTAAAACTCAAGCGGATCAAAAGCAAATACAGATGGAGGTAAATTGTCCTAAGGAAATACCCTTGGTTCAGGCTGACAATGAAAAAACTGCTTGGGTTTTAACAAATCTGATATCGAACGCTATAAGGTACTCCTATGACAATTCAACTATTTTATTGTCGATTCAAGAAACATCAAAGCATATTCAAATATCTGTTAAAGATTTTGGCCAAGGAATAGCACCACAGTATAAAGATAAAATCTTCGATCGCTATTTTCGTGTACCGGGAACCAAAAAAGAAGGAACAGGACTAGGACTTGCCATCAGCAAAGAATTTATGGAAGCCCAGGGAGGACAAATATCGTTAGAAAGTGAATTTGGTGCTGGTAGTACATTCATTTTGTCTCTTAATAAATCAGTCTAAACCAAAACAATCTCATAAAATCAACCTTTTCCTTAGAAAACCTTGATTTCAATTTATTTAAATTATGTAACTTAATTGCACAATTGTGTAATTACTTCAGCCATTGTCAATTTATCTTTGACATGCCTTTGAAAGGAATAGAAGAAATATAAAATTATCTATTAAGCAAAAATGAAAGTCATTTATTGTGAATTAAATGCGTATTTGGAATATATCTCTACCAGCCTAAAATAGAAAAAGGTTTTTCTTATTTTTAAAATACTTGAATATGCCGTTAATGAATGTTTTCATTGTACTTATTGTGGTTGGTGTGATCTTATGGATCATCAACACATACATTCCCATGGATAGTAAAATTAAAAATATACTCAATGCTGTTGCAGTAATAGCTGTGATATTTTGGTTGCTGGATGTTTTTGGTTTTTTAGACGTCATAAAAGGCATTAAAATATAATTCTTATTCAAAGATCATCGTAGCTATTCAGCTATTCGCTATTGAATCAAAAATTTAAGACATTTCAAGTCAGACAAGGTTCATTTTTCAATTAGAGCAGCGCTCTTACTGAAAAAATAGCCTAAGTATCACTTAAAATGGATCATTTTTGACCAAAATTGGATATAGCCGAATGGATATAGAGTATCACTAAATAAAATAACAATGATTAAAACTAAGCTATTGTCGTCGGGCAAAACCATTATATGGTTATTTCTTGCATCTTTTCTAATGTTTCACACCACATCATGCAGCAAAAAGATTATTTTCATGAATTCTGCGGTTGCTCCAGCGGCAACAGGTGACATCCAAATTAAAACTGATAAAAACAATAATCAATCTATAAAGATCAATATTGCAAATCTTGCGGAACCTGGTAGATTGACCCCGCCAAAACAGATGTATATGGTTTGGATGGAAACCGATCAGGCTGAAATCAAAAATCTAGGTCAAATTAAGACCTCTGATGGAACATTCTCCAAAGCTTTGAAAGCTTCTTTTCAAACAGTTACCACATTTAAACCAGTAAAAATATTCATAACTGCGGAAGATGATGCCAATGCATTATACCCCAATTATGTGCGTGTTTTGACAACAGAAGTTTTTAATAATTAAAGGTTTACAGATCAAAGGACTCGATCCCAGCCATAAATATTATTCTTGCACTGATTCTTTCAATAATCAGTGCAAGTGAAATGAATCAACAGGTATACACTTTACCAGACTGACCATAATAAAACTCATCTGAAAACTGCTATTCTGTTTTGAATGACAAATAATGTAATTCGTAAAACAAATAGTGTAACAATATCGGTTTTGAAATGCGCGATATTTGGAGAATCATAATTACTCGATTAAAATATATATCATGAATGCAGGAAAAGCATTATTAAGCTTAATTGTTGGACTATCTGTTGGTGCTGTTGTAGGTGTTTTGCTTGCGCCTCACAAAGGTAAAAAAACAAGAAATAAAATTGCTGAAAACAGCCACAACATGCTGCACAGTATGAACTCAAAATTTGATGAATTTGTAGATGGATATGCTCAGAAAGTTGACAATGTAAAGGACGATTTTAAAGATGCTTCTACAAGAGTTAAGAATAGATTAGATCATTTAGAAGCTTAATTTCTCTTGAACATTTCAAACAATGAATCCGGGGAGGAAAAAATAGATATTTCTTTATTACAACTTTTTCCAAGCCGGATTTTTTTTCAAACAATCAATCGAAAGCACATTGATTTGTAGTACAGAACACCCTATTGATCTCATCGTCAATCACTTAAAACCCCAAATAAAATCATCTTCTTTGATGCTCATATCTTTTGGAGTTTAAACAGTGCAGTAGGATATGGCTATTCCTTTGACAAGCTAACATGGAAAACATGTAAATTATTACCAAAATTGTGTAACAAATGAAGACATGCAATAAACGATCTTTGGGTTGTTAATCATACTAAATCAATGTACTAAATTCAAAATAGATTTTAATACCGAAATGGCAAAATTAATGAAAACGAATTCAACTTTACCATTAAAGGAAATTGAAATATTTTTTAATAATTTAAATACAAATAATGTATAAGTTAATAGTTTTCCTTGCAATAGGAACTTTTCTAAGTAGTACCTTGATCGGCCAGGACGATGAAAGGAATAATTTCCAATTCGGAATTAAAATTGGTACAAATTATGCCAACGTTTACGATGGTGCAGGAGATGATTTTAGAGCAGATGGTAAATTCGGATTTGTTGGCGGAGTATTTATGGCAGTGCCTATTGTAAATGTATTAGGATTTCAACCAGAAATATTGTTTTCTCAAAAAGGATTCAAAGGTGAAGGAACCTTGTTGGGCAGTGCATACAAACTCACCCGAACTACAGACTATATTGATGTTCCCCTGTATCTCTCCGTAAAACCAATGGAAGTATTGACCATTTTAGCTGGACCTCAGGTATCATACTTAAGAAAACGCAAAGATGTATTGGAAAATGATATCCAAAACCTGGAACAAATTGAAGAATTTGAAAATGAAAATTTGCGTAAGAATATTTTCGGTGTTGCTGTTGGTGTAAACATCAATTTAAATAAGTTGGTAATTGGAACAAGAGCAGCTTGGGATTTAACAACTAATAATGGTGATGGTACATCACAAACACCACGTTACAAAAATGCATGGGTACAAGCGACTTTAGGTTACCGTTTTTTATAAAACGTTTCGTAAGGCATTAAACTTCTACTTAAAAAACCATTTCCTCAGCCAAACACTATATTTGGCAATCAGTTTTGGGCTAAGAATAAAAGATATTCTTGGCCCTTTTTTTATGTCTTAAACGCCGAAAGGCAATTGGTCTTTGGCCGCCATGGGCAATCACTTATTGTAAGTTAGGACACGTTGGCAATTTGCAAGGCATTGTTTATTGTTTATTCGTTTATGCGTTTATTCGTTTATGAATTATAGACGAATAAAAGTATTTACTGTCCACCCCTTAAAATTTTACAAAAATAGTACAGAAGCAAGGCCTTGCGTATCTCCATAATTCACAATACTTAATATTTTTACTTTATGCGCTTTCTAATTTATGAACTTTCTACTTTATGAACTTTTTACTTTATGAACTTTTTACTTTATGAACTTTTTACTTTTTACTTTATAAACTCAACCGCCAACTGCATTTGCAAGCTAATAGTTTTTGAATGAAACATCCTTTCCATAGCTAAGCGTGATAAAAGAAAACTCAGCGTTGATTCTGCACCTTGATTGATGTTGATATTAAATTCTTCAATCCCATCATAACATCCACCTGTGCAATGATTGTATACATTCTGATTTAAGTGATTATCACCTAAAAACCAATTGAATGCAATTTCAGCTTTTGACTTATAATTTGACAAAGGAAATTCGTGAGAAAATTTTTCCAGAGCAAGGATGGTATAGGCAATGTCAATGGCTTGTTCGCCGCCAATCTGTGGAACATTTTCTTCATTCTTGAAATGCCACCCTTTGTTTGATATAATTTTTATGTGACCGTTTACGAAGATTATACCCAATAAAAAATCAAAACTCTCTTTGGCAACTTTTCTATATTGATCATCATCCAAAGATAAATAAGCACACAACATCGCTTCAGGTAATACACTATTTGCATAAGTCAAATAACTTTCAAACCAATGCCAGTCACCTTCACGCTCATGGCGATACATTTGCAAAAGTCTATTAGCAAAGACCTTCATATAAGACAAATTTTCAGTTTTATTTTGAAAGTGTAATCCTTTGATAATAAAGGCCATAGCACGCGAGGAGTTTATTAGTAACAAATTTGGCATAGCGTCCTGAATAATATTTTCGGCCATGCTAAAAACCCGTGTAGGCAAATAATCCTCTAATGAAAGCATATAACCAAGTGCCCAAATTGCACGACCAGTGCTATCTTCAATATTTTCAATTGTATTCTGTTTGGTGAACTCATTGTCATCGTTGACATAATTTAGAAATGTTCCATTGGGTTGAAAACAGTATCGGATAAACATGAAATAAACATTTATCTTTTCAAGATCTTGTGGATTTTTTGTTTGTTGAAAATGTTGGCAAGCTACAATTAATGCGCGTGCGTTATCGTCCAAGGTATAACCTGAATTCAAGTCCGGAATTGCTCCGTTTGAAAACTGCACAAAACCGATGTCAGTAGTCATTTTATTAAAATGATTTAAACTGAAAGTTGGTTTTTTAAAGATGGGCTTTTGTTTGTCCTTATTTAATTTGTTAAATAATTGTCCATGCGCTATGGCCGAATTACCCCATGACGTTACAGCCATTTTTTGCAAACAATTGAGCGAGAGTTTCATTCTCAACTTGTCATCAGATAACAAATAATTCACTGCTTTGGAAAGTTGGTCTGGGCGATCAAAATCAATCAACCTACCAGTATCATCAGTGATAAATTCCTGAGCAAAAGGTATGGGAGTCGATATAATGGGACAACCACAACTCATTGCATAAGCAAATGTGCCACTGACTGCTTGAAAAGGGTCTTTTGACGTAAATAAATAAATATCTGTTAGCTGCAAATAGTCTAGCAGTTTTGGCAGCGGCAAATATTCATTTAAAAACAAAACATAGTCACCAAGATTTAACGTGGCCACTTTATCTTCAAGCATTTTGCGATAAATCTCCCCTTCGTTTTTTACGACTGTTGGGTGTGTTTTTCCGAGAATTAAAAACAAAACATTAGGGTGTACTTGGATAATAGCTGGAAGCGCTTCCAGTGTTATTTCTATTCCTTTACCAGCATTCAACAATCCAAAGGTTGATAATATTTGTCTACCGGTAAAGTGGTAAGTATCTTTGAGGTCTTCCTTTTTTAAAGCCGGTACCAAATGCGTACCATGTGGAATAATCGTAATCTTATTTTGAGGTATTTCATAATCTTGGATTAATAGGTTAGCTGCATTTTTGGTCATCACTACTACAGACTCTGCCGCAGTGATCATTTGATTAACTTTTCTGAGTGTTATGTAATTTGGTTTTGGTAAAACGGTATGAAATACAAAAATTATTGGCTTAGAAATGGCCTCATAAAACTGTTTGAAATCCTCATCATGTTCATTAAAAAATCCAAATTCATGTTGAATGATAACAAGCTTGATGGCAATGTCTCTATTGATCAAAAAAGCAGTTTTTGCAAACGCATTTTTTTGGTTTGTATTTAATTTAAATTTGGGCGGACTTTTATAAATATGTTGTTCTGAATCGGATTCTAGGGCACAGATACTGTATTCAAAAGTATTTGTGTATTGATTATTCAAAGCATTGATCAAATCTTCAGAATAGGTGGCTATACCACACTCTCGAGGAGGATATGAAGTGATGAATAATATTTCAGAACTTACGTTTTCTACACGATCCTTTTTTGGAACTCTCAGGTTTGAATAGAAATTAATTTCACCTGGAACTATATTCAGTTTTTTGGTAGGCGAATAGGTTATTAATGCATTTATCATGGTCGTCTATTTTGGCTATTAAAATATATATCAAATACAGATGAAGGACAAATGAATACCATTTGAACACATATGTAAATCTGCTTAAAGAAACTTTTAAAGTTTAAAAGAGAAAAATCAACACCTATTGTTGTTCAGTTCTGCTAGTAAAGCTTCCAAACTCAAGGTGGCAAGAGCTATTCTTTCATCTGCAGCTCCATAAAAAATGAGTAACGTATCCAAATCCAAGACAGCTCCCGTCGGAAAACAAACATTATTTACCTCACCTTTTAATTCCCATGATTTTTGAGGAAAAAATAAAGGATATGGCAATCTTGCGATCTCCTTATTTGGGTCATTGATATCCAATAATGCTGCACAGGCACTATAAACATATCCTTGCAAGGTATCGTGGACGGCATGGTAAATGATCAGCCAACCGCTTGCTGTTTCTATAGGTGGGCAACCACCGCCAACATAACTGATTTCGTGTTCAAATTTGGGTGATAGTACTACGTGATCATTGAAGGCCAGAAAATAGGCTTTCCAGAATTCTGTAGTTAAATCCTCCAATTTTTCAATGGACACAACCACTTGTATGTCAGGCTTTATTCGATGCAAAAAACAAAATTTATCATTTATTTTTCTTGGAAAAAATATTAAATTTTTATCCCACAAAAATATTGGTTCTTCTTGGCTTTCATGACTTTTGGAATATTGATTGAAACGAGTATACTTTTCACTGATGGCGCTATTAGTTTCTATCAATGTTTTAAAATCATTATAAGTAATCAAGGGAACGATGATGCCATGTCTTTCCCAACTGATCAAATCAGTTGAAGTAGCCAAGGCCCCTAAAGCATTCAAGCCGTCATAAGCCGTGTAAGTCAGATAATAAACATCATCTATCTTCACGATCCTAGGATCCTCCATGCCATGTTTTTCATAGTCTGCCATGGGTGATAACAAAGGAGTCTGATTACGACTGGTTACTTCATGAGCACCATTTAAAGTACAATATCCAATTGAAGAATAATTATTTTTAGCTACTGCTCGGTAAAACATGTGAGTTGTTTCACCCTCCCTTATTACACCAGGATTGAGCACGCCTTCATTTTCAAAATCAAAATCAGATTTTCCTAAAATAATACCCAGCTTGTTTACTTCAACCAATTTGAAATTTTTTTTTAACTATTTAGGTGGAGTCAATTTCATTCAAAAAATGTCAATTTTCCGCGACTCTTCGGCTGTTTTTGTCGCAATAGCGCTGCTATTACTTCTCAAATGAGCCTCGATTGACGAAAATTTTCCTGATTTTTTGAAAAGAAAGCACCCACCTAAATAGTTACTTTTTTTAAACAATTAATTTACCTTCCATTTCTTTACCAGCCTTTTTCGCCACTTTATCAGCTTTCTTTTCCTTTTGTGACCTCGCTGGAGTTTTCTTGTCTGACTTCTGTTTAGAATCTTTTCCTTTTGACATAATATAGAAATTGTATTTTGTTAATTAATAAAATCTTATTCCTCGTAACCACTTTTGATAATGGTGGTTATCATCTTAAACTGTTGCGCCGCGTTAAAAACTTGCGTAGAGTGTGCAGGTATAATAATACCTTCACCCAATTTCAATTCTATTTTTTTACCATCGATTGTTAACTCCGCAGTGCCGTCGATGATTTGCACATACGTGTCGAATCTGGTAATCTTTTCACCCAATTCTTCACCTGAAGCCATGGAAATCGCCGTAACGTTGCCAGTGGTTTTTTTAATAATAGTTTTGCACACTACTGCATTGGGTACATACTCAATTATTTCAACAATAATGTGAGGTATTCCTTTGTCCATTTCACTCTTTTTGACCATAATATTTTTTTGAAAATTTGAATTTTTACAACACTAAAACAATGCTGCAATTAAATATTAGTTTTTCAATAAAGACGAACAACTGACTTTGTGATAATTACAAAGATCAATTATTCAATGCAATATTGTCTTACATAATTTGTTCTTATTATTACATATTTTGTATGTTATTCAATAAATATGAAGAAGTCATAAATTCTCCAAATTATTGCGATTTTTGCGTTTGAGTTGCTTGAAAAAAGAAGGAGTAAGTCCTGTAATTTTCTTAAATTGATTGGAAAGATGAGCTACACTGCTATAATTTAATTTATAGGAAATCTCCGTTAAATTTAGCTCGTCATACATGATCAATTCTTTGACTCTTTCTATCTTATGTAAAATGATGAAATGTTCAATCGTCATCCCTTTAGTTTTGGAAAACAATTCTGAAAGTGTATGATAATCTTGATTCAACTTTTCCTTTAAATATTCACTGAAGTTAATTTCCGGTAATTCATCTGCATAATGAATCATTTCTACGATGATGTTTTTTATTTTTTCAATAAGGATTGCCTTTTTGTCCTCCATCAACTCCAATCCTGCTTTGCGGAGCTCTTGATCCAAAAGTTTTTTATTTTTTTCTGAAATAACATTTTTGAGCCTTACCTCGCCTAAGTCTACATAGTCATATGGCAAATCAAGTTTTTCTAATGTCGCTTTGACAAATATTTTGCAGCGTAAACTGACCATATTTTGAACATAAATTAACATTTTAGGCATTTTAAAGGATGTGTTACCATGTCAACACCCTGCTCATGACTATTGTTTCCTCCGACCTAAGTATTTAATATTCAGAGACTTCTGTAGATTTTAAAGAAGAACAAAAGCAACAGATTTGCAGAAAATAAGACCTCAAATTATTACTCATTGGGGATAAGATGCTTTTATTATATGCTCAAGTTAACACAATTTCAATGTAATGTTGCGCAAAACAGAGTATTTCATGAATATTAGTATAAATATTTATATATACAATAGTAGTAATTTTTTATAGCTAATGTTTTTGTTTATAATTTAAAAATGATTTCCAATGCCAGATAAATTTTCATTTTGCTCGCTCTTCCTGTCTTAGGTTCTTAATAAACTAGACAAATGGCATTGTTATAATTAAACATACTAGTAAAAATTGATTACGATTTTATCATTAAGTGAGTAGAAAATGTAACTTTGAAAATTAAGCACTTCAATAAACTGATGTAATGAATTTAACAATTGAGAATATATTGTTGGTAGGATCCATTCTACTTTTTATTAGCATCATTGTTGGTAAGACTTCTTATAAATTTGGAGTACCGACATTGATACTCTTTTTAGCCATTGGCATGTTGGCAGGGTCGGATGGTATAGGGGGTATAAAATTTGATGATCCTAAACTTGCGCAATTCATTGGTATTGTCTCACTCAACTTTATTCTATTTTCGGGCGGTCTGGATACAAACTGGACTTCTGTAAAACCCATTTTGAGAGAAGGTATTGTTTTATCAACACTTGGAGTTTTTCTGACTGCTGTATCTCTTGGTACCTTTGTATGGCTAGTAACCGACTTTACCATTTATGAAGCCATGTTATTGGGTTCCATTGTATCATCGACCGATGCAGCAGCCGTATTTTCCATTTTACGTTCAAAAAGTCTTGCATTAAAAACCAATCTTAGGCCAACATTAGAACTAGAAAGTGGTAGTAATGACCCCATGGCATATGTGCTGACGATTGCCTTTCTGACTTTAGTAATTAACCAAGACCAAAGCATCATCTCTGTCATTCCATTATTCTTTCGCCAGATGATATTGGGCGCCATCAGTGGATTTGCCTTAGGAAAATTGAGTAAGTACATCATTAATAACATCAAGCTTGATTTCGAAGGGTTATATCCAGTGCTTGTCATAGCCTTGATGTTTATCACTTTTGCAGCCACTGACTTTATTGGGGGAAATGGCTTTCTCGCAATCTATGTTTGCGCGGTCTATCTGGGTAATCAAGATCTCATACATAAGAAAACCATTTTCAAAATGTACGATGGTCTTGCATGGTTGATGCAAATTGTTTTATTCCTCACATTGGGTTTATTGGTTTACCCAACTGAGATTATCCCGTATTTTGGGATAGGAATTCTTGTATCCTTATTTTTAATTTTAGTGGCTAGACCGATAGCTGTATTCATCAGTTTGGCTTTTTTCAAAATGAAAATGAGGCGAAGGTTTTACATTTCCTGGGTTGGATTGCGAGGGGCTGTTCCCATAGTATTTGCTACATACCCTTTATTGGCTGGAATCGATAAAGCCAATATGATTTTTAATATTGTGTTTTTTATATCTGTTACTTCGGTACTAATCCAAGGCACTACCCTATCGATTGTTGCCAAATGGCTCCATGTCGCGTTACCTGAGAAGGTAAAACCAATCTCAGAAGTGGACAAACTTATTTTAGATCTACCAAAATCTTCATTGCAAGAGTTTGAGATATTGCCTCATTTTTATGCAGTTCATAAACGAATTGTAGACTTACACTTTCCGAAATCTGTATTTATTGTCATGATCAAAAGAAATGGCAAATTCATTCGCCCTGGTGGGTCTACCGAATTGGAAACCGATGACGTATTGATGGTGTTGGCTGACTCGGAGAAAGATTTTGCACTGGTAAAAGATGTGTTGGATAAATCACCAAAGGATTTCCAATCGATATAAAAATTTACTGTGACTTTATAAACTACAAACAACAAATTCACTTCAAAATACATTCAAAGAACTATAAGGCAAGTCGATTAAAAAATACCTATTAAATCAATCAAATGACTCATTTAAGACCAATCCATCCAGATTTCCAATATTATTTGGACTTTAAGCATCCAGAACTTATTGAACTCTTCAAAGATCTGCGGGAATATTTACTAGAAATGTATCCAGATAGCAATGAGCTTTTATATCATACACATGCGTTGACAGCGGTGTTTTCTATTTCAGAAAAACTTTCAGATGCTTTTTGTATGCTTCCTATTTATACCAATCATATGAATTTGGGTTTTAATAAAGGGACATTATTAAAAGATCCAAATAAATTATTGACAGGGTCAGGAAATTTAATCCGGCATATTGATGTGAAAAATATAAATGATTATAGAAACCCAGAAGTAAAAGCACTCATCCAGGAAGCCATTGAGTTTGCCAAGACTGATATGGATAAACCATCAAAATCGATGGGTAAAACTATTTCTAAGATCAAGGTTAGCTAAAACGCAGTGCCCGTAGAATATTTTGACTAATTTGAGCACAATAATTTAGGGGTGCATTTCAGCACTTCGATTAAAATACCCCAGAGGTGTTAAATATTAATAACCATGGATGAAGTCCATGGAGAAAAATGAAAAGTGAATATGATTTTGGCGGGATTTTTGGCGAAGCTTCCAAAAATCATGACAAAATCCCAACTACAAATTTAAGAAGTGGTTAAATGCTCACTAATTTAGCAATCAATAAAAAATAATATGCATCTAAATCAAGATTCACTTGCAAACAAGGCATTAAAAACTAAAAAAATCTTCAGTACAACTGAAGGGTCTGTCATTTCCATCAAAATGTTGGTCGGTGCAGAAATGAAAGAACACCTCACCAAAACACCAGCAATGCTTTTTGGTATCATTGGTGAAGTTATTTTTGAAAATGAAAAAGGAATCAAAGAAACAATTGGTCCTGGTGATTATGTAGAAATAGAGGCAAATGTCAAACATTGGTTGTTGGCTATTACTGATTGCAATTTAATTTTAATAAAATGAAATCAAAAACTGAAACCTTGCTTGAATTATGGTTAGAAGCCCGCACAAGATTTTCCGACCAATTGCCAAATGTTTCATCTGATGATTTAGCAAAGAAATTAGGTGGTTCACCAAACTCTGTAGGCTTTCTCATCCGACATATGGGCGAAGTCGAATTGCTTTTTGCTAAAAATGTATTTGGCGCTGTTCATTTAAGAGTCTCCGCTAAAACAGTCATTGAAAAATGGGATTCTGGTGAATGGACAGATATAGTCTCTTTGAAAAATTATGTCGCAGAATCTTTTGACTCACTGAAATCCATCATTGAACAACAGAAGGATGAAGATTGGGAAAGCACCGTCATTACCAAAGAATTCGGAACAAAAACAAAGGCTGAGGCCTTTGGCCGCATCATTTCTCACACCGCATACCATTCAGGACAGCTTGCAATTGTTAAAAAATATGGAATAGCTTAAAATAGTTTCTAAAACAGTTATTGGTTGGTATGGATATTTCTAAAATTAGATTTATTTTATACATTGTGATTGTTTATATACTATTCGGAAATGAAATTGACCACAATCTTGTTGCGAATTTAAGTGTGATAAAAGGCATCATTAATTAAAAATGAAGTTTGAAAAACATTTCCCAGTTGAGCAGTTAAAACCCTACATCAAATATTATGTAGTCTCAGAAAATGATGTAGAAAATGAATATAAAGTTTTTCCAATAACTGGCCTGGTCTTTGGGTTTCAATTCAAAGGCAAACTCATTTCTATCAATGATCAATCCGAAAATCAATTGGCCTCTGCCGGAGTAACTGGAATGGCAGATGGCTATAAAATTTTTAAAAATTCTGCTGAAATCGGAACGATTCTGGTTTATTTCACAGAAATAGGTTTTATACATTTTGCTACGCATCCTGCAAATGAATTATTCAATTTAAGCCTTTCACTAGAGGAGATTTTCCCAAAAAGCATTATAATACCAGTTGAGGAAAGGCTCGCAGATGCAGACAATGATTTACATCGAATTAAAATCGTCGAGCAATTTTTAATTTCTCAGCTCAAGGACATTCAAACCGATAAATTAGTTGTTGAGGCGGTAAAGATGATTTACCAAAGTAATGGGAACATTCGCATCAAAAAGCTGACTGAAAAATTACTTATCAGTCAAAGCCCATTCGAAAAAAGATTTAGAAAGGTAGTAGGAACCACTGCTAAAAAATTTGCTTCCATTGTACGTTTTAATGTAGTGCTCAATCAATTCAACCAAACAAAAACGCTTTCTGAAATCTGTTATGATAATAATTTTTTTGATCAGTCTCATTTCATAAAAGACTTCAAACAATTCACTGGAGATACACCAGATCAATTCAAAAAAATGCTGTAGAAAAACGATTTTTTACAATGACCATACCCAGCAATGGCTCACCTTTGTGTTGTTAATCATTGTAAAAAAATTATCATCTATTCTGACAATTAATAACTAAAAACATGTTTACAGTAGAACACATCAAAGTAGCACATAGCAAGGTAAAATCAGGTGCAGATTTTCCAGCCTACATTCTAGAAATCAAAAAACTGGGCGTCACCCATTACGAGGCTTATGTAACAGATGGGCATATTGACTATCATGGAGCAAATAATTATACTGCAAAAGTACCGCCTAAATATGAGTCTTTGAGCATTGCAGAAACTTGCCAGAGTGAGTCTTTTAAAGCTGAATTGGTTGCTCATCAACAAGGAAAAACAGATTTTTTGACTTTCATCAAAATGTGTGCAACTTATGGCATAGAAAAATGGGCCATTTGTATGGATGCAATGACTTGTACTTATTATGATAAATCAGGTAATGAAATTTTGGTGGAGGTTATACCTCATTGATGTTGTCAAAATGCTTCGTTGAGTGCTAAGTTAAGTTCGACATGAGTTCACAGTAAATGCAGTTTTTATGTTTTCCCATTTTTGGTTACTGCCATATTAAATTATCAGGTTGACA
The DNA here is from genome assembly GCA_029567325.1 of Bacteroidota bacterium. GTDB lineage: Bacteria > Bacteroidota > Bacteroidia > Chitinophagales > Saprospiraceae > JADKBO01. The sequence goes on along the minus strand of JAKQLF010000196.1, from coordinate 28,241 downwards.
AGTTGTCAATAATGCCATATTTTTGTAAAAATAAATATTCTTCATGACACAAACCATGCATACAGCTGATTTTAAGGCGAAATTTTCTGAAGTTGTCAAACTGCTTGAACAAGGAGTAACCATAAAAGTGATTAAAGGCAGAGCGGGTGAAGTTGTGGGTTATTTCAGTAAAAAGGAAGTAGAAAAACCAAAAATACAGAGAACTGCTGGATTGCTTCAAAATGAAAAATTTGAACTATCTGATGATTTCTTTACCATGGCAACCGAAGAATTGGAAGAATGGGGCGTATTTACCAAAAGAAATGCTCAGTGGACTGCGAACTTCAGTTCGCTGTAAAAGATGAATTTTCACATAAGGAAATTGCCACTTTAATAAATGGAATTTTTACATAACCGCTAGGTTCGACACATTTATTAAACCTGCATTTTAATTCCCAGACAAAAAATACTAATCTTCGTCCGACGCAACATACTCCAAAATATCTCCGGGTTGACAATCTAAGGCTTTACAAATGGATGCTAAAGTACTGAATCTTACGGCTTTGGCCTTGCCCGTCTTTAGTATAGAAAGATTGGATAATGTCAAATCAACTCTTTCAGAAAGTTCATTCAGAGAAATTTTTCTCTTCGCCATCATTACGTCTAAGTTTACAATTATCGGCATGGCTTATACAGTTAGATCGTTTTCATTTTGAATTTCCACGCCTCTTTTAAAAATGGTAGCAATCACATAAACTACTGCTGCCATTAATATAAAAGCTTCACTATCACCCCAAAAACTATGGAGGTCATCAATTTCGTAACCCTTTCTTTGAAAGTTATGTGCTGATTGAGCGGCAATGTAACTCAATAGTCCTATCGAAAAAGTGAGATAACTGATCAAAGATATCTTTGACGCTACTGATTCATTGAAAGGTTTCGTTAAATCTAGTTTATCTAATAAGTCGATAAGCACGTAAAATAAATAAGTTTTTTGAAGTGCAATGATGAGGATAAACAAATACATCCCATAAAAAGCCCATTGGCTGCGATTGAACATGTCACTCAAATCCAACTTCTGGTAGAGATTTTGGACAAATTCGGGTTTATAGATGCTAACGATGAAATTGACTATTAAGGCTCCAGCTTCTATACCTAAGCCAACAAAAATGATCCAAGCAACAATTTTCAGCCCTGTGAAAATAAAGTTATTTGTGTTTGACATGATGTTATAAAATTAAATTTTATGCAATATTAATACATTTTTATTGATAATCAATAAATATGTATTAATTATAGAAAATAAATTTACAACACGATGTTTTGTTGAACGATTTATTTAGGCTATCACATTAATTGAAACCAGCTATTTATACTAATCGGAAATAGAATTGACCACAATCTTGCTGCTAAAACTTCATCCCGTCGAAATGACGGGACGCCGGAGCGCCCACTTTGGTTTTGAAGTAGCTGTGATCAGGGGGATCACAGTTCAGCGCTAAAATCGTTTGCGACAGATTTCTTCACGCACTTCATCTCGACTTTTGAACTTTTATCATCACAATCTAAATGGTCATTCCATATTCCGATTAGTATATAAAAGAAATTACATGAAAAAATAAGTGGCATTTTCATCGAACTAAAGTTCAATATCCAGAAGTGGTTTTCATTATTTTACGCGTTTCATCGCAAAAGTCTGCTTGCGCTCTTGCCCGTTTTTCACGCCTGAGATTACCGCAATTAGAGAGTCTAAACCTATTTTGGTGTAAGAAATGATTTGAGGAAAATCATGGTCGGGATTTTCAAAAATGAGTTGGTTTTCTGTAATGTTTTTACCAGCAAATCGGATGGGTAAATTACCATTTTGATTTTTGACAGTCGGGATGTAAAAAAGCTTATTTTCTTCCTGGACTATTTGGATAGTTTCAAAAACGATGGTGTCTTTTTCATTGATGATGTAGCTTTTGCCAGACAAAACGGAATCATTCAATTTATTCCAAGATTCATACATACTGCCTCTTGATGTCTTATTTTCCCAAGTTCCGATGAGCCATTCTACTTTTTTAATTTCATAGGACTCCTTGATCGTCCATGCACAAAGTATGAGGAAGCAGAAAAATAAGCATAAATATTTTAATTTACTTTGCATTGTTTTTAGATTGAATGGATAGATAATTTGTTTAGCCAAAATGTAAAACTACCCTAATCGATTATTGCAAAATTGTAAATATGCGACAGGACTATTCCGTACCATAAAAAAGCGTAGACATTTTTAAGTTGTTTTTGTAGAACTCTTTTGGTGTAACTCCGGTGAGTTCTTTAAAATCCTTGATGAAGTGTGCCTGGTCGTAATATTCGCCTTGATATGCTAAATCGGTCAAACTGGTAAATTTTTTGTTTAGCATCATTTTGAGTGTTGCTTGCAGCCTAATGGTTTTTGAAAGCTGCTTTGGACTGAGCCCTATTGCAGAAGCACATTTGCGTTCCAATTGCCTGCGATGGATGTTGGTTTGTTTAGAAAGTTCATCAATTGAAAGTTGACCATTCGCAGCCAATATCGTATCGATAGTGGATTTAACAATGCGATCAACGGTATCGGTTTCTGTGAGCTTGCTCAATAAAAATGATTCAATAAAATGTATCCTATCCTGTGTAGAATTTGCACTCAGAATCCTTTCTTCAAATTGCGATGCATGGTTTCCAAATAGTTTTTCCAAAGGGACCGCCGTGTTTTCCATTTCTTTGATCGGAATAGTTGCAAATGGCCAAAATCCATTGGGATGAAAACGAGCGGAAAAAATTCCAGTAACTCCGGTTGCTTCTATTTCAAGTGGTTGAGTCAATTGACCAATGACAAAACATTTGGGTTGAATGATGTGGTTTCCGTTAGTTGTATATTGTTTATAAAAATCTCCATAATGGAAAATTAATTCTATGCAACCGTCGGGAACGATGGTTTGCTTTTCTGGTTGTGCCTCTTTAGGGCTTTCTAATGTCCAATAACATTTGATAAATGGCGACAGGTCTGGACTGGGGTCAAAGGTTTGGTATTGCATTGGGACATATTTTTGTCATACCTAATTCTGGTTTAAACCATCAAAAAAAGGAAACAACACTTTACTTTCATATTTCTTATCCGTAAGTGGTAGTGTCAAACTTACTGGCTCATTTTCATTCTTTTCTAAGTAAGATTGGTCATATTGAAAATGGAAACCATTTTCGTCTTCGGTAAGTATTCCTGCCATTTGCTCGTGCATATATACTTTAGCCTTCTTCATTTCTTTCTGATTGTATTGGACCAAGTTCATGGCCAAATAATGATAAAATTTGATTGACCTTATCCATCCGTAAGGTTTGTTTTCCTTGCTCCAAATCTCTAACAAACCTCAGCCCAACCCCAGATTTTAAAGAAAGATCTTCCTGAGTCAGTTTAAGAGATTTTCGTTTGTTTTTTACGAATTGACTTAGTTTATTCATTAATAATATACCTTTAAGGGTATAAAGATACTAATTAATTTATATATTATACCTGTTCGGGTATATAATTGCCATTTTCGCCCATTTATACCCTTTTGGGTATAAGAATATTACTAAACACTAAACTTTAAAATTAAATCTCTGAGATGAAAAAATTTAAAATCACTTCAATCTTTGTGCCATTGGATGATCTGGCTTTAATTCCAATAAATCCCAAAGGTTGCCATATAAATCTTTGAAAACAGCAACAATTCCATATTCTGCTTCCTTGGGTGCTCTTACAAATTCAATACCTTTGGATGTCATTTCGTTGTAATCACGCCAGAAGTTATCAGTGCTTAGAAATAAGAAAACTCTTCCGCCTGCTTGATTTCCGATAAACGATTCTTGTTCTGGTTTGGAAGCTCTTGCCAATAAAATGGTTGTACCCGTAGAGTTTGGCGGTGCTATTGTCACCCATCTTTTGTCCTGCTCTGGTTGATAAATATCTTCAATCAAATCAAAATTTAATTTTTGGGTATAAAAAGCAATTGCCTCGTCATAGTCTTGGACGACAAGTGCAATGTGGACGATGGATTGTTTCATTTATTGAGCTTTTAATTTTGTAATTCTCAAAGTTAAATAGATTTCGGCTTTGCTTTGTGGACTGCAAAATTACTTTGGCAGCGTACTTCTTGCTGCGAACTGAAGTTCGCAATCCACCGGGCTTGGTCGTAGCGAAATAGATTTCGTCTGTGCTTCTGGATTACCAAATTAATTTGAAAGCATTCTTCTTGTTGCGAACTGAAGTTCGCAGTCCACTGGGCTTGGTTGTTGCGAAATAGATTTCGGATGTGATTTACGGACTGCTAAATTAATTTGACTGCCTAATCCTTACTGCGAACTGAAGTTCGCAATCCATGGGGCTTGGTCGTTGCGAAATAGATTTCGGCTGTGTATTGTGGACTGCCAAATTAATTTGGCTTCCTACTCCTTGCTGCGAACTGAAGTTCGAAATCCACCGAGCTTGGTTGTCAAATAGATTTCTGCTTTGCTTTGTGGACTGCCAAATTAATTTGGCTGCATACTTCTTACTGCGAACTGAAGTTCGCAATCCACCGGGTTTGGTCGTTGCGAAATAGATTTCGGCTGTGTTCTGTGAGAGTCAAATTTAAATATTAGAGTTGTGTCTCTTTCTTTGTCAATTCATATCTCAAATGAGTGGTCAGGGCAGAGGGTATGACTTCTACAATTTGCAGGTCATATTTGTCTTTGTTGATGCCGTCAAAAAGTCGGATACCGCTTCCTAAAAAGACTGGTGCAATGTGGATAAAAAATTCATCAACCAAACCTGCATTTAGAAATTGTTGTATGGTGTTGGCACCACCTTGTATTCTAATGTCTTTTCCTTTTGCAGACTGTCTTGCTTTATCCAACGCACTTTCCATTCCGTCATTTATGAAGTAAAAAGTGGTTGTTCCCTGCTGAATCCAAGGCGCTCGCTTCTCGTGCGTTAAAACATAAACGTCCGCTTTGTACAAGTCATTAGGCCAACTGACTTCACCTTCTTCAAACATACGTTTGCCCATGATGAATGCACCTGTTCGGTCAATTGTTTCTCTTATCAATTTTCCCTCAGGTCCATCTTCTTTGCTGTTATCTACTCCTAAGTAATCCCAAAAGGCTTTTTGATTTAACATCCACAAATGAATTTTTCCAGAAACTCCACCCATTGGATTATTGGGCCCTCTGTTGTCGCCTGCGAAGAAGCCGTCAAGTGATATTCCGCTGTCAAATATTATTTTGCTCATCGTTTGTTATTTGTATTTTTTTTAATTAATGCCTGTCATTAATTGAAGGTAGTATTCAAGTCGATTTAATGTTTGTTTACCACCTTCAATGGCATTTACTTTTCTATTTAATTCTTCGATAATCTCTTTTGATTTGAATACTGATTGCATGGTCAATAATGTTTTACCATCCATTTCTTCAAAGAAAACCGAAACGGTGAAGTTGTAATCTTCGTTTTCTCCACCTGTGTGTTTATAAGCTAATAACGCAGGTTTTTCTACCTTCACGTACTCGATTTTGTTATCCCAATCTCTTCCCATTCCGGGCATGATGAAGTCCCACACTTCGCCTGATTTTACAATCATTGATTTGGTGGTTAGTGAAAATCCATTGGGTCCCCACCATTCTTTTATGTGTTCAGCGTTTGTCCAAACCTCCCAAACTAATTCCCTGGGAGCATCAAGCATTCTCGTATGGGTAAGTACGTTGTCTTCAATTTTGAATGTGTTGTATATTTCCATCTTCCTATTTCTACTTTTTTTGAATTTTAGCTAAATAGCTTTCTAAAGAGTCAAATTTGTTGTCCCAAAACTTGCGGTATTGATCTACCCAATCAGACACTTCTTTCATTTTTTCTGGCTTAAAGTGGTAATAAATTTCCCGACCTTTTTGCTCTTGCCACACCAGCTGGCATTCTGTCAAAATTTGAATATGTTTTGAAATGGTCTGTCTTGAAGAATCAAAGTTTTCTGCAATAGCTCCTGGTGTCATTGCTTGCAAAGCCAATAAACTCAAAATTGCTCTGCGGGTTGGGTCTGCGATTGCCTGAAATATGTCTCTACGAACTTCCATGTTGTGCAGTTATTTGACTGCAAATATAGCGCAGTTATTTGACTGCGCAAATGAAAACACGAAATAATTAGAATTTATCCTTGGGAGCAAAAATTGCGGAGGAAATGTCCGTCGATTTGATCCTAGTGTGAGTAATAATGCAGTCAAAAGTTTCTTTCAGATTTGTAAAATCCAATTCCATTACAATTTGGACTAATTTTCACCTTTCAACACCAAATCTCAGAACAGTTTTCAATTTATCAGCAGGTACCTTTCTAGCGTCACTTAGATAAATTTCTCGGTGGATCTTTGATTTTCGATGAAAATTTTCGCGCGTTGCAAATTGCTCCATGAGTTGAAAACTTTCTGGCTCACTGTCATAACTGCCCAGATGCAACATTTGAACACAATCTCCCTCTATAATTTCTTCAAATTTTACTTGATCTAATAATTCATGGGGGTTTTTCCTTTTAATCTGTTCCAGCATTTGTAAGGCAAAATCCTGTTCAACAAAATCAGGTTGCCTTATCATCAATTTGAAAACTAAATCATTTTTATTTATGGTCCCTTTAAATGATTTCTTGGCTTCATCATTGATGTCCCAAACTCCTTCTAGCGGATAAACGGTATATTCAAAATATCCTTTGGGTTCCATTCCTTTTTTGGCACTCATTTTTATACCGTAAGATAAAGCATATAAAACACCTATGTATTCTGCAAAAAAATCATCATTTGGGTTTCCGCTCCCTTCAATCGTGTAAAATTTAAATTTAGGGATTGAAATCCATTCAGGCTTATTCTCCGGCAAATAGTATTGTTTCTCGTTTTTTTTCCATTCGTGTTTCATGATTATTCAATTATCAATGTTTAAATACAAAATTAAATTTAAGCCATGACAACCCTATGTCAACAGCTCTTTCAATTTTTCAATTGCCGAAAATCTGATATTTGGCATGCTCTTCCAGCTTTTGTTTTTGGAACGGTAAAGCTGTGTGGCATGATATAAAAAATTCAATTATTGGGCAAGAATATGTCGCAAACAGCTTAAAATGATCGGATTTCAGACCATTTTTAAGATATTTTGATCTCATTTCTGATCATTTTTACCCATTTTTGATTTCTATAAAGATCATTTTTATAAAAATATTCATGATGGATGAGCTATTTGAGTTTCAAAACGACTTGTTATCTCAGGTACATGATTTCATCCATGGCTATAATATTTAAACCTTCTGAGGTTTTAAAAGTAAGTGTTGAAAGGCACCCATTCAACTCTTATAATTACCAAGCTAATTCTATTGATTTACCTTTTTTCAACGAGATCTGCTTTTGTTTATTTCCTGAAATAAGGGTTGTTTTACCACCCACTTTTGAGTAAATTTTGATCTTTTTTAAACTGCCGTTATTCCAATCCATGGAGACTTCAAAACCTCCACGTGCGCAAATACCATTTATGGATCCACTATCCCAGGCATCAGGTAAGGCAGGTAATAAATGGATTTTATTGTCTGATGATTGCATCAACATTTCAACAACAGCAGCTGCCCCGCCAAAATTTCCATCAATTTGAAAAGGTGGATGTGCATCAAATAAATTTGGATAAGTGCCGCCCCCTCCTGAATAATTGGTTTGAGAGGCAATAGGATCAACGTAATTTAATAATTCGCGGAACATTTTATAGGAGTGGTTACCATCCCATAACCTGGCCCACAGATTGATCCGCCAGCCTTTTGACCAGCCTGTAGTTTCATCACCTTTTAATTCAAGCGTTTTGCGACATGCATTTGCTAATTCCGGCGTTTTATCAGGAGAAATGTGGTTTCCAGGATATAAACCAAACAAATGTGTTTGATGACGATGCAATGGTTCAGCGTCTGCCCAGTCATAATACCACTCCTGTAAATGACCCTTGGCGCCAACTTGATATGGGTGCAATTGGTCAAGGACGCTTTTCATTTTTTGTCTGAATTCAACATCGATATCAAGAATCTCAGATGCTTTAATGGTTTGTATAAGTAATTCTTTGATCATGGCTAAGTCTGCTGTACTTCCATAAAGAGTCGCTCCTTCATAACCTCGAGCATTTATATATTTTGCCTCCGGAGAGGTGGATGGTGAGGTTATCAATTTGCCATTTTTGTCTGCCACCAACCATTCCAGACAGAACTGTACGGCGCCTTTCATCAATGGATATCCTTCTTCCTTCAAAAATTTCTTGTCTTGTGTAAAAACAAAGTGCTCCCATAAATGCGTACTTAGCCACGTGCCTCCCATGTACCAGTTTGCCCAATTCGGGTCACCATTACCGAAATCACCGACAGGATTACTCATCGCCCAGATGTCTGAATTATGGCAAGCTGCCCAACCATTTTGCACACCAAAAAATGTTTTAGCAGTTACTGTACCAGTTGTTGCAATATTTTTGATAAAGCCCATCATTGGTACATGCATTTCTGAAAGATTCGTGTTTTCAGCCAACCAATAATTCTCCTCCACATTGATATTGGTTGTATAATTACTGCTCCATGGGGGTCGCAAATATGGGTTCCAAATACCTTGCAAATTTGCAGGAACACCTGCAGTACGAGAACTACTGATCAATAAATAGCGCCCGTATTGAAAATATAAAATTTCAAGATTTTTATCCTCTTTACCTTCTGCATAACGTTTCAACCTTTCATCGGTTGGTAAATCTGGAGCTTCTGTCTTTCCTAAATTAAGGTTTACCCTATTGAAAAAATGATGGTAATCAGCCAAGTGTTCATTTTTTAAAGTTTCATAAGGTTTGGCCAATGCTTTTTTTATTTGTTGCTCGGCAATTGCCACATCATTGATACCTTCTGTAGCGGGATTTTTATCAAAACCATTAAAACTGGTGGCAACAGAAATAAAAACCAAAGCTTCAGTTCCTGCATTTAAACTAATGGTGCTATCTGTGGATGATATTACGCCGTCGGTATTTTTTACAGAAAATAAAGCTGTAAACCTCGTTCCTTTTTGCTCATCAAAAACAACAGCATTTGGCATATTTCCTCTATAGTTTGGTTCTGCCTTGACTGGCGCATAACCTTTTGCCTGTAGCGTATTATTTGAGTTTGAAAACTTATGTTTAAGCAAACTTTTAAAGTTTATCTCAAAACTCAAAGCCCCTTTTTTATTGCTACTCAATTTAATGACCATTACTTTTGCAGGATTAGAAACCAGATACTCCCGCGAATAAGTTACTCCATCCATTTCATAAGTAACTTTGGAAATGGCATCAGCGATATTTAGCTCTCTATAGTATTTTTGAAATGCACCTTTGTGTTTAAAGTCAATGGAAAAAGTGCCGAGCGGAGCAAATGATTCAGAGAATTTACCTTGAACTTGTTTTTGCAACTGATCTGCTAGTTTATAATCTTCGTTTTTCAACGCTTCACGAATGGCTGGAATGTTTTTATATGCCTCAGGATTCATGTTTGGGTCGACTGGTTCTCCGCTCCAAAGTGTGGCGTCATTCAGATAAATTTTATCCATTTCTACGCCCCCAAAAACCGATGCACCCATTTTACCATTACCCAAAACCAGACTTTCTTCAAATTGTGTTGCGGCTTGGTTATACCAAAGTTTAGTTGCACTTTGACTTGACAATGTAAGTCCAAAACATAAAAGCTGGCTGATGAATAAAATCCTGCGCAGTAATTTATACTTTACCATATTGATATATTCCAAAAGTTGAAGAAATCTGGTGCTTTAACCTTATTTATACCACTAGGAAATAGATTTGACCATTTTCTTGCTGCAAATTTAATCAATATCTTCATCGTTCGATTTCGCCATAGCTAAGGCTATGCCTCAACCTCACTTTTCGATCTTGATCAAATTTCCCTTACAATAAATCTGGTCAATCCATTTTCCGAATGGTATATAAAATTCGAAAAATTATCACAAAATAACGTTTAAATTATTTATAATGACCAATTCTCGTAAAATCTCAATTCTGTGTTTCGAAACTTGTCAGAAATTTATTTTTTTAATTCGTAAATTTTATACCAATAAAAAAACGCTTCGGGATTAGACCTTTTAAGCTTGTTTAATTTATTACTGAGAGGGTCGCCTATTTGCCAATTTGCTAGTTGAAGTGGATTTTCATATTTCGCTATTGTAATTACATTGAGACGTATCAATGTCGCAAGATAAGCCGCTTTTGAAGCGTCGGCAATTGCCTTTTCAATATGATAGGTTTCAGAAAAAATAAAACTTCTGATTCGACCAATGCCAGTTTGAAATTCTTCAAAATTTCCATTACCATCTGTTCCTCTACTCACTATACAAAGAGCTGTTTGGTATATATCTTCCAAAACATCGTTTTCGTTCTTTCCATCAGCATTGCGGTATGCAATTTCAGTTTTGGCAAAAGAATAAAATGTAGTTTTAATAGTTTCTAAGTCTTTTACTACATTAAACAAATTCCCAATATCGTAAAGTTGTTTGATGATTTCCATACTCATACTGTCGCCCTTTTTGAAATATGGAATACCTGTGGTGTTGGGTGCAAAAGCCGTGAGTTTATCTCCTAAAATATCCTCCAAACTTGGCACATTTACAGTTAATGGTTTGTCAATGATTGGCACAAAGTCCGATTGAATTGGCAAAGTGATGAGATTTACATAATTTACTTCTTCAAAAAGGATGTCCAAGAGAACATATTCCTGATCTTTATTGGTTTTGTACAAAGGCGAATAGAAAAATTTGTAATGTTCTTTTTTAATTTTTGAAGTTGTGCTTCGGTGCTGTAACTCCTTCCTGATGAATCCTTGTTCTAATACGATTGCATCTAAATAGCTTTCTAAATTTTTGATATTATAGATACTGGAATCTTGAGGTAAAATAATATCTATATCTATGGAAAGTCGTTTGGTTGAATTGAAATGCAACATTAAAGCAGTACCCCCCTTGAACACAAAGGGTAGTTTTTGTTTTGACAAACCCTCCAACAGTAACAAAGCACGAATAACTTTCTCAACAAGGATTTTGTCAACATTACGGTGTTGTCTTGATACATTGCTAAGCCACTCACTTGAAATTTCACTTAAGTTAATCATACTATAAAGCGGCAATTAGTTATGAATGCTGCCATAAATTTGAAATTTTACTCACATACCGGTACACTTCTTCTTTTTTTCGTCTTCTGCTCGCATAACGAAGCATTTTACTTTGATTAATGGTGTATTTGGCAAATGCTTCTTTGTATATAGTCCTCATCTCCGCACCTTGTTGAGCCGAAAAAATTATTTCATCACAATATAGATCTACCAAGATTTTTTCTAAGGTTACTGTTTCAATTTCATTTGTTTTTTGCGTTGGTGCTTCTGAAAGAAGTGGTTTTATTAATACCACATCTTTGTTATCCAATACGTATTTTTCCAAAATATCTTTAGTAGGATCAATAAACACTGATTTTTTTAAATCTCTCAAAAAATAAAAAACTGAATTAGTTATTTCTTTATCCGTTTCTACCATTAAAAAAAATCTGCTAGGTTGATGTTGCATAAATTCGTTGAAAACAGAGGTTTTCCAAACGCAAAAATTGGCATAAGGAAATGCTGTTTTCAACTTCTTGAAAATTGATTTTTCCAACGATGAAATTTCTGGCATATATTTTCTGACTTTGCCTAGTTTGAATTTCCCTCTTCCAATGCGTTGCAATACGCCTTTTTGAACCAATGTGTAGACACGCCAATTGATTGTTGTCGATTTGATGAACTTCTCGGTTAGCTTATAGAAATCAACAATATCCTTCGTTTCAAAAACTGCTTTGCCTTTGAAATGATGTATAAAATTGTCTGTATGTAGTTTGTCTGTTGCGATGACTTTGTAATATTATAAACAAAGATACAATTTTCTATGAAACGGCAGCAAAATAGAAATATTGCCAATAATTAGATTTGTTCTTTTTTAAAATAACGCATAATTATTTGTAAACACCAATGCTCTCAATATCTCAATTCTTTGTTTATCAAAGAATTATACAATTTTCAAACATTTCAAAAACAACAGAATTTGATGTCATTTGAAGCTAGCAAAATTGTTTTCTACAGGGCTTATTATAGAGATCCTCTATATTTCCACAATCATTTTTCCTTTGTTTTTCCCATCAAACAGATCAATAAATGCCTGAGGAATATTGTCGAAGCCTTTCACTATGGTTTCACTGAAAGCGATTTTGTCATCTTTTAGCCATGCTGTTAGTTGTTTTATAGCTTCCGGAAATTTTTCCGCAAAATCACTGATTATGAAACCCCTCATGGTAGCGCTTTTGGTGAGCAGGATGGGTTGCAATCGCGGGCCCATTTGAATCTCCGTTACATTGTAAAGCGATATAGCACCACATACGGGCAATCGCGCATACGTATTGATGTTTGCCAACACAGCGTCTGAAATTTCACCACCGACATTGTCGAAGTAGATGTCTACCCCATTCGGACAAGCAGTTCGGATGGCAGTTTTTAAATTCGATGTTGTTTTGTAATTAATGGCTTGATCGAAGTTGAACTTTGAGGTGAGTAGCGATACTTTTTCATCCGAACCAGTCAGACCAACGACCTTACAACCGTGTAATTTACCAATTTGTCCCACTACTGATCCAACAGCGCCTCCTGCACCTGAAACGACCAAAGTTTCTCCTTTTTTGGGCAATCCTATTTCCATTAAACCTAAATAAGCGGTCAATCCAGTCATACCTAATATGCCTAAATAACTTGATAATTTAGCTTCATTTTCATCTACCTTGACCAATCCTTTGCCATTAGAAATTTGATATTCCTTCCATTCCAAATTACTCGATACGAAATCACCCTTTTTGAAATCAGGGTGTTTGCTATCGATGACTTCGGCTATTATTCCCGATTGAATGGGCTTATTTAATTCAAATGCCGGAATATAGGATTTAGCGTCATTCATTCGGCCACGTAAATAAGGATCGACAGAAACATAAACCGTTTTTAAAAGTAGTTCGTTATCTTTTGGTGTTGGCATTTCTTCCCTAATGAATTCAAAATCACTAAGGGAGGGTTTGCCAAATGGCCGTTTTTTCAACAGGATTATCTTGTTCATCATTTTATTTTATTAAGCACCAATGCTTTTGTTTCGAAAAAATACTATTCTATATAAAAGTGCATTCCTCGACTTCTTAAATTTGTCGTTGTGATTTTGTCATGATTTTTGGAAATTTAGCCAAAAATCCCACCAAAATCATGTTGACTTTTCATTTTTACCATGGACTTCATCCATGGTTATAAATATTTTACCCCGCTGGGGTATTTAAAAACGAAGTTGTGAAATACACCTTTCAATTAAAAGGCGATTCGGCTATTGTTGTTCAGTTGGCATAATATACACATCATTGATATTCACTCTGCTCGGTTGCATGAGGGCATAATAAATGGCCTCCGCGATATCTTCCGACTCAAGTTTAGTCATATCCTTCATTTTGGATACCTGACCTAAAATATCCTCATCTGTAATGGTGTCCATCAAGTTTGTAGCTACTGCTCCAGGCTCTATGGAGGTAACGCGTATGCCCATTTTTGGCGCTAACTCCTGTCTGAGTCCTTCTGAAAACATTTTTACAGCAGCTTTTGTGGCACAATACACTGCGCCGCCCGGGAAATATCTGTACGCAGCAGTTGAGGAAATATTGATAATGTGTCCTTTTTTATTTTTCATAAGGGTTGGTAAGACCGCAGCAACACCATTCAAAACACCTTTGATATTGACATCCACCATTTGCTCCCACTCATCCGTCTTCAGATTCTTCACGTAGGACAAAGGCATCAAACCAGCATTATTGATGATGGCGTCGATAGTGCCATAAACTTCGAGTGTTTTAGCAACTAACTTTTCCATATCAGCCTTCTTCGTCACATCTGCAGCGACTACCAAGGCATGACCACCTTGATCCTCTATGATCTTTTTGAGGTCGGTCAATTTTTCTTTTCTCCGTGCGGAAAGGACTACTTTAGCACCCTCTTTTGATAGTTTTAAAGCCGTTGCTTCACCAATACCACTAGAGGCTCCGGTTATGATTATTACTTTATCTTTAATATCCATTTTGGAATTATTTTTTAGTTTAGAAATTTTTTTTTGTCTTAAAAGTTTATTTGCGAATGGATTATCTTCGGTAAATCCATTTCATTTTGTTATTAAGAAAATGTAGCTGTGTTTTAAAATGGATCGTTGAGATCACTCACTCGAATCAGTTTCTTATTGACAAACTCTTTTATCCCTAATTCAGAAAGTTCGCGGCCAAAACCTGAAGCCTTCATTCCACCAAATGGAAGGTCTGCTTGTGTCCAGGTAGGATGATTGATAAATACCATTCCCACATCGAGTTTATCGGCTATTCTTTTTCCGCGCTCGATGTCTTTTGTAAAAATGGATGCCCCCAAACCAAAATCTGAATCATTCGCCAGATCAATAGCGTCCTGTTCATCTTTCACCACGTAGAAAGTTGCGACCGGACCAAATAATTCTTCGTGATAGGCTGCAATACCTGGTTTCAAGTTGGTGAGTATCGTGGGTTCCATAAACGCCCCTTCCCGATTTGCCCTTTTACCACCCAACAAAACCTTTGCACCACCATCAACTGACCGTTTCACTTGATCAGCCAAATTGATAGCCGCTTCTTCCGTACTCAAAGGACCTAATTCTGTATCGGCGTCCATCGGATCACCAAGTTTCATTTTTGAAAGTTGCTCTTTAAACTTCTCCAAAAATGGTGCAGCTATGGCTTCCACAGAGATAAACCTCTTGGATGCAATGCAACATTGCCCGTTGTTATTCATTCTGCCAACCACTGCCCATTCTACCGTTTTTTCCAAATCTGCATCTTCCAGAATGATAAACACATCATTGCCACCCAACTCAAGCACTACCTTTTTCAGGTGTTTTCCCGCTTCCATGGCAACACTTGCACCGGCTTCCTCACTCCCTGTTAAAGAAACACCTTTTATTCTTTTGTCAGAAATGAGTGGTGATATGCGTTTACCAGAGATGTACAGATTGGTGTATAATCCTTCAGGAGCTTCTGCTTCCATAAATAATGCTTCGATTGCAGCTGCACATTGCGGCACGATAGAAGCATGTTTGAGTAATATGGTATTACCAACCATGATATTGGGAGCTACAAAACGCGCTACTTGATAGTAAGGAAAATTCCAAGGCATGACGCCCAACAATACACCAATTGGGCTGCTGCGAACAATGGCTGAACCAAATTCAGGGTCGAGCACGGTATCTGCCAGAAATGTTGCTCCATGATCGGCATAATAATCAAAAATATCGGCACTCAGATCAATTTCTCCTTCTGCTTGAGCCAAAAGTTTACCCATTTCCAATGTGATGGTTTTGGCTAATGTTGCTTTTTTAAAACGCATGAGTGTGGCAACTTTATGCAATAAATCTGCTCGCTGTTCATAACTGGTTTCTTTCCAATCCACAAAAGCAACTTGTGCTTTGGCAACTTTAGCCTCCAGCGCCTTTTCAGTCACTTCTTCAAATGACTTGATGGTTTTGTTTGTGTTTGGATTGACTGTTTGTATAGACATATTTTTTTATTAATGACATCCTTTGAGGAAATTCTCCTGTTTTCTTCGAAAGCATGCTCAAAAACATGCTTCAATTACATGAATGCATTTTGATGGAATGCCTTTCGAATTATTTGAATAAAAGTAGGTGACCTTTGAGGTTTTTGCATTACACTATTAGTGTGATATGTTGCATGATTCCCAAAGAAGGAATTGCCATTTTTCTCCGAACTGAAGTTTACCGTCCACTGGGACTGGTTGTTGCGAAATAGATTTCGTCTGTGTTTTGGGGAGAGCCAAAGGTTTTCTTCAGGGCTTTGTGGACTGCCAAATTTATTTTGCGGCATGTTTCTGGCTGCGAACTGAAAGTTCACAGTCCGCTGGGATTGGGAGTAACTGAGACATTTCTACAATTCTCAGTGGACTGCCAAATTTATTTGGCTGCACATTTCTGGCTGCGAAATGAAAGTTCACAGTCCACCGGGATTAGTGTTGCAAAGCCATTTCTACAGTGCTTTGTGGACTGCCAAATTTATTTGGCTGCATGCTTCTTGCTGCGAACTGAAAGTTCACAGTCCACTGGGATTGGGTGTTGCGAAATAGGTTTATTCAAGATTCACCTTTTTCGGGAAGTATTTGAATCACTTTCCCTTTTCCTCTGGTACACTTTGAATGAGATGTGGGCTGGATGATATTTAAACATTTAATCCTGCAGTGCCTTTATTAAACAATCCTTTAAGTCGGTATAATACTGGATATTTATTTTTGTAATCATCTCGTCTGACAATTCATTCAATTGCTTCCTAGCATTCAGTGGGATGAGTAATGTTGTTGCACCTTTTTCCACAGTAAGTTCAGCCAGGTTAACGGCATTGTAGATTGAATCTAATGAACCACCAAGATTGAGTTGCCCTACAATCACTAAACCTCCTTTGATATTCTTTTCTAGAATAGAGCTACATAATCCCATCAAAACGGCTATACCCATTCCATTGCCACTTTTTGATGCATCAAATGCACGGAGCTGAACAGAAAATTCGTGTGAACGAGGATCTCTGTCACCTATCAATTCCTTTGCCTTGCTATAAAGGTTTTGTTCGGCGTAACGGACACTTTCCTGAAAAGCAGGGGGTGAAGGTTTGTTAAGAATTTTGACTCCAGACCCTGGGCCAGAATTGATTTCAATTTTGTATAGTCCGGTAGTTTCCTCCTGACCGCCCCCAACGTTCATGGTCCAGATTTGACCAGGTGGCATTGGATCATCCCCTATCGTATTTTCACTGTGAATTTCAGGCGTAGTCACAAACGTCTCTACACCATTTTCACCAATTCGATAACTGAAATGGGTATTGCGAAATTCTGCAGAACCAATGCGTTTTTGTTGTTCTTTCACTCTTCTGCGGTATTCCAGCGAAATCTTGATTGCCCATTCTAGCAATTCATCTGAAATTGGTGCTTCTGGATTTGGCTGCATTAATTTCAATAGGCCATTGAGTGTTTTGTTGACAGCCGTTGTATCCCGTCCGCTCAAAGCACCTCCATAATCGATACGAGACAGTACAGAAGAAATACGACTGGTGTCTCTCAGCCTTGTCCAACATTCAGCCAGGAAATCACTGACCAAACCAAAGTGCATTGTGAAATATGTTTTGTTGAGTTTTGGAAAATCCCATCCTGGTGCAAAAGCATGGATACGATCCATGAAGGCTGTATCGTCTCTCATTTCTTTTGGCATTGGACCAAATAAGTGACTGATTCGTTGCTGATACTCTACATCTACATCAAAGTTTCCAACCATTACTATACCACCGTCCGCACGAATGGGTTCTTTTCCTCGGCTAAACTCACCGCTTTCCATATAACCTTTCATGATGTTAACACCATCTTTTTGGTCAAATGAAACACCAGATACTTCATCAAAACAAACCACATCATATTTGCAAACAAGACCTCTTTCACCACTACCCATGTTTACAAACATTTTGGCTACTGTTGCTTTGCCACCAGAAACCAAATGAGAGTAGGGTGAGATTTGCTGATATAAATGCGATTTTCCCGTACCTCTTGGTCCTAACTCCACTAGGTTATAATTGCGTTCTACAAAAGGAATCATTCTAGCAAAAAGAACATTTTTAGCTTTTTCAGACAGGCCAGAGGGTTCCATACCTACACTCCTAATCAAAAAATCTTTCCATTCTTCCAAAGTAAAATTCTCTCTTCCTTTGTAAAGTATATCTAATACATTTCGTTGTGACAATTGGATAGGTCTAATACTGACAATGCCAAAAGCAATTCCTCCTTTTTCTTGCGCTATTAAAGAATCATATTCCAATTCTATCTCCGCATAAAATCCTCCCGTAAGCATTCTGTCATTGGCATAAACAATATCATTTGATATACGGACTCTATTGAGTTGTAAACTTGGAAGATTAGCAAGATAAGTGCCATTGTTGGCATCCAATCTGGCAGTAATGATGTCAATTAGTTTGACTTTCCCTTGTTTCTCTGCTTTTGATTTAAAATATTCTTCTTCACCAGGCCTTACCGTTCGGTCTTGCAATTGCCGTTTTACAATCTCTAAACCTTCCAAAATTTCTGCTTCGTTGGTAGTAGCACAATACCTTCCCAATAGAAATTCAATTACATAGGTAGGCACTGGGTAAGTTTTACGGAACTGCTCCAGTAAATCTTTTCGCACAATAAAACCTTCAAAGGCTTTTGCCGCTATATGGTCAATTTTATCAAGCTCCATTTTCTTATATTTTTAACCACCTACTGTGGTTGGTTTTTTATCCAAAATCCGTTCGTTTTCGTCCATCAGTACAATAGTAGCTGCTTGTGACTCAGCACCATCATCTACCATCAAGGTTACCGTATTACCTTTTACCGCTTTATTTTTTGATAACACAATGGATGTTTTGGCATCATTATATTTGGTTCGGATGTCAACGGAATACTCATCTGGTACTTCACTGGTCTGAATGGTGCATTTTAGGTTTACCCACTTTACTACTTTCACTTCAGCTTCAATATTCGTAATATTCGGATTTTCAATGATCAGTGTTGGCACCAAACATTCGTGTATCGATATACCTCCGTGTGCATACTCTTCATTTACTTTGAAAAAAGAAATGCCAGGAGCATACGCAATATAAACGGAAGGATTCCACCGCCAAGGCAGGTGTAACAAATCTGTTGTAGCCCCTTCTTTGATTAGTGCACATCGACCCCAACGGGTTTCTGATAACCCTGGATTAAGTTGGGTTTTTGGCAAACCTCCCGGTAGCAATAACCAACCATGATCTGTTACTATTTTAATGCGTTTAATTCCTCTTTCAAATGCAATATCCAAAGCTTCTTGTACCTGATCAAATAATTCTGCAATCCGTTTTACCATATCGGCCTGTTCTTCATGCCCTTTTGTATCTATTTCACCAATTTCCTGCCAATACTTTCCTCCAATTTGAATGTCATTTGCATTTGTTACTAATTTAAATTCCGCAGCTTTCAGCGCATCACGAAATGCTGGAGTGAGGAGGACTTTGCCGTTTTGCAATTGAGGCCGAAACTCGGAAATGCCACTCTGAATAGAAACTAATGTTGCTATAGGTGAAACATTGGGTTTTGCTGTTGGTGTTAAAGATGGAATGGCCGACCAACCGACTTGCAATGAGACTTTCAGTTTTTGTTTTTCCAATCGCTTGCAAAACTCTTCTGCCAATTCATATCTAAAAGCATCTACAAAAAGGACATATGATTCCGTTTCGGGCACTGCATTTTGCAAAGTAAAAATGCTAGCATCTTCAGAAACGAGTTTCTGAAATTTATTGGTGATGTTTTCTAACCAGGGTTGATAAAACAAATGGATGATGGATTTTACAATGGTTTTGTCCTTTTCAGATTTTACTGCGGCCAATGCTTTACGCATGAACTGATCAACCGAAAAGCCATTTGTGGTATAATAGTTTTTAATGGCTTCAATGGAAGAAGATGAGAATGCTTCATTGGCTTTAGCAGCCATTTGAACCAAATAATGCAAGGCATCGGCCATCGGTGATTTGCCTAACTCAAACCAAACCCAGTTTCTCCTTACACTGTGTTCTTTTTCTAAATCTTGCAAGGTGGCCAATGCTTTTACTGCATCTTGTTTTGCAGCTTTTGTTAACGCCTGGGCTAATGCTTCTTCTTTCTGTTCGTTTACCTGTGGCCAACTTTCATCAGGTAATGCAAATATCCCAAAACCCAACTCTGTTGGTTTCGCTATACGAAGCAAGTCTTCCATTTCAGGATATTTATTCGGAGCTGTAGCAAATAGCTGCCAAACGTATTTCCAAGCGTTTTTCTGCGAGCCCAATTTCTCTGCAATGGCTTTTATGTTTTTGTGGTCGGGTTCAAATTCGTATTGAGATTTGCATAGGTTTGTAAATACTTCTTGCTTTCCTGCATCCATTTTATTGAGCAATGAATCGCCTTTGCACATCCATTTGAGTATGGTTGGTATGATATCGGGAAACAATTGATTATTCAAATAATCGGCATCAATAAATGTTTTATTGGAAAGAACATCGCGATATTGAAATATAGAAAATAAAGTCTTTTTAAGGGCTTCCTTGGTAGCATTGTCTTTGGCTACTTTAATACCCAATCCATTAATTGGGTTTTCTACAAAAGCCAGGATACTCCATTCTCTTCCATTCTCTTGTATAAATAGTGTACCTGTATATTGGTATTCTAATAAAGGTTGGAAATTGAACACCGCATTTTCTACATTTCGCAAATCTGATTTGGCAACACCCGGCAGATAAATGATAGGAATAGCTTCCGCATCCCAATTGGCTTCGGGCAATACTTTCGCAATCATACATTTTAACCAAATGGCAGGACCTTGTTTTTTTAAAGGTTCGTAGTTGCCATAGATGAGCAGGTGAGGTATGCTTTCTTGCAATACTCCTATCACATCGCACCATTGGTTTTCCGGATCTGGCCAAAGGATTACCTCCGGCTTTACCATTACGTTGCTGTTGTGGTTTTCTGCCTGTTTTAAAGCTTGCACTACTTTATCAAATATGCTATATTTCATTTCATTATTTCATTTTTCAGAAATTCAATAATTCGCTTTCCCATCTTGCCGTCAAGATTTAAATTGCTTTTATCTAATACTGCAATTTTCATTATTCCGCACCCATGTATTGCCATTGTCTTTCCCTTTTTCACAAAGGAGCCTTGGAAATACTCCGGCTGCTCGTTATAGGATGCATGTGGATAAAGAAGTAAAGCATTTTTCCCAAGCCAATACTCATTATAAACAAACATTTGCTTTAGGTCCGCGTCAGCTGGAATATTGTTATCTGGTATTTTCCATTTAGTATCTACAATAATTGTTGTATCATTTGTTTGATTATGAATGACAATGTCTGGTCTTATAGTTTTATAACCATGGCCAATATTCAGTTTCCAAAACTGTTTTGAATTTTGCGAAAGAATAGTCCAATTTGCTGGTTTACTTTTATAAAGTTGTCGATAAATAAATTCTTCCCAAAGGTCATTCATATCAAACAAAATTGCCAGTACATGATTCTGCCCTGTACTAATATCTGCTCTGTAATTCAATAATAACATGGCAGCTATTTCAATTGCCTCTTTATATCCTGAAGTCTTTCTATCAAAAACAAGTTTTGTGAATGTTTCTTGTGTTACAACAATATCAGCTAATTCTGGAAAAGAAAGTAAGAGGTTATAGACTTTATCCTTTAAGTAAGGACTTTGACTTAAAATAGGAACTAATTTTAAAGCCTTCAGCAAAATTTGATTAAAAACATTTTCCCTGTCAAATATCTGGTGACGAGTATAAAATCTCTCCTTGTGGACAGAATTTACTTGTACCTGTTTTTGAAACAGTAATTTCCCTTTTAGAGCATTGCAATTATTCACTACAAGACGGTATCTCTTTACCAATCCGTGTCTCAGCAATTGCTCACATTCATATAAAAATAATTCGAGATATGCCTCAAGAATACTATTTGGTTTAAAACGCAATGAGGCTTTTTCGTGCGCATATACTTGCATCCAACGACATTCTCTCAGCATGTCAATTAGTACTTTCTGCCATTTTTCTTTATCTCCCTGATTTACAATCTGACTAATTTTTGGCAAAATCTCAATGCAAATATTTCCCACCTGAATTACTCCAACAAACTGATTAAATTTCACACCTTTGGGAGTGAGGGTAAAAAAGCTTTCGCCGTGCTTTTCATTGTACCAGCCTAAGGCCTCCCAATGGGATCGCATAAATCCCTGGTCACCAATCTGTAGTTGCTTGTGCTCAAATACCTGGATGGGTTTATTATTCCTCATTGTATGCCGGTCATATTATAAAGTTGTTCCAATGATTTAAAATCTTCAATGGTTAAAGCATCAACTGATTTTAATTTGTATTTCCAAATTTGATCATATTGACTTGCCAAGCCATTACCGCCAGTAAAAGGTGCAAAAATGTTGCTATTAATTTGTTCATGCTTTTGAAAAAATGCATCGCCCAGAACCAAGCCTAATTTTTCATAATCGTTATAAAAATACTCCTGCAGTAATGGAAGTATTTTATCTCTGAAAACAATTTTAAGACTATTTAAATCAGACACATTCCATAGCCATGCGTGGCCAAGTGTATGGTCGCTGTCTTTTAATACAGAAAGTCGATTATTTAATACACGGAGTATTTCTGGTAGATTTATATCATCAGCAGTAATTTTTAATTCCTCAGGCTTGGGAGCCATTGGAACAAACGAAAACCTTCGCCTTAATGCGGTATCTAATGCTTCCACACTTCTATCAGCAGTGTTCATTGTTCCAATTATTGATATATTACAGGGAACACCAAAACTATCTTTTGAATAGGGTAGTTTTGCTTTTAGGGCCTCCTCTTTTCCTAATCGCTTATCATCTTCAATCAGCGTAATAAGTTCCCCAAATATTTGAGATACATTGCCCCTGTTTATCTCATCAATAATTAGGACAAACTTTTTGGGATTTTCTATTTTGTAATCATCATTATTTAAAGATTGTATAATCTCCTTTTTATCATCGTAAGAATATTCCTTTTCAGAAATTGTCTTTGTGTCCTTTGATATTACTTCATCTGGCTGTTTTCTTATAGCGTTCAAAACAGCCCAATATGCAGATGAATTACTTCCGCCAATTTCTGCCCTGAATTGATCATTGATGTTTGTAACCTCATTTAATTCAGGAAATGCCTGTGAAATTTTGCTCAGACGCTTTTTGGATACTGTGTATCTTCGTTTTCCGTCAATATGACTGACCCAGATATTATTCTTTTGCGAAATACTCTCAATGTAAACATTGCCTCCACTTCTGGATTCTAACTCTATTCTTTCTCCTTTAGAAAAACGTTCATTCACCGCATCAACAAATCGATCGTACTCAGAAGAAAAATCTAAAATCCTTTCACTACCGGTATTGATCTTCATTTGAACAAACGAAAATGCCGCTTCAGTACACAATCGTTTAAAAATCCCATCTTCCACAGCATAGGTCAATTCTTCATCTTCTGAAGCTGGCTCTATTGGCTTAAGGCCTTCAATAAAATCTTCATAACTTAAACTTTGGTGGAAGGTACAATACACAATTTGCCCATCATCTAAATAACGATCAAAACGCTTTTTTACTGAGCCTCTTTCTTCATTGACAATGGTTTCAATTGTTTTACCTTCTACAATAGCTACCGCGTAACTAATACTATGAAAGGTTTTTCCTGTACCTGGCGGACCAACCAATATGCTGTTCAGTTCCATCTGCTTTTTGATGTTATTTGTTTGGACATTGCTATGCTCATTTCTATTATTACTCACACCATCCAAATACTTTTGAATGATATTTAAATTTTCGCTTTTTGAAAACTTCCAAACTGAAGTTTGAATACCCTCAGTAATTTGTAAATCTGTTACATTTGGGTAAAGCCAATCAACACATCGGCCATGAGGAAAATTTAAATTTGCATCAAATATATAGATGTGGCTTATCACTTTGCCAATTGCTTTTATTCGAGTACCCTTTGCTGCCAGCACGTAATCACCTGGCTTAATTTCCTGCATAAATTGTACTATTTCACCTCCTTTTCTAGATGCTGTTCTTTTATCATATGGATCATTCACTAGATGCTGTAGAGCATCACCAACATGTTTTCGATTAAACGGATCAATTAAATACAGATTTCCAAGTTCTTTCCAACCAATTGATGCGATGCCATTATCTAACATTTCAGGTAAGATACTCATTCCATTTTCTCCTACAGTGGTGCCAATCCGATAATAATTTGGACTTTGATTATCATACTCCGAAGCTAAATAGGCTTGATAAGATATTTCGTAAAAAGGTTCCTTAGTAACATTTCTTACGGCGTTCAAAACTGATTTGTATTCGGTGAATGTCGAAAATTCGGGGTTGATACCTTTGGCCACCAAAAAGGGTTTAACTTTAGCATTTATGCACAAATGCTCTAAAGGCTTCACTATAAAAAAAGATTCAGTAAGCTTTGTTTTACCTATTGTTGGGAGCGCATTTGCGACTGCAAAATCTGCATCTGTAATCGTATCGGAAATTAATTTATCAAAAAGATTCCAAAGAATACTTATTTCATTTCCTCTGCTGTGTTTATATCGAAACATCCATAATTTTTGAGCATTTGGGGACGGTATACCACAGACGTCATTTACTGTATGATCTATTTCCCACTTTCGACATAATTCACGTATAATTTTAATCTTATTCCAATCGTTCTTCGTCTTACCTAAAAAGAACAAAAAGGTAAATGGGTCAATTTCAGATAATGGAATATTATGACTTGGTTGGTCTTCGTCATCATTAACATTGACACCAATATCTCTTAAAACTTGGACCAAGCTTGCTTGATCCGTTCTGTATAGAGATAACCTGGCAACAATTTCTTGATAGGCAGGTACCCACGAATATATATATGCCATATTTCTATTTACTTTTTAATTTTTTCCCTCGCCTCCTTCTTCTCCTCCAAACTCAAATGCCTATCATTATCCCGTATCTCTCCCCAGTGACTACCCGGTGGATTCTTCCCTCTATCCACACCCCATTTTACATTAAATTTACTGCGGAGCACACCTGCTTCCACAAACGGACGAATGTTTAATCGTACCCCATCGTTCAAATCAGGTTCCCAGCCTATGGGTTGTTGCTCTAAAGATTTCCAGCGGACAAAAATGTCGTAAGGCGCTTCACCTTCCAGGATGGCTTCCAGTTTTTCTTTGAGTTTTACAGCTGCGCTTAGTAAACCTTCTGCACCGCTATCTCCGGCTTTCTTTTTGGCTTCGCACATGCGTATCCAATCGCCCAGATAGGTATAGATAAGTTTGGAAAGATTATCCTTATCTAATTTGTGGTAATTGACCAAAGCCGAAAAACCATCTTTGCGCCCATCCCAGATATGCCAAATGAAAGGTCGGTTTTGAAACACTTTGCAGTGCTGTACAAAAAACTCATCACGAAGCCAGGCTTCTAAGTTGGTGGACTTTGCACCTTCTTTTTGCAACAGCTGAGTAATGGTTTGGTTGTTCCATTCTCCGGCAAATACCTGTTGTAGGTAATCTCTCAAACGTTCTGCACCGGCTTGTTCTGCATTTACCGAAGGAATACAGAAAATGCCATCCTCATCGCTTAAATGATCAAATGCCTTTACTGCTTCAATTAACTCCCTGGCTTCATCCGCCAATTCCATTTCTGCATCACTCTCCGCAGGCCATCGATATCCCAACAACCTTGCTAATGCTACTTGTAATGGCTTTTCTGTTTTGATGGGATGACCTTGAAACAGCCATTGCGAAGGGTCATTGCTATATGGTTTGGGAAGGCCGTTCGGGTATTTTTCGGTGGCGACATTTTGCCATTGTTCTAAATCAAAAGGAACTTTAGTAAATGTATCATTGGTAACAGCAAGTGATTGGTCAATTTCTCTTATCTGTTCATTATATTCACTATCACTAAGAAACAACCAAAGAGGAATTAAGTATTCTTTCTTTTTGGGTAGAATTACCGAACTACTTTGATCATACACATTGCCTAAATATAAAGTAACAGGAAGATTACCAGTTTGACGTACCAAAACTCCCTTTTTTTTCCAAGCTTCTTTACCCTTAATAAGGTATTCTTTTTGCGGTGGCCACTTAACAATACCACTTAAACCTTCATAATATTCTGTTCGATCGGTAGTTAATTGAAAATAAGTCCATCCTAAATTTAGTCCTTCTATTTCCCAAAAATTACATATAAATCTTGGCGTATCGTTGTTTTGTAATCCTACATGTGGAGTTGCATACTCACTTAAATATTTCAAGTCTGTATTTATGTTTCCCATTATCAACCTCGCATCAGGATTTCTCAATTGAGCCGATTGGTTTATTTTCTTGATTTCAACTTCTTGTAGAGAATCAGCTTTTTCAGATGCATTAGTTGAATTTGAAACATCAAGTCCTAAAAATGAATTATTTTGAGACGGCTTTTCATGTGATATAGCAAACAAAATTGCTTTAACAACCTCTCCTGTAATTTGGCTAAAAGCTCCAGACCCAAGTCTGGCAACAAATTGCCAACTTTCATTCTTAAATAATTTTTCCCTCAATTTTTTATAGGAAGTGAGAAATAGCCAGTTCTGAGGTATTACAGTTGTAATCGAACCTCCTTTTTTAGATGTTTTGAAAAGACGTTCCAAAAAAACATTTGCCAAATCAGCTTTTGAATCTGAATAATTATTTAATGCATAATTTGCTAAAATCTCATCTTGTTTGCCTCTGGCCAAATAGGGGACATTCGTAATTTGTAAAATATATTTATGCGACAATAACTCACCCGCTTTTGCAATTCCCGCTGCCATAACCCCTCTTTCTAATTGTTCTGTGTCAGCTTCGTTTTCCAGAGCTCTTTTTAAAACTGGTTGAATTTCTTCAAAACTAGCAGTAAAAGCATCTGCTTTGATGGTAGTAGGGTCAAGCAAACTACCCAACTCAGGTGCCAATTGAAAATGTTCGTACAACATTCGCATACCATTTTCCATACGGGCTTTATCATCTGCTCTTTCTACTTTGCCAACTAACTTCACCCAGTCATCTACCTTTCCTTTGGGAGCAATACCACTACACGCCAGATTCATTTCGGGCAGAGTTTTATAGTGTCCACAAAACTTCCATGCTGTGAGTGCCAGATTAAATGCTGCTATCTGCGTACATCGGGCATCCAGCTCCAGTCCGTGCAGGTTTTCGGTTATTACTTTGTCAGTGGCTTGTTCTTTGGTTAAGCCTTCTTCCTGCATCCGCAATGTCGTAAATACAGGAAACAGCGATGCCACAAAATGCCCGGATCCCATACATGGGTCTAAGGAAGTTACTTCAGAGGTTTTATCTGGCCATCCTTCAAACTTACCTGCTGCAGGTGTGCCGTCTTCTAATAAACGCAGGTACTCAAACTTTACAGGTGGCTTTACACCCGGGTTGCGGCTTACCCACCATGCACCCAATGTGTTGTCTATCAGAAAATGAACCATGTAGGGTTCTGTAAACAATTGCGTTACAGCAGGTAGTTTTTCTCCGTCGATTTTTTCGCCACCTTTATTGATTTTTTCTTTGGCATCACTTTGCCAAAACTGGTATACCCAACCCAGGGCATCATCGGCTATAAATATTTGGTTTTCTAAGGCATCAATAATGGTTTCCAGTTTTATACGTTCCTCTGTTGCATAGGCCACTTGCATCAGAGGGTCGTCTGTTCTGAAAATAGCTGGTAGCATTTTACTGGCGTAGTTGGCGGCTGCATCCCATTTATCTACAAAGCCTTCTTCCTTAGCCAACTCTTCGCAATCTTCCATCGTTACTGCCACACCATCCGTATGCATCAGCAAACCGTTGGATTCAAGGAATTTGGCAAACAACATTTTGTGCCAGGTTTCATACGCCAATTCGTAACTGAGGTGGTCAATTTTTTGAGCTCCGCTGGCAGGTAAAACGTCACCCAACAAACGGGCTTTGCTCCGTAGGCTATTTCGCAGGTTGCGTTGATCGGGTGTCATGTGTACAAAGGGCTCAGGATGGTCCACAGCCATACCATGCAAGGCATTGAAAGCACCCAGCTCTGCCACTTTTCGTGCCTGCTTTACGGCTGCTTCCAGCGTATTCCGTTGTTGTGTTGTGAGTACTGCCATTATTTTAAAATGATTGAGCTTGATTCTTTTAATAAAGTTTCTAATTCAGTTTTCAGTTCTGCTAAATAGTTATCTATCTCTGCCTGATTGCTGATGGTTTTACGAGGAAGGCTGTATGTTTTTGCCTGCGGAGCAGACAATAAAATGGCATCTTCCAAAGCCGATTGAAATTGACCGGGCAAAGCAGCTATTTTTGTATCCCAAGTATATAATGAAGCCTTCTGCAATTGATTGAGCAAGGCATGAGCATCCAGTGCTTTAATCTCTGGTTTTACCAACAACTGATGTTTGGCTAAAATGCCGTGCTTTTGTTCGGGTGTGAGTTTTTTGAAATACTCATTGGCTTGCAAATCGGCCATACGCAAATCATAGAGAGTATTGTA
>JAKQLF010000191.1 GCA_029567325.1 Bacteroidota bacterium | reverse complement strand
AATCCAGAAATCTACTCACTGGTAAATTGGTGATGGCAAATAAACTATTGAAAGTAATGTCATATCTTCTAGATAGTTGCGACTTGAATTCTGACTGTAACGATGCTTGATCACCAGGTAGAAATGCACCTGACGGATTATAGACTAAATCAAGCATAAGTCCGCTACCTTCTACACCATAACCTACTTCATTGAGTCTTTTGAGTGCTGCGATACTATCTTCAAAAACGCCATCTCCACGCTGTCCGTCCGTACGAGTCTTGGTAAAGTAAGGCAAAGAAGATACTACATGGACTTTGTTTTCGGCAAAAAACTCAGGCAAATCATGGTATTTTGGATTGGCCATGATGATGGTAAGATTGCAACGATTCATCACTTTTTTGCCCAACTTCGTACATTCTTCTACAAACCATCTGAAATGTGGATTCATCTCAGGCGCTCCACCTGTAATATCTACGGTAGGAATGTCGTGGTCTTTTAGGATTTGAAGACAAGTTTCTAAAGTAGCCCTATCCATATTTTCTACTTTTTTGTCTGGACCTGCATCCACATGACAATGAGCACAAGTCTGATTGCAAAGTTTACCTATGTTTATCTGGAAGATTGCTGTTTTTACGGGTGTAATGGAGTGACCCACTTTAGAAATAAAGGGTTCAAACTGGTCATCTACCAATGTTTTACCATTTAGCACATCTAATTGGTAAAAAGTACTAGACATTTTATTGTCTGTGGTACTCAGCGATTTTGATCTTTGTTTTACACCCATTTTAGTATAGAATATTGCTTGATTGAATTGATAAGAACACAAAAAAATTACATAAGTTTTGACTTGATGGTATTCATCATTGGCACAGCATTGACTAATGTAGCACCACCTTTGATAGCAGCGGCTACGTGGACGGCTTCCATCATTTGTTCTTCATCGGCTCCTGATGAAAGACATGACGTAGTGTACGCATCCATACAATATGGACATTGAACTGCATGTGCCACTGCAAGGGCGATCAGATTTTTTTCTCGGACGGTGAGTGCGCCTTCTTTGAAAACTTCATTATACCATGCAAAAAACTTACGTCCCATTTCTGGTTGTAAATCAGTGATTTCGCCAAACTTCTTGAGATCTTCTGGTTTGAAATAGCTCATATATTATCTAATTGAATTGATTATTGAAGGGCGAATTTACACCATACTTTTCGCTTCTTGTAATCAAATTTAAAATATATACGATTGGATGGGTATTATTGGATGTTTGGAGTGGTAGATTTGTGAAATTGGGGTAATTGCTGATTTGCGGATTTGCGGAATTGCTAATTTGTGGAATTGCTAATTTGTGGAATTGC
>JAKQLF010000187.1 GCA_029567325.1 Bacteroidota bacterium | reverse complement strand
TAAAAAAATGATATTTACCGCAAATCGCAAAGGCCAATATGATATTTATTCAGTTGATATAGCTACGGGTAAAGAAACTCAACTGACCAATCAAAAAACATTGGATGATGGTCCAGAAATCACTCCTGATGGAAAATATATATTTTTCAATTCGACCAGAACAGGTAAAATGAAATTGTGGAGGATGGATGCTAATGGAGCAAACCAGACCCAAATCACCTTTGATGAGTACAATGACTGGTTTCCGCACATCAGCCCAGACATGAAATGGATCGTTTACATCTCATTTCCCAAAGACATTGACCCAAATGAGCATCCATTTTACAAACATTGCCTTTTGAAAATCATGCCATATGGTGGTGGTGAATCAAAAGTCATTGGATATATTTATGGAGGACAGGGTTCTATCAATGTTCCATCTTGGTCTCCCGACAGCAAAAAAATTGCTTTCGTTACCAATACCAGGATGTAAAAATGAGGATAATTTTGGCCTTATGGGTGTTCATGGCTTTTTCTTTTTTGGAAGTAAAAGCGATCAGTTTGCCAGCTATCTTTGGCGACCACATGGTCATCCAAAGGAATAGTGAAGTGACAATTTGGGGATGGGGAAAAGCACAAGAACCACTCAGTATTTCGGTAAGTTGGGACGCTGGATTTTTATATAAATCTGTCATCAACAACCAAGGCATTTGGCAAACCACCATCAAAACTCCAAAAGAAACCGGGCCTCACGTCATTACAATCAAAGGTTACAATACTCTTGTTTTGAATGATGTCCTTGCTGGTGAGGTTTGGCTTCTAAGCGGTCAATCCAATATGGAATGGTCTGCCAACGCTGGAATTGAAGGGGGTGAAATTGCAAAACAAAGCGCCGACTTTCCAGAAATGAGATTTTTTCGTGTGCCTCATAAAACCTCGGATTATCCACAAGACGACCTACAGGGTTTTTGGGAGGTTTGTACACCAGAAACCATGGGAAACTTTAGTGCGGCGGGATATTTTTTTGGTAAAGAAATTCACGAGCAAGTCAAGGTACCAGTGGGTTTGATTCAAAGCGCTTGGGGTGGAACTCCAGCTGAAATTTGGACTCCTGAATACGCGGTACATGGTGACAAAATACTCAATGAAGCCTCTTTAAAACTCAGAAACGAACCCTGGGGGCCACACAAACCCGGAGTGACATTCAATGCAATGAT
>JAKQLF010000176.1 GCA_029567325.1 Bacteroidota bacterium | reverse complement strand
CAAAAAGGCTTTGTAGGTGGTCAAAGTTTGGCTATTCTGGAAATGTTTGGCAGTCAAAGTATAGACACCTACGCCAAATCGATTGGTCTACCTTCCAGTTTCATAAAAGTACCTGGTGGCGGCCACGTGGACATTTATTTTGATGCCAAATACGCCTCCCAAATCACCCAATTCAATACCAATGTCTACAATGGTTTGAAAGATTTTATTTGCCTGTAGGGTCGAAAAACCTTCCGACTTGCCAAATTCAAAACCAAGGCGAACAATGGATTAAAAGATTTAATCTGCCATTAGAGGCGGAAGGCCTTACGCCTATCCAAAATCAATATCAAGGTGTGAAATAAGGGATTGCCAGCAAGTTTTAAGCCATTTCACATCCCACATTTCACAATTCCCTACCATTTACCATTTACCAACTCCATTTCACATTTCAACCATATTGCCATTCATTTGTGCAAAATGAAAAGGAGTAAGCCCTTTCTCTACGGGTAGTTCCTTTTAATATTTGACCTGAGAAGCCAGGGCATGCCCTGAATCAACCATCAAGTTTAAACTTCCAACATTTCACATCCCACATCCCACAATTCCCCACCATTCACCATTCATTATTTACTAATCACTATTCACCAATTACCAACCCAACATTTCACATCTTACATTCCACATCTTACATTCGACATCTCACATTCCACATCTTACGCCATTCACCATTTACTATTCTCTATTCACCATTTACCAACCCCCATTTATTCATTTCCAGCGCCACAAATCCACTTCAATTTAGTATATATATAATAAAATTTCTAAATTTGATTCCGATAAAAAACAAAATATGGCCAATACAGCATTTAGAGTTAAAGGTAATGCAAGTTTAAAAGGTGAGCTACAGCCACAAGGAGCTAAAAATGAAGCACTTCAGATCGTAAGCGCAGTTTTGCTTACAGCAGAAAAAGTAACCATTCACAATGTACCAGACATCATTGATGTCAATCTTTTGATCAATTTGTTGATGGGTTTGGGCGTCAAAGTAACAAAAGCAGGCCATGAAACATTTACATTTCAAGCAGACGATATAGATTTAGAATATTTTGGATCTGAAGCCTATCAGCAAGATGCCAAAAAGATCAGAGGAAGTGTGATGTTATTGGGGCCACTTTTAGCAAGATATGGTAAAGCATTTTTACCGAAACCAGGTGGTGATAAAATAGGAAGGCGCAGATTGGATACCCACTTTTTAGGATTTCAAGAGCTTGGTGCAGAATTTAAGTATGAAGAAGAAACGGGCAAATTTTTCTTGGAGGCAAAAAAACTGAAAGGCAAGTTCATTCTCATGGATGAAATTTCAGTGACAGGCACTGCCAACATTGTCATGGCTGCTGTACTAGCAGAAGGTACCACCACCATATATAATGCAGCATGCGAACCATATCTTCAACAAATTTGCAAAATGTTGAACAGAATGGGCGCCAAAATTCAAGGCGTTGGTTCCAATTTATTGACCATTGAGGGGGTTGAAAAATTGGGCGGAACAGACCATACCATACTTCCCGATATGATTGAAATAGGAAGTTTTATTGGTCTAGCCGCCATGACTCAAAGTGAAATAACCATTAAAAATGTATCACTACCAGACTTAGGAATTATTCCTACAGTTTTTCAAAAACTAGGGGTGAAGATGGAATTCAGGGGCGATGATATTTATGTGCCAGCTCAGGATTTATACGAGATTCAAACATTTATTGACGGCTCTATTTTGACAATTTACGATTCTCCTTGGCCAGGATTTACGCCAGACTTGATGAGTATTGTTTTGGTAGTAGCCACTCAGGCACGAGGTTCCTTATTGGTCCACCAAAAAATGTTTGAAAGCCGTCTGTTTTTTGTGGATAAATTGATTGATATGGGGGCTCAGATCATTTTATGTGATCCGCATAGAGCCACTGTTATTGGAATGGAAAGGAAATTCAAATTGAGAGGTATCGAAATGAGTTCTCCAGATATTAGGGCAGGTGTTGCTTTGTTGATAGCTGCACTTTCGGCAGGTAGTCCGAGCATCATTCACAACATCAATCAGATAGATAGAGGATATCAAAACATCGACGGTAGACTCAATGCCATAGGCGCTGATATTGAAAGGATTATTTTGTAAATTGGGTTTCATTTGGTTGCAACCTGATGATGAAATATAAAGTGGTTTGGAAGAACACTAATTTTGTGAAAATATTGACTTATTTGTGAAAAATCATACTCAATTGGTTTTTCAAAGATATGCGTTAATTTTAATGATTAGTTTTGAGCCGTTTTTAGACCATTGTAAACTTTAAATACAAGTTTTTAACCGATAAAGGTATGTTAGGAATTCTAAAAGAATCATGTCAAAGGGTAGCTCTTACCCCTGCTGCATGTAAAAAAATCAAAGACCAATTGGGTGTGACTGTGCAAGTCGAAAGTGGGGCAGGTGTTTCGGCAGGTTATCCAGATCATAGTTACGCAGAAATCGCAAACGTTGTAAGTAGAGCTCAAGTTTTGGCTGCTTCTAAAGTAGTGGTGAGTGTTGATCCACTACCTGGAGATGTCATGAGTCAATTAGCATCAAGTACAATACTTGTTTCGATGTTTGAGCCATATAATAAACCTGAAGTGGTGGGCAACCTCAAAGCTGCAGGAATGCAAGCTTTTAGTTTGGACATGGTACCAAGGACTACACTGGCGCAGTCTATGGATGTTTTATCCTCAATGGCTTCATTGGCTGGTTATAAAGCAGTGCTTAAAGGGGCTGAAACATGTAGCAGATGTCTACCCATGATGATGACCGCCGCTGGAACTATCAAACCAGCCAATATACTTGTTATTGGTGCTGGTGTTGCAGGACTCCAAGCTATTGCAACAGCAAAGAGGTTGGGTGCTAAAGTGAGTGCTTTTGATGTGAGGAGTTCTTCCCGCGAGGAAGTGCAATCACTTGGGGCAAAGTTTGTAGAAGTAGAAGGCGCTAAAGATGACAGTGCTGCCGGAGGATATGCAGTACAGCAATCAGAGGAATTTTTGCAGAGACAAAAAGATGAAATCCACAAGTTCGCTTCTAAATCGGATATCATCATTACTACTGCTCAATTGAGGGGGAAAAAAGCTCCCATTTTGGTCGAAGATCGTACAGTAGCAGCCATGATGCCAGGTTCTGTAATCGTTGATTTAGCTGCAAGATCTGGAGGAAATACCACCTTTACCAAAGAAGGTGTTGTGGTTACAGACAACCTCATCACCATCATTGGTGATAGTGATTTGGCAGACACCATCCCAGAACATTCAAGTGATCTACTTGCCAACAATTACTTCAATTTTATCAAACTTTTTATCAAGGACGGACAAATCAATATAGATATGGCCAATCCGATTTTGGAAAGCTCTTTGATTACCAAATAAGAAATAAGAACAATTATGATAGCTTTTATTCAAGAAAATCTCATCATGGCATACCTGTTGGTCTTCACGGTGGTGCTAGGTTTTGAGTTGATTTCGAAGGTGCCAACTGTATTGCATACACCTTTGATGTCAGGGGCAAATGCCATCAGTGGAATTGTGGTTATAGGAGCCATTTTTTTACTACGCACCAACGACAGTGGTGACATCATCAAGATGTTGATTGGTTCTGCGGCCATCATCCTTGCTATGATCAATATCGTAGGCGGGTTTGAAGTGACCAATCGCATGCTATCTATGTTTAACAAGAAAAAGAAGGACTAATGCTGAAGGCTTTATTAGATATTGGCTTTTTAATAGCCTCTGTGGGTTTAATTTTTGGATTGAAAAAACAAAGCGATCCAGCAACTGCCAGAGCGGGAAACTTACTAGCTTCCTATGCCATGCTTGCGGGTATCATTTTTGCTTTGATTTATCCAATAGATGTTGAAGGAAGTACCGATCCAATAGGATATGCCTGGATCATTGGCTCTCTCATCATAGGTACCATTATTGGCTACCGCGCTGCTGTAAAAGTAGAAATGACAGGAATGCCGCAAATGGTATCATTGTTCAATGGTTTAGGTGGTTTATCTGCAGTTTTAGTAGGTTATGTTGAATTGCTCAACCTCAACGCAGATGTTCCAAACTTCATCAGTTCAGCGTCAGCATCTTTATTTGCGTTGGTGGTAGGAGCAATTGCATTTTCAGGTAGTATTTTGGCTTACCTAAAATTGGACGGAAAACTCAAAGATAGCCAGGTGGCTGTTAAAGGACATCAATACATCAATTATGCCCTATTGGCCATAACGCTCATCATGCTCGTAGTGGTGATCATGTCTGGAGCGAACAACATCATGGTCAGTATTTTGCTTGTTATTTCTTTGATTTACGGCTGGTCATTTGTGGCGCCTATTGGTGGAGCAGATATGCCTGTAGTAATCTCTTTGCTCAATTCATTTACAGGTTTGACTGCGGCAGCTGCTGGTTTGATTTATGGAAACCAATTTATGATCTTAGGAGGTATTTTGGTAGGAGCATCTGGAACCATTCTTACTGTACTCATGTGTAACGCTATGAATAGGTCGCTATGGAATGTAATCGCAGGCAATTTTGCGGGTAGTGGTACAAGTGCTGCAGCTGGCCCACAGGGAACAGTCAAAGAAGCAACTCCTTCTGATACTGGAGTGATGATGTATTACTCACAAAAAGTGGTTATTATTCCAGGATATGGTTTGGCTGTCGCTCAAGCACAACAATATGTCAAACAGATTTATAACATATTGACTGACAACGATGTAAAAGTTGTCTTTGGCATCCACCCGGTTGCTGGTAGAATGCCGGGACACATGAACGTATTATTGGCTGAAGTCGATATTCCATATGAGGCACTTCTGGATTTGGAAGAAGCAAATGACGAATTGGCCAATGCAGATGTAGCATTGATTATTGGTGCCAATGATGTGGTGAATCCTTCTGCGGTAGATGATCCAGGTAGCAGTATCTTTGGAATGCCTGTGCTCGAAGTCTGGAAGGCCAAAAATGTTGTGGTCATGAAAAGATCAATGGCTAGTGGATACGCAGGTATCGAAAATCCACTTTTCTTCAAGCCAAATACCAGCATGTTGTTTGGTGATGCTAAAAAGACTTTGGCCGACTTGGTCAATGAGCTTAAGAGCATGTAGGAATAGCGGAAATCGGAAATCGGAGGACGGAAA
Source organism: Bacteroidota bacterium (assembly GCA_029567325.1). GTDB lineage: Bacteria > Bacteroidota > Bacteroidia > Chitinophagales > Saprospiraceae > JADKBO01. The sequence continues at coordinate 180 of JAKQLF010000176.1, read as the reverse complement.
TAGAAAAATATGGTGGCGAGACTTCGGTCTCTGCCTGCTCAAATTTTTGATTGAAAACGAATGATGTAAATTGTAACTGCCCGTAGATAAAGGCCTTGGTTTTGCTATTCAACGTCAAGCATAATTTCGGAAATCGTGAGTTTGAAATTTGAATTACCTATTTGCTTCGAGCCATGAGCT
>JAKQLF010000169.1 GCA_029567325.1 Bacteroidota bacterium | reverse complement strand
CTGTGAAGATTGGTGATGTTGACGGATCGGCAAAAACTGGCTTGAAGGGCGAAAACGAGGTAGCACCAAGAAACAGTGGAGTGACGTTGAGCACAGAAGACAGATTGGTGAAAAAAGGTGAAGTGGTAGAGGTACAATTGTCTGCTGACCAATTTACAGAAATCTATGGCTTCCAGATGGCAATGAAGCTCAAAGGCTTGACACTTGTAAACGCAGAAGGAAGAGGCATAGAAATCGGAGACGATAACTACGCAACACCAATGTCCAATGTGATGACGATGAGCTGGTCTAGCGCCAATGCTAAGTCAGTGAGCGAAGGATCTACAGTGATGACGATGAGATTCAAAGCAACACAGGACGGCAAGTTGAGTCAGATGATGGAATTGAGCAACGAAGTGTTGAGATCAGAAGCATACATAGGATCAGACATGGAAGTGAGCAAGGTAAGTTTGGAAGTGAGAAACAAGGAAGGCGGTAAGTTTGCCTTAGGTCAAAACGAACCAAACCCATGGAGAGGTGAAACAGTAGTAAGCTACGAATTGCCAAAAGCAGGCAAAGTAACTTTGACAGTCTTGGACATCACGGGCAAAATGGTGGCTCAGAAAACAGTAGACGGAGCAGCAGGCAAAAACACCATCGGCCTTACGAAGGCAGAGTTGGGTGGAGCAGCCGGTGTGATGATCTACAGATTGGAGAGCGGCAGTTTGAGCACACAGAAGAAGATGATAGTGATCGAGTAATAGATCACAAAAATCATAGAGGTAATAAAGCGCTTCTCAAGGTAACTTGGGAGGCGCTTTTTGTTTATCTATAAATTTGATCCTGCAGTAGGTTTCAATCAAGATTTATGATTTCCAACCTTGAATTTTGTAATAAATTGATCACGTTATTAAACTGACAATTTAAGCTGTTGACCTTGATGATTTCGCCTTCTGGAATGGTAATGGAAGCATTCTGTACATGAATAATCACATCGTGACAAACCTGTGGCAAAGTATATTTGCTCCATGCATTTCTATCCGTCCACAATCCATCTCCTTCAACCCAAGAAATTGAATCACCAGATGTTAAGACAACTGGCAAATTCAAAGTATTGCCAGGCTCATTAAGCGACGAATAAGTAGTCACTTGTATGGATTGTTCGGTTGATAAGGTATCCCAATTAATATATATTACCGTATCAGAACTTTGCCAGCCTTGAAGGGTGCCACCAAAAACCTGTACCACAAAGTGATCGCTAAATAGGGATTTAATTGTGTATGATTGCTTACCAGACTGGTAGCAAACTTCCCGATTACCTTCAATACTCAAAATAGTAGGCGCTAGCTTTTCATATGCCCCAATGTCAAATCCTAAACCTAACGGTCTTGGTAAATTCGTGAAATCTTTATGAAATGATGTAGTATCTCCATGATCTATGGCAGGACTGCCAGTCATTAATCCAAAGTTATCGTTTTGAAGATCAATAAATTGAGGATTTTGACCATTAATAGGATCAATTTCTGTGACTGGCAAGTTTGGTGCTGACGTCCCTGGATTTGTATTTCGATACCAAAGATTATTAGAAAAAATAAAAGTTGTCGGCGCTGTATTGGATCCTACATTTACATGAGTGCTCAGAGTGCCAAAGTAAATAATGTTGTTCTTCACCACGTTATTACCACATGGTAGAAATCTATTGATATCTACTGTTTCTTGTAATATCCTGATAATCCAATTACTAGGATTGATGATGGTATTATTGACAACATTCACACGCACACAACCAACAAAAGCTATTGCAGCAGTACTTCCAATAATTACATTAGCAAATACATTGATATCGGCTGCTTCAAAGGTTGCATTTTGTGGTCTGAAAAAAGCCAAGCCGGTGCTTCCCCCTAGATTTAGTGTTCTTTGTCCGCCATTTTTAAACTTATTTTGACTGATTTCAAGATATTGTGATCCTCCTTTGGCTTGGATAGAGTTTGATCCTAAATTTTCGAAGTTATTTCCAATAATTGTTCCGTGGTGACAGCCAACCATGTCAATACCACTACCACCAGCTGATCCATTTCTAAAAATACAAGCTTCAATTCTAAAATAATCAATGCCAGAAAGCTTTAATAAATCATTATTTCCACTAGCATTCATATCCAAGAATCTGCAGTTTTTAACAGTAATGTGATGCGATGGGCTTTCAAAACTCCCACCATCATCGATATTAATGCCATTGGCAGTTTGCCCTCTTATAGTTATGTTTTCTATGTTCAAATAGGAGACTTCAGAAAATTGAAAAGCTTGATTATTTCCTTGAAAAATTACCGAAGATGCATCTGTTCCTATAAAACATATTGGAGCTGATGGTGTGCCGTTTAAGTTACTTATAAAATATCCACCTGTGTAAGTGTTTGGATAGATCAATATTGTGTCCCCTGGCATGGCAACTCCTGACGCTACAAGGGGATTTGCAAAAGTTTTACCTGGGCCAACTTCCAGGATATTGCCTTTTAGTGTTTGGCCCATTGATAATATGCTTACAAAAATTAAATGAATACCAACTTTCATATTAAGAAATTTAAACTCACACCTGAGATTAAAGATGGCAAATCTATTTCTAAAGCTATCTATTAGAGATTTGGTTTTGGGTGAAAATCAGTGGAAAGACTGACTTTTGGAACTCCTTTTTGGGGTGAATCCCTAAGTATACTTTTTTTGAAAATCATAAATAGCAACTAATATTATACCAATGGTTTTGATCCAATATCAAACAATCCAAGAAAAACCATTGCTCAAGGTAGTTTGGGAAGCATTATTTGTATCACAATTTTGGTATATTTACGAATGTTTCATTAAAACCATTTGCTGCATTGTTATTTTAATAAATTGGGTATGAACTTCTTTAAATTGCCATTTGACTTTGATGTAGATCTTCTGAAAAAAGATTTGGAATATTGCCAAAAACAGCATTGGGTTGATCATTATAATAGAGGTGATTATGAGGGTAATTGGGAAATTATTGCCTTACGCTCGCATTCGGGAGACGAAAAAAACATCATACCCATTGATGCAGAAGGTTATCGTGATACAGATCTCTTAGCTCATTGTCCATATTTTAAGAGAGCCATTGACTCACTCCTATTTGAGAAACAATCAATCAGATTAATGTCTTTGTTCCCAGGAAGCATTATAAAAAATCATACAGACGCTGGACTTGAATATGATGAAGGTTTTTTCAGACTGCACATTCCAATCCTCACGGAAAGAGAAGTCATTTTTTACTTTGATGAAGTTCCAGTGCATATGGCTATGGGCGAATGTTGGTACGGAAATTTCAATGTCATACATAGGGTGGAGCACAATGGTAAACACCCACGTATTCATTTGGTAATTGATGGCTTGCGGAATGAATGGACAGACGATATTTTCATTGCGGCTGGCTTTGATTTTACATCTTATGAAGAAAAGAACAGAAGAGAAAGACTCAAAATATTACCTCAAATAATTGAAAATTTGGAAGCTATGCAAAACGTGAATAATGAAGTTATCATTCAAGAGCTAAAAGCAGAATTGGCAAATGGCATCACCTCTTAAAGATTGGCTTCCTTCAAAATTTGCGCTTAATGACCAAAAGAAGTTAGAGATAACGTGGAAATATTTTGCAAATAAAATGTTCTTAGAACCATTTTTTGATGAAACCATTAACATAGTAAATAGTTACTCAGAAAACTCAAGAAGATTTAAAGTAATCACCGATGATTCTCTTTTGAATAATGAATTTTGTGATGATCATTTACATCCAGATGTATTTATTTTCCATACATCGAGGTGTGGATCAACTGCTTTAACTCAAGCGCTTACACAGATTCCTCAAAACATTGTCGTTTCTGAATATGGCCCATTAGATTTTTTGTTGAGAAGGACATTGTATTCAAAACCAGAAGGTTTAGAGTATGAAGAATTGATTCGAAAAACCTACCTGCTCATTGACTTTTTAGGGCAAAAAAGAAATCCTGATCAAAACAAATTCATCCTCAAATTGGACTCTTGGCATTTATATTTTGCACCACTTCTAAGGAAATTATATCCAAATACTCCTTTTGTTTTTTTATACAGAAATCCAGAAGAAATTAAATTTTCTCAACAAAAATTACCAAGCATGCATGCTGTGCCAAATCTGATTGAACCACAATTATTTAATATTGAAAACTTAGAAGAATTCGGTTTTCATAATTTTATAGACCATGTATTGGAGTCATATTATGAACAAATGTCCACGTTTATAAAAAACAATAATGAAGGAGTTTATCTATTTAATTACTCAGAAGGTATGGCGAAAATAATCAAAGATGTATTTGGTATATTAGATATTTATGTTGACCAAAACACACAAGATAAAGTGAATCAAAGAATGGAAAAACATTCAAAAGATAGCTTCAAAAAATTTACTAAAGAATCAATACCAATCAAAGTAACTACTTCCTGTTTGAAGCAATATGAATTACTGGAAAAAATAAGGAAAACAATACTTTAGAATAGAATAATAAAGTATTAGATTCTTTTGTAGTGCGCAAATTTTAAATATAAAAATTTACCCTATACTTGAAAAATGAGCTTTTGATTGGTCGATATGGACAATATTTATGAAGGATTTTGAATCCTCAGAAATTTCAGATTTCTCTTTTCTTGAAAGTTGTAACGGTCGATCTACCCAAATTTCAACATTTTTGCCTATAACATTTGTAATGATTTTTTCAGGATTACTACAGCCACATAGAATTATTAAAATTTTTTCATCTGGATAGTGATTTGCAACAATAGTATCCACCTTTTCCTTCCAGAAAGAAAAATTTTTATGACTCACATAAAATGGGCCATCTACAGCATTTACCAATATTTTTGAATCTGCATTATACTCAGAGGTACAATAATCATGGTATTTTTTTGTGGCATCTGTTCTACCAAGGATATAGACGTAATTAAATAATTTTGTTTTTACGTTATTTGAAAATAGCTTTAAACTAAAGGTTGAAATACCAAATATTCCTATTGTTTTTAATAATTTTCTTCGGTGCATGATGATAAATTTGGATGCTATTACAACAAAAATAGATAAATACCTTTTTTACTAAGGACTTGAATTTTGATATCTTAGTTTCTACTTGGAAATATACCTTCCAATGCAATCAAGTGTGTAAGACAGAGATACGGCTGAATATTGTTGAAAGGTTGTGAACCACCTTGCAAGGTACCTGGCTGTAAAAATGCATTGGCAGTGGAGTTGTAAAGATTTCCTCCAGTTGTTGCAATGACTGAACCTGATGGTTCATCAGAATTGGCGGCATTAGTACTTGCTGGTATAGAAACACTGGTTGGAGGTAAATTAGTGGAGAGTAAGGTTGTAGATTCATTACCTGCAACTTGACCAAGGTTATAAGGTGAAAGTCCAGGACCTTGTCCCCAATGCATTGCTACTCTTCCACGTAAATCAGGTAAAGCAAATGTGGTTTGGCCGTTTCCTCCGTAAGTTGTGCCAACAAGTGAAAAAAGAGCAGTGTTTTGAGCAATTGATAGAATTTGGCCATTACACATTGCATAACCGCGAATAGCAAAATTTCCGCCGAAGACTATTATTTGAGCTATAAATGGTTCCATTGAATATTTGTTGAGTAGGTTAATTGAATATTTATTATTTTTCCTTTTTCGAAAGTTAAATTTTGGTCACGATAAATCTTAGATTTTGTCTTCCTGACTTTTCAAATAAACAATTCGAAAATGTAATTCTACGATTAGTTTAAGTTAATAAGAAATATATTTTGTTAAAGTTCTATCCTTGCCTGCAAATGATTCCATGTTTGTTTTGGAACTGGATCAGCTCTTTGTCTGGTAGTAGCTCATTTGGCTGGACGTAAAACTTTTTTAGATGTGTTAATTTTGATGGAAGAAAGTTCTTGAGACTCTTGATTTTATTTTTTGTGACATAAATTACTTCAAGGTTTTTTAATTCAGAAATCAAGCCGATGTCTGAGATTTCATTATTTTGTAAATAAAGAGATTTTAAATTTTTCATTGATTCAATCCCTTGCAGACTTGTAATTTGATTGTCATATAAATATAAATGTTCAATTTTTGTAAACCTTGTCAATTCTGTAACTGCACTAATTCTCATGTTTGTAAAAGAAAGGTTAACCAAGTTATACAAGGGTATCAGTCCAGATAAATTGGTAAGGGCCATCGACACATTGGGGTGCATAGCACCAGGACCTGCCATACGAATGGTGTCTATTCCAACGAGCAAAAACATCATATGATCGTCACTTGGAGGTTCTAGTACTGGACCTTTTCCAAACAGTGCTTCATTGAATGCAAATTTCCATTGCACTTCCAGATTGTTCCACCAGCTTCTCGCTCTCAGAACTTCTTCAGGAGTTGATTTGATAATAAACTGCATAAGATATATTGAGTTTTATGAAACCAACCGGTAATAGTTTTCCTTTATCTGTCGAACTATTTCCGGTTGGCCAGTGCATTTTATTTGAAGAACAAGAAAGATGTAATAGTGGCAAAATTCCAATCTTCAGTTATAAATTCTTTAATTTCTTGAAGGGAAAATACCATAAAGACAAATGATAAATGAAACTGCCAGATATGGTTGTAAAATGTTGAAAGGAACTGATCCCCCAGCTATTTGGCCTTGTCTCATTTGAGCATTTATATTTGTCTGATAGAGGTTTGCTCCCGTTGCGGCCATAACAGCTCCAGATGGTTCATCAGTGTTGGGTGCAGCAGTGCTAGCAAAAATATTTACAGGTGCAGATGGTAAATTAGCAGCTGTCAAAGTCATATGCTCAGATCCACTCATTTGGCCAAGGCTATATGGGGACAAACCTGCTCCATTTCCCCAATGTATAGGCACTCTTCCCTGAAAATTTGGAAGACCAAATGTAGTAATTCCGTCTCCTCCATAATATGTCCCGATGAGCGAGAACAATGCAGAATTTGAGCCAATACCCACAAGCTGGCCATTGCAGAAAGCCCAGTTTTTTGGTGCGAAATTGCCACCAAACATCATAATTGTTGCCATAAATGCGTCCATAATATTTTTTTTTGAGTTAATTAATGACTAAATGTAATGAATTTTATAAAACCGTTTCAAAAATCTGATCCAATTTATTTTAAAACTCTTCTTTACAATTTATGGGAATAAATTCATCAAATTGTAATACTTCGATATGTTAAAGTTTGAAACTTAACGTACTAAAAACATTAAAAAGTTGGGCCACTCTCTATCTTTGTAAAGATTAACCAAAAGTCTGCCTTCTGAGTATTTGAGGAGGTATTAAAAAGTCAATTTTAAACCATGAGCATACCATTAAGTTTTGCACTTTTCTCAAAAAAAAGGTCTATAAATACTTTTTTTTCCTTAATGCTTTTTCTTTCTGTTTTTGGTACTGATCTTTTTGGTCAATGCCCTTTGTTTTCCAATGAAATCCATTATGACAATTCAGGAGCAGATGCGAATGAAAGAATTGAAATTGGCGGAGAAGCAGGCACTTCCATGACTGGATGGAGCGTTGTATTTTATAACGGGTTTGATGGAACTGTTGTTGCTACAGTAAATTTGACAGGAAATTTTCCGGCCGCAGTATGTACAGTCTCCGGTGTACCTATTTCATTTAGAGTAATTAACGTAGTAGCAGAAACTGGCATCAGTTTTGCCAATGGTGAAGGAACAGGAGCGGAAAATATGGGTGGACCTGGGGACGGCTGGGCTTTGGTTAATGGAAGCACAGTTGTAGAATTCTATTCATATGAAGGTGTATTTACCGCTACAAATGGCCCTGCTAATGGAATGATGTCAACGAATATCGGCGTATTCGAAAATGGTGCCGGAGCATCGTCAGGATCCATTCAAAGAACTAGTACCAGCACCTGGACAGTTGATGCATCTAACAATACATTTGGTGCCTGCAATACAAGCCAATATGGTCCGCCATGCGGAAGCAATCCCATCGTAAACCTTTCATTAAGTGCAATAGAAGGCTCAGAAGCGAATACTACAGTTGTTACTGCAACTGCCAATGCAACTGCGCCTGTTTCAGGTGCCCAAACTGTTACTCTAGCCATAACAGGAACCAACATCACTGGTGGAGATTATAATCTTACAAATACAACAATTACCATTCCTAATGGAGCATCTTTTGGCTCAGTAACATTTACTGTAGTCAATGATGCGGTAGCGGAAACTGCTGAACTAGCCGTATTTACCATAAGTAACCCTTCCGCTGGAATTACGCTTGGTGCAACAGTTTCGAGAAATCTCATCATATACGACAATGATGCTCCGCTCGCCACACGATGTTTGGTATCTTCCAATGAAATACATTATGATAATGCCGGCGCTGATGCCAACGAAAGGATTGAAATTGCAGGGGATGCCACAACTTCATTAACAGGCTGGTCCATTATATTATATCAACAAGATGGAACTGTTTACGGTTCTGCAAACTTGACAGGAACCATACCCAACACAGGAACTTGTACAGTTTCTGGCAGAACAATAGGTTTGGTTTCATTAGATATTCCTGCGCTTACAGGTCAGGGTTTGCAAGGCGGACCAAGCGATGGCTGGGCTCTGGCATACAACAGCACAATTGTTGAGTTTTTCTCTTACGAAGGAACCATACTTGCAACTGAAGGACCTGCTCTAGGTATGACTTCAGTTGATATCGGAGCGAGCGAAGATGGAACTGGAACATCTGCTGGTTCGATTCAAAGGACTGGGCCTAATACCTGGGTAACGTCTACTAGCACCAACACATTTGGAGCGTGCAATAGCCCACAATATGTAACACCTTGTTCAACCATTCCTACAGTTGATCTTACATTGAATGTCTATGAAGGAACTGAAAATGCTGGTACTGTTGTGCAAGTTATCGCGACTACCAACAGTGCTGTGACAGGAAACCAAACAGTAAATTTGACAATCACAGGAACAAATGTCACGGGCTCAGATTATACCATTTCAAACCTTGTTATCACTATTCCAAATGGAACTAACACTGGAACAGTCACCTTTACTGTGCTCAATGATGCCTTATTCGAAAATGTAGAAACAGTTAACTTCAGCATAAGTAATCCATCGGCAGGATTACAACTTGGATTTTTGACAAGTCAGAATTTCATCATTTATGACAATGACATCCCACCTTTTGTCGAATGTGAAGTTTATTCCAATGAAATCCACTATGATAATACGGGTACCGATGTAAATGAAAACATCGAGCTCATTGGTGAAGTAGGAGCAAGCTTGGACGATTGGCAGGTCATTCTTTATGATAACACTGGAAATCCATACGGCAACCCAATCAACCTTACAGGCACTATCCCCAATACAAACTCCTGTATGGTTGGTGACAGACTATTAGCCCCATTTGTGATTGATGTACCAACTTTGGCTGGTTCAAGTATTATGGGAGGGCCAAGCGATGGTTGGGCCTTGGTGCACTCGGGAAATCTTGTGGAATTCTGGTCTTATGAAGGTACCATCAATGCGGTAAGTGGACCTGCTATTGGTATGACATCTACAAATATAGGCGCATCGGAGGATGGTACTGGCCTAACTACTGGTTCCATTCAAAGATCTGATACACTCACGTGGGTTACTTCCACAACCACCAATACTTTTGGTGCGTGCAATACCACTCAATATAGTAAACCTTGCCTGCAATATATGCTTTCTTGCCCGGCGGACTCTACAGTGAGTATTTGTTTATCACAAAGCGCGGTAGACGCAGCTTTTGCAACCTGGTTGGGTAGATTTACTGCAACAGGTGGCACTAATGGTGTGTTGAGCAATAATAGCACAGTAGCACCAAATGCATGTGGGGGCAGTGTAACGGTAACTTTTTATTATGTATTTGATGAACTCCCAGGAGGTGACAGCTGTATGGCTACCTTTACAGTACCAAATTCACCACCAGTATCACTTATATGTCCAATTAACACTACTGCTGCAGCTTGCCAAACTCAAGCAGCTGTTAATGCCCAATTTGCTGCATGGTTAGCTACTGTGTCGGGTTCAGGCGGTTGCAATGGCACAATAACTAATAATAATACGGGCGCTCCTGCTGCTTGTGGGGGTAGTACAACCGTTACTTTTACATATACGAGTTCTTGTGCGCCACTAACAACATCATGTCAGGCTACTTTCACAGTTGCTGCACCGCCAACAGTAATATTAATTTGCCCTGTCAATACGACTGTAGCAGCTTGCCAGACTCAAGCGGCTGTTAATGCCCAATTTGCTGCATGGTTAGCTTCTGTGACGGGTTCAGGAGGTTGCAATGGTGCTTTATCCAATAATAATACTGGAGCGCCACCGGCTTGTGGAGGTAGTACAACAGTGACTTTTACTTACAACAGTTCATGTGCACCCACAACTGTAACTTGCCAAGCAACATTTACAGTTGCAGCACCTCCAACCGTCTCATTAATTTGCCCAACCAATACCACAACTGCCGCATGTCAAACACAAGCTGCTGTAAATGCTGCGTTTGCTACCTGGCTTGCAACTGCATCAGGATCAGGAGGATGCAATGGGGTTTTATCCAATAACAATACAGGAGCACCATCAGCATGTGGAGGCAGCACAACGGTAACATTTACCTATACAAGCTCTTGCGCACCCACAACCACAACCTGTCAGGCAACATTTACGGTGGCTCCAGCGCCAACTGTTATTTTAACCTGCCCTGCCAATACTACAGCTGCAGCTTGCCAAACACAAGCTGCTGTTAACACTGCGTTTGCAACCTGGCTTGCAACTGCATCAGGATCAGGAGGTTGTAATGGGGTTTTAACCAATAACAATATAGGAGCACCATCAGCATGTGGAGGCAGCACAACGGTAACATTTACCTATACAAGCTCTTGCGCACCCACAACCACAACC
>JAKQLF010000149.1 GCA_029567325.1 Bacteroidota bacterium | reverse complement strand
TCCATTTTATTCTAATACAGCAGGAGTTGTGACTAATTCATCAAGTGGAACTTCGTTTTCTTCGCCAATAATGGCTGGAATGATTGCTAGTTTTTGGCAAGCTATTCCTTGGGCAACCAACCAGCAAATAGTAGATTTTGTTCGTCAGTCGGCAGATAGATTTTCAGCTCCAACACCACAATTTGGTTATGGAATTCCCAATTTTCAGTTGGCTTTAGATATTGCACAACTTTCAATTGGAGAAAATAGTCAAAGTCATTTTTCGCTGTATCCAAATCCGATGGAAGACCAGTTAAATATTCTATTTTCAACCGATTCTGAGGAAATAAAGTTTCAACTTTTTAATGCTCTTGGTCAGAAAGTGATAGATACTTTCATAAATAGTACCAACAATTCAATCTCCACATCCGACTTACAAAATGGAATTTATTTCTACAGAATTGAACATAAAAACGCCATTCAAACAGGTAAAATAATTAAGATTTAATGAATAGAATTACGCAACTTTTCAATATAAAATATCCAATAATTCAAGGAGGAATGATTTGGAATAGTGGTTATAAATTAGCAAGTGCAGTTAGCAATGCTGGTGGTTTAGGTTTAATTGGTGCAGGTTCGATGTATCCCGAGGTTTTAAGAGAACACATTCAAAAATGTAAATTAGCAACTGATAAGCCATTTGGGGTGAATGTTCCAATGTTGTATCCAAATATTGAGGAAATCATCCAAATTATTATTGATGAAGGAGTAAAAATTGTGTTTACATCTGCTGGAAATCCAAAAATTTGGACAAATCATTTAAAATCTCATGGAATTACGGTTGTTCATGTAGTAAGTAGTTCAAAGTTTGCTTTAAAAGCACAAGAAGCTGGAGTTGATGCCGTTGTTGCTGAAGGTTTTGAAGCTGGCGGTCACAATGGAAGAGAAGAAACTACAACTTTTACATTAATTCCAATGGTGAAAGAACAAATTTCTATTCCATTAATTGCCGCTGGAGGAATTGCTACAGGAAAAGGAATGTTGGCTGCGATGATTCTTGGTGCAGATGGTGTTCAAATGGGTTCG
>JAKQLF010000216.1 GCA_029567325.1 Bacteroidota bacterium | reverse complement strand
TAAAAGTGACCTCAAACTAATGAATCGGTGCAGATGCTGCAAAAAACAATGAAGCAAAGTCAAAAGTGAGTTTTTTTTGCATAGTATTTTTGGAGTGAGTGAGCGTTAAGAAAAAAATTCAGCCTTGATTTTTTTTGCTACTTTTTGTCCCTACACTGTGTAGGGACAAAAAAGTAGAAGAAATCTAGTTTCTTGCTCTTATTTTTTTCAATAACACATATACTATTTTTAGATGTGTCCTAACCTCATGGCTCGAAGCTCGCGGCAAAAAAAAACAGATGCCTGATCACTGAAAACTGACAGCTGTCCTTCTAAATTTGCGCCACCTTAAATTGATGTACTTCATAGTTTTCCCAGACCTTTCCATTTATATAAGGTTCTGAGGCTAGCCAAGATTGAAGACCACTTTCAGAATCAAATTCTACGACAATAGCAGAGCCCACCATTTTTTCTCCAGCATCATCAAGCAAAGCCCCAGCAAAAACAAAGTGCCCTTCTGACTTTAAATCCTTCATTTTTTGTAAATGGTCAGGGCGGGCTGACATTCTCCTATCTTGTGCTTCAGAATCTTTCCCATCTTTGCCTATGACGATGTAGTGCATTTTAGTATTTTTTGTCAATTATTAAAACCTCATAAAACCAACAGCATGATCTAATACTTGCTGCATGGTGTCTACGTAAAAGAACTTCATACCCTTGATAAAATCTCCGTTTATTTTGTCAATGTGTTTTTTATTTTCTGAACAAAGCATCACTTCTTTGATGCCTGCTCTCTTGGCTGCAAGAATTTTTTCTTTGATACCTCCCACCGGCAGTACCTTCCCTCTCAAGGTAATTTCCCCTGTCATCGCCAGGAATGGTTTGATTTGCTTTTTCTTGAATGCAGAAGCTATTGCGCACAACATTGTGATTCCAGCACTTGGCCCATCCTTGGGAATAGCGCCTTCTGGAACGTGAATGTGTAAGTCGGTATTTTCAAAAGAAACAGGATCAATATCCATAAATTCAGCGTTTGCTTTTATAAAACTTAAGGCAGTACTCGCTGACTCCTTCATGACATCGCCTAGGTTACCCGTAAGTGTAAGTTTACCTTTACCCTTGCTGATGCTGGCTTCTATGAATAAAATATCACCACCAACTCTGGTCCAAGCCAAGCCAACTGCTACACCAGGATTTTTTACTTCCAAATATGCCTCATCTTTGAATTTCTCAGCCCCCAGGATTTGCACCACTTCGTCAATAGAAAGTTTTTTCTTGTATTTCTCATCCATTGCCTTTTTCTTGGCAGTATTTCTCATGATGGAGGCAATGGTTCTATCCAAACTCCTCACACCAGATTCCTTGGTGTAATTGTTAATAACGTATTCCAATACTTCTGGAGTAAGTGTGATGTCTTTGGACAAAAGTCCGTGCTCTTTGCGCTGTTTGGGTACTAAATAATCCTTTGCTATATGAGTTTTTTCTTCAGTGCTGTACCCACTTACCTCTATGATTTCCATTCTATCAAGAAGTGCAGGTTGAACACTGCTCAAGGAATTGGCAGTTGCAATAAAAAGTACTCTGGATAAATCGTACTCTACCTCCAAATAATTGTCGTAAAAAGTACTGTTTTGCTCTGGGTCAAGGACCTCAAGCAAAGCCGATGATGGATCTCCTCTATGGTCTCTACCCAATTTATCGATTTCATCAAGAATGAAAACCGGATTTGATGAACCAGCTTTTTCCATTGATTTCAAAATCCGACCTGGCATAGCCCCAATGTATGTTTTGCGGTGACCTCTGATTTCACTTTCGTCGTGTAATCCACCCAAAGACATTCTGATAAACTCTCTGTTGAGTGCCTTTGCGATAGATTTTCCCAAACTTGTTTTTCCAACACCAGGAGGGCCAACCAAACACAATATAGGCGCTTTGAGGTCGCCTTTGAGTTTTAGGACGGCAAGGTGTTCCAAAATTCTTTCTTTTACATCTTCCAATCCGTAATGGTCTTCGTCCAAAACTTTCTTGACATTGTGTAAATTGAAATTGTCATCTGTTGTTTTACTCCAAGGTAAATCAAGCATGAATTCCAAATAGGTCAACATGACCGAATATTCAGCAATCTGAGGGTTAACTCTTTTTGCTTTGGTTAATTCTTTTAGAAATTGCTTTTTGGCAATATCGGGCCACTCCTTGGTTTTGGCCCTTCTTTCCAATTCCAAAAGCTCCATTTCTTGAGGGTTGCCACCCAATTCTTCTTGGATGGTTCGCAGCTGCTGATTGAGAAAATAATCGCGTTGTTGTTTTTCTATATCACCACGTACTTTATTCTCTATTTGATCTTTAATCTCCAACATTCGCAGTTCGCCATTCAGCAATTCCAATATTTTATTGGCTTTCTCAGAAAGTGTTTCATTTTCTAATAACTCCTGCTTGATATGGCTTTTGGCACTGGTATTGGATGCAATAAAATTGAGTAAAAAAGAAGGTGATTTTATGTTTTGCAACATCATCACTGCTTCACTGGGAATGTTGGGAGATAGTTCGATGATTTTTTTGGCCGTGTCTCTGATTGTTGAAATGAGTGCTTCAAAGTTGACTGCCTCTTCTCCAACAGACTCAGTGAGTAAACTATATTTTACCTCGAAATATGGCTCCTCTCTTACAAACTTTTCTAATCGTACTTTTTTTCTACCTTGCAAGATGGCAGTCGTTCCGCCATCTGGCATTTTTAAAACCTTCACAACTCTGGCAACAACAGCGACATCAAATAAGTCAGCGATTTCTGGATCTTCTTTGGTTTGATCTTTTTGGCTGACAACCACTAAATTTTTACCTGCTTTTTCAGCAACTTTCAAAGCTTTGATGGATTTGTCCCTACCAACAGTAATTGGAATGACCACTCCGGGAAATAATACATTATTCTTTAAAGCCAAAAGTGGCAATAAATCGTCAAACAATTCATTGGGATCATTGTATTCCTCGTCTAGTGAGAACATAGGTAAAAAGTCACCTTGGTCATCTCTTCCGCCTCCACTCATTATATTTCCATCAAACATTCAGTCATATTTTTGTTAGTCAAGCAATTTGATATGCTTGAAAAGAATTTGCATCGTGAGTCTTCTGTCTCAATTTGCATACCATAACGAATATTGTGACCTATTGTCATAAAATTGGTCACCACATTGCCAAAAAGTCCTACAATATAGTACAACATTAACCCAGCTATATCAGCCATGCGCCATATTAACTCGCATTTATGATTAATTGAGCAGCGAGTCTTGATGGAGAATCCTCTGTATGAAGTAAATCACGTAATTTTTGATATAGGTTTATTTTGTCTTTTTCTTCCATTTGAAGTATGAACATGAGCTCTTTGGTCAACTTATCCTTTGTCAGATCACTCTGTATCAATTCTCTGACCACCTCAGTTTCACAAATTAGGTTGACCAAGGAAATGAATTTGAGGGAAACCAGCATTTTGGCTATGAAATAATTGAGTCGGCTTGTTTTGTAACAAACCACCTGAGGCACGTTGAAAAGAGCTGTTTCTAATGTTGCAGTACCAGAAGCTACTAAGGCTCCGTCAGCAATCGACAAAATGTTGTAAAAGTCGTTTTCAATGAGGGTGATTTTCGTTTTGGGATATTGTTTGAGCACTTGAGCATAAACCTCCAAATCTAAGAAATCAGGTTTTGCAATGACCAAGTCATAATCCTTTTCCATACCCATGGAGGCCTCAATCATTACTGGAAGAATGGATTTGATTTCTTGTTTTCTACTGCCTGGTAAAAGTGCTAAGACATGATTGCCCAGTCGATTTTTTGATTTAAAGTTTGTGTCTGGTTTGAAATCTTTTACTTGTTCGACTACTGGATTACCAATATATGTCACTTCAATTTGGTGCTGTTTGTACCATTTTTTTTCAAAAGGGAGGATGACTAACATTTGGTTTACATAATTTCGGATCAATTCCTTTCTTTCTGGTTTCCAAGCCCAAACGGTTGGAGAAATATAATAGGTGTTGTGATATCCCAGTGATTTTGCCCACTTTACTAACCTGAGATTAAAGCCAGGATAATCAATATAAATAAGCCTATCAGGTGCGAACTGCTGGATTTCTGATTTTATTTTTTTGAAATTTGAAAGGATAGTTGGAAGATTTTTAATGACTTCTACAAAGCCCATGAAAGCCAAACTTCGGATATGTTTATTGGGTTTTTTACTTGCCGCTTCGGCCATTTTATCACCACCCCAAAACTCAAATTCTGCATCGCTATCTATGGTTTTGATGGCGTCGATCAATCTTGCACCATGGCTGTCGCCAGAAGCCTCTCCGGCTATGAGGAAATATTTCAAATTGAAAATATTTCAATCCCTAATATCATTTCTTTCCTTTGATCCATTAGAATAAAACATTATAATAAGTGTAAATCCAGGCCACAACATAGATGATTGTGGGAAAAACTATGCCTTGCATGGTCGCGTCAAAATGGTTGTTTTTTGCCCAATTGAATGCCAGTAAATTGGTGCAAATAGCCAATAATCCTATCGTGCGCAATCGCCGACTGATGCCTTCGCCAGAAACATTGGCCATGATACCAATTGAACTAAGCAATTCAAATATTTGATCTATAGCAATATAGGCCAAGACTGGAATGATACAGCCGATGACAAAACCAAATAATTTGGAATCCTTATCCATGAGAAACGATGTTTGATTGTTCTATATTTAAATAGGACATGGGAGCTAGGGCTTGATGTCTTGTAAGATCGTGGCCAGAGGGAACGACTGACACATAGTTTTGCTCCAACCATCCAATGTCAGTGTTGACATCTTTGTCAAGGTTTACAAATTCCCCGGTAAGCCAATAGTAAGTTTGGTCTCGTGGATCTTTAGCTTCTCTAAATTCTTCTACCCAGACACCCTCAGCCTGTTTGCAAACTTTGATGCCCTTTATCTCCTCCACCGGTACATTTGGAATATTTACATTTAATAGATTGCAACTTTGGAGTCCTTTTTCCAAAACCTGTTTGATGATAATATCAGCATAATGTTTGGCACCTGTAAAATCAGCATCAAATGAAAAATCAAGTAAAGAAAATCCAATGGAATCAATTCCTTCCAAACTTGACTCCATGGCCGCGGACATTGTGCCTGAATAGATGATATTGATGGATGCATTGGATCCATGATTGATACCACTCACGCATAGGGCGATGGCACGATCTTTAAACAACACATTTTTGGCCAGTTTAACGCAGTCAACGGGAGTTCCTGTACATTCGTAAGCGATGATGTCATCAAATAAGTCGACTTTCCTGAGCCTCAATGGATTATTGAGGGTGATTGCATGACCTTTTCCAGATTGCGGCTGATCTGGAGCAACCACAACCACTTCGCCATGTTGACTTGCAACCTCAATCAAAGCTTTGATACCCGGAGCTACTATACCATCATCATTGGTTACCAAAATTAATGGTTTTTGCATACGCTTTATGTTATTTTGAAAGGCGAAGATATACCAAACGGAATTGAATTTGACCATTTTCTTTTTGCAAAATTAATCTATAGCTTCATGTTGCAATTTCGCAAGAGCTAAGGCAATGCTTCAATTTCTCTATTCGATCTCGATCAAATTTTCTACGTAATAATACTGGTCAAACCAATTTAGGACATTCAAAAGTTGAAAATAGCCTATCTGATTCAGGTTTAATCCAGATGAACATACCTGAAATAAAAGTGGCATCAAACTTTTTTCTACAGAATTGAAATAAACATATCTTTGCGAAAAGAATTAAAATGAAGAATATACTATTTATAGCTTTTGCTATTTGCATGACTTTCGGAGTTAATGCTCAAATCAGTACACCTGCTGCAAGTCCTGCCTCGACAGTTACACATGAAGTAGGTCTGGCTAAAGTGACCATTGAATACAGCAGACCTTCTCTGAAAGGTAGAAAAATGTTTGGATCAGATTTTATTCCGATGTGAAAAGTTTGGAGAACGGGGGCGAATAAAGTACCTAATCTCATTTTGTCTCAAGAGGTGATGATTGCTGGAAATAAAGTACCTGCGGGCACTTATGGCATCTTGTCCATTCCTAGTGAAAAACAGTGGACCATCATATTGTCAAAAAATGCCGGTCAATGGGGTGCTTATGCTTATACCGAAAGTGAAGATCTTTTAAGATTTACGGTACCAGTGAAAAAACTGACCGAAAAGGAAGAACACTTCACTATGGGTTTTACCAAGTTTAAAGAAACTTCAGCAAATGTTTTCATCAGTTGGGAAAACGAAATGGTGATGTTTGAAATCAGCCAAAATCCTCATGAAACCATCATGGCCGAAATTGCTACCAAAACAAAAGCAGCTGACGTGAGTATGGACACTTATTTTGGCGCAGCTGAATATTATTTTGCCAACAATCACGAATTGAACAAGGCTTATGAGTGGGCTGATAAGGTTGTCAATGCCGATAAGCAATATTGGACTTATTTCTTAAGAGGCAAAATTGCTGCAAAAATCGGAAAATGTGATGTTGCGAAAAGCGATGCTATGGCTGGTCTAGAAATGGCGAAAAAGGCAAGTGATGGAGCGTATGTAAAGAATTTGGAAGGGGTGTTGGCTTCTTGTAAATAGGTTGAAATGAGTTCATAAAGTTAAAAGTTCGTAAAGTAGAAAGTTCATAAAATAGACATGTTGTAATAAACGCAGAGACGCAGGGCCCTGCGTCTGTACAAAGTAGAAAGTTCATAAAGTTGACTGTTTAGTTTGTAATGGATATGCTGAATTGCAAGAATTATAAAAGTTCGCATCTTGGGCTCGTGACAAATCTGATAGCTGACATCTGATAGCGAAATTGCTGAATTGCGAAATTGGGTGAATGAAGAGAGAAGGTGTATGAAGGTCGAATTGGCTTTAGCCTGTTCAATTTATGGAATGCTTAGAGATAATGAATGCAAGCCGACTCTTGCTATATTTTAAAATTTGTAGCTAAGACGCAATGCCTTGTGTCTGTATTGAAATTAAAGGGGCGGAATGCTATCCGCTCCTTTTTTCAATTCATCTCCCGTTAGGGACAAACTATAGGTACATCAAAAACAGAAAGCATACATCATGCCGTAGGTACGACCTATTTAACGCCTGGAAGAGCCAGAATGAAACACTCCAATTGGAACTGAAAATCTCCTCACCCAAGAATGCTCAAATTTTTTTAGCTGAAAACTGACCGCTGAAAGCTGACCGCTGATCACTCAAGAAGAGAATAACATCAGATTATTGCCACAATGGTTAGCTGAAGCATTAGGGAAAGTTTTTTTGAAAGTGTTTTCAAAGAACAGGTTGCTGTATTTGCGGTCTTTGTTGGTGAAATATAGGGTATTGAATATCAGAATGCCTTTATCAGAAAGGGTAGATTTACAGGACTCGAGAAAATCTGGTTGTAAGAATTGCTCGGGGATATCATCGTCGATGAATAGATCGACACAGATCAAGTCATACAGGTCTTCATTGATTTCTATGAATGTTTCTGCATCGGCTCTTATGAGTTCAATAGGAGATTTGAGGTCATCCAGGACGTATTCACTGGCCAGATAAATGATTTCTTCATCTATTTCTATGCCTGTATAACTTATTTTTTGGTTTAATTTTTTTTCCAACATCACAGGTATTGAGCCAATACCAAAGCCAAGAATCAGACATGTTTGAGTATTGGATAGATCCAGTTTTTTGAAAGCGTCGAAAAAGTTGTCGTACTTGTCTTCAAAAGAGTAAATCACCTTGTTGGTGACCAATTGATATCTACCCTTTACTAAAAGTAAATACAAATCTTCATTGTATTCTGAGTTTGTATGTTCTATGAGTTGATCTGACACATAACTCAATAGCCTTTTAAAAAGCGGTTGTTTCATCAGGATGTTTTACCTGATGAATGTTTCTCCCAAGTTCTGTATTTTTTACTGTCATGGTAGATGTAAGTAAGGATGTCGGCATCTTCCTTTGTCAATGTCATACCCCTACGTGCATAAACCCGCTCACAAGTTTCCAAGGCTTTTTCGATTTTATAAGTGGTGTATCCTGCGGGTCCGCCCCATGCAAAAGAAGGGATGAAATTGCGAGGGAAACCATCACCAAAAACATTGGTACTTACTCCAATCACTGTGCCGGTGTTGAGCATAGTGTTGATGCCAGTTTTACTGTGATCGCCCATGATGAGGCCACAAAACTGTAAACCAGTACTGACAAATGACTCTGTCGCATAGGACCATAATTTCACCTCATCATAATTGTTTTTGAGATTGGAAGCATTGGTATCAGCGCCCAAATTACACCATTCGCCAATGGCTGCATTGCCAAGATAACCGTCATGAGCTTTATTGGAACAAGCATACATGACCACATTATTTACTTCGCCTCCTATTTTACAATAAGGGCCCAAACTGGTTGCACCATAAACTTTCGCTCCCATTTTTACAACTGTGTGATCCAGAGCAGCAAAAGGCCCTCTGATCATCGCACCTTCCATGATCAAAACATCATGACCAATGTAAATGGGGCCTGTTTTGGTATTGAAAATGCAAGCTTCTACCGTTGCACCTTTTTCAATGAAAATTTGATCAGGGCTACCAATCAATTGGTTGCTGCTTGGCAAGGGTTCACTTTTCCGACCTGCGGTAATTCTTTCAAAATCTTTGCGTAAAACAAAGTCATTTTTACTAAAAAGTTGAGTGGGAGAAGTAAGTTGCATGATCACATCCTCTGCACTATCTCCCAATTCAATACCCTTGAAAGAATCTAGTTCGTTGGTTTCTTGCATTTTGATGAATTGTTTATCATCGATTTTTGCTGCGATCAACTGGTCATGCATCAAAATGGCCTCATTGACTTTGAGGTCCTTGATCAACAACTCCAGTTTTCGGGTAGGCAAAACACTACCATTGATGAGGATGTTTTCACTTTTGATCGTGATGGGATATTTTTTAGTTAAGTGGTCCTTTGTAATATAGGACGCCTTACCGGCCAAGGCATATTCCCATTTTTCTCTGATGGTGTCAATGCCAATGCGAAGCTCCCCGATAGGTCTGGTGAAGGTAAGCGGAAGAAAACTTGACCAGTTTTCATCATCAAAAAGAATGAGGTTATTCATCATATCTATAAAGCTAAACGCAAATTTAACAAATTTAATATTCTATATAGTGAATGAACGTGTATGATAACAAATAAATGATCTTGAAAGGCACCTATTTTGAAGGGGGTGCAAAAAATGATTTCATTAAGCTCGTTAAGTTTGATTTACTGGGAAATGCAAATTCGTGGAAAGATTTGTAATATTTATAATTGTTTTCTGATGTCATATCATTTTGATAGGCCTCGCCTTGGGTCAGGGATTGCAGCGGTTACGACGAAGGAGTTTGAGCGGAAAGCCCGGCCTGGAGTGTAGCGGAAGGAGACCCCCAAAGTAATTTACATCCTATCATGATTGATCAAAGGTGCGTAATCTCTCCAAATCGGATTGTGAGGGACATCGGCAGTTATCTTTACAGGAGTTTTGAGTACAGGATGTATAAAACTCATGGAGCGGCAGTGAAGGCTGATCGATTTGTCAGGATTGGCATATTCAGCGCCATACTTGAGATCTCCTTGAATAGGGCAGTTTATTTTTGCCAATTGTACCCTGATTTGGTGAGGCCTTCCTGTCAAAATATTTACTTTGAGCAGGATGTGCGAACGATCCACTTGCCCTACAAATTCATAATCCAAGATGGCTTCTTTGGCATCACCCTTTGGTTTTGGATAAGCTTTGACGATATTGGTTTCTGTATTTTTAATGAGGTAATGGGTGAGTCTACCTGCGAGTGGTTCAGGTCTGTTATTGGTAATGGCCAAATAATTTTTGTCGATGGCATGGGTTTGAAATAACTTGGTCATCCTTTCTGCTGCCTTACTGGTACGTGCAAAAATAACTACACCACTGACAGGGCGATCGATGCGATGTAGGGTAGCGAGGTAAACGTCTCCAGGTTTGCCGTATCTTACTTTTATATAATTCTTGACCATTTCATCCAATGAATAGTCGCCAGTTTCGTCTGCGTGTACGAGAATGCCTGCCTCTTTATTGACTGCGATCAAATGATTATCTTCAAAAATTACCTGTATCATTGGTTAAATCTACTCTTTAAGATGTCAGCACTGTGCTGAATGGTCAGTAATGCTTTTTTCTGCCAAACAAATGTCTGGAAGGTGCAAAGGTAGACATTTGTATGATTATATCGTATTTCCTTCCATTCTAGTGGCATGAAGCTATTTTGATTTTGGTATAAAGGCCAAATAATCGGCTAATTACCCAAGTTCTTTTCAATGCTCTAATAGTGCCATCTATGTTTATTATTATTTAAGTCGATTGTGAAATTTATAAAGAAGGTGTGAAAAGGACACCCTTCATTTTTTAGAAATTTTTTAATCTGAGAAAGTTGTAAAAATTATAATTGTTTGAATATTTAGAATATTCTCCTACCTTTGTGCCGCTTTGCACAAAAGCTACCATAAGTTTTGTGCAAATTTTGTATTTGATTAAGTTTGTATAGCGACTAATTTATAAGTGTAATGGCATTAATTTCAAAGATTAGAAGGAATTTTTGGTTTGTTTTAATTTTACTGGGAATGGCTTTGGCTTCATTTGTGATCATGGACATCATGGGGTCAAGAAATTCGGGTGGGATGTTCAATCAGACTACAGTTGGTGTAGTTGATGGAGAAAAAATTGAAATAGCAGATTTTACAAATACCGAGCGGGCATTGTATAGCGGCGGACAAGATCCTTATGCATCAAAGGCTAGTCTTTGGGATTATATGGTCAGTAAAGTTTTGGTAGACAAAGCTGGTGAAAAATTGGGTTTGGGTGTAAGTAAGGCAGAATTGATGGATTTGCAATTTGGTGCTAATCCAAGCCCTGTGATCCAAAACATGTTTAGAAATCCTCAAACAGGTCAATTGGATAGAGAACAATTGACTCAAATAAGAACTGCTATAGAAGGTGGACAACCTTTGAATGATCAGTTCAGATTTACTTGGTCACAACAAGAAAGTCAAATTCAAGTGATTAAAGTGCAAGAAAAAATCACCAATATGATTTCTAAGGCTATGTATACGCCTTCATGGTTGGTGGAGCTCAATAATCAATTTGGAACTGAAACTGCAGATGCAGCTTTTGTGAAAGTACCTTTTGATTACATCAGTGATGCAGAGGCGAATGTAACAGACGCTGACTATACTGCATACTTAAATGAAAATGTAAAGAGATTTACCAACGAAAAAGAAACAAGAACTGTAGATTATGTTGTTTTTGATGTAATTCCTTCTGTAGCGGATTCTGCTAAAATTTATGAGAGGATAGCAGGTCTTAAAGACGAGTTTATCAGTACAACCAACGATTCTATCTTTGTTACCACCAATGGCGGTGTTGTTTCCAATGTATATTCTAAATTAGATGATTTTACAGGCGAACTGAAAAATCAAATCGCAACTTTGGAAGCTGGTCAGGTAGCAGGTCCATTTAGTGAGAATAATACTTATGTGTTGTTGAAATTGATCGACAAAAGTGTGATTGCGGATTCAGTAAAGGCTAGACACATTTTGAAGTCTACAACAACAATGTCTGAAGATGCTGCATTGAAAGTGATTGATAGTTTGAAGCTCTTATTGGCTAAAGGTGAACCTTTTGACTCATTGGCAATCAAAAATAGCGATGATCCAGGTTCTGGATTCTTAGGCGGAGATCTTGGTACTTTTGCACAAGGTAGAATGGTTCCTGCATTCAATAATGCATGTTTTATAGGAAGTACTGAAGGTGGTCTTTACACTGTAAAAACAGAGTTTGGTGTCCACTTGATCAAGGTTGAAAAGAAAATTTATCTCAACCAAGATCCTAAATACAAGGCAGCATTGATCAGTGCCCCAATCATTCCTTCAGAAGAAACTCAACAAGCGGTTTTTGACAAAGCAAATAAGTTATTAACAGAAAACAGAACATTGGCAAGTATTGCTAAAACATTGGAAAATAGCAACGATGTGACAGTCGAATCTAGTAGTCCATTGGAAGCCAATGATTATTTCTTTCAAAATTTAGGTGGTGGTGAAACGTCTAGAAGTATCATCAAATGGGCATTTACTGCAGATCCAGGAGCAGTCTCACCAACAGTTTATGAATATACAGATAACATCAATTACTTTACAAAGAGTTATGTGTTAGCTGCTTTGAAAAGCATCAATAAGCCAGGATTAATGACTTTGGAAAATGCTAAAATCAATTTGGCTGACTTGGTAAAGAATAAAAAGAAAGGTGAAATCATCAAGGCTAAAATCAAGGCTGGAACTAGTTTGGGAGCTATTGCTACAGCGTTTAGTACAGATGCGGATACCTCATACAATGTGAGTTATGCACAAGGTTCTGCCGAACTTTCTGGTGAGCCAATGGTCGTAGCTAAAATATTTAGTCAAAAAGAGGGCAGTGTATCAAAACCTGTCATTGGTACTTCAGGTGTTTATGTTGTAGAAACATTGAAAAAGAGACCTAGTGTTGCCATCAACAATATGCCTTATGCAAAACAAGCAGCAAATGCATCTGCAAGAGCTGCCGTTGATTACAGGTTATGGGATGCGTTGAAAAATAAAGTTGAAGTAAAAGATAATAGATCACGTTTCTATTAATATTTCTGTTGACCAGAAGAAAGCAATTGGAAATGAGGCCTTGACTAACCATCAAGGCCTCTCTTTTTTTGTAGAAAACCACAATACTGCTCGGAAAGAAAAAATTGGTTTTCGTAAGATATTACGTGGGTAAAAGTGGAATACAATACCTAATACATGGAAAAGAGTTAGGAATACGGATGGTCATTGGCACAATGGTCCCCCTTTTCAAGCCAAACTTTGTGCATTTTTTTTAGTTATCTTAGTGTGACTAGAAATTGGGCGATGATTTTATTTATCTGTTAAAAATCATTGACCCTCAATGAAATTCATTAAAGCTTCAAATTATGGAATTAAAGAGGAAAGTTTGGTTGATTGCATTTGGTCTTATTTTGTTTGTAAATATTTTGTGGTGCCAAGAAAGAGCCCTATTTGAATTCAATCGGTCAATGGGAAAAGGTGTGAATTTGGGCAATGTATTTGAAGCACCTGACGAACAAGCATGGGGAAATCCTTTCAAAAATGAATTCATCCCTAAAATTAAGGAATCGGGATTTGATCACATTAGGGTACCCATCAGGTGGGATACACAGGCTCGATGTTTATTGCAAAGCCCATATACCATAACACCTTCTTTTCTTCAACGCATAAAATTGGTAGTTGATTTAGCTTTGCAGCAAAAGCTCAAAGTGATTATAAATATGCATAATCATGACGAGATATTTGTGAGTCCAGCCCAGGTGAAACCTAGATTTTTAGCACAGTGGCAACAAATAGCGACTTTCTTTAAGGATTATCCCAATGACTTGATTTTTGAGGTGATGAATGAACCGCATAATCAACTGACGCCAGAACTTTGGAACGTATATTTTGCGGATGCTTTGACTGAAATCAGAAAGACCAATCCAACTAGAGTAGTATTGATGGGTGTTGCAGAATTTGGGGGTATCGGTGGTCTGCCAAAGCTAGTCCCACCCCAAGACAGCAATGTGATTGCCACCATCCACTACTACAATCCATTCAATTTCACACATCAGGGAGCAGAATGGGTTGGAGCACAGGCCGATGAATGGTTGGGCACACCGTGGAATGACCTTGACGCAGAACGTGCAGCGGTGCGGCAGGAGTTTGCTGCCATCAAACTATTTGAACAAACCTATAACATACCCATCCATATTGGTGAATTTGGTTCTTACAGTAAGGCTGATCAAGCGTCTCGTCTCAGATGGTCAACTTATATGGCTAGGTATATAGAATCATTGGGTTACAGTTGGGCATATTGGGAATGGAGTGCAGGATTTGGTGTCTATGATCCAGTCACGGGTGTATTTAAACAAGAATTGCTCGATGCTTTGGTGAAAAATACCTTGCCAGAGCCCACCAAAACCATCCTTACCCCAATTTATGATTCCAATTTTGCGACAAGTTCTGGTTGGAATTTTTTTACATCCAATGGGGCAGCAGGCACTATGGGTGTTGGGGATAATTTGCTGAATATCAATATAAGCAGAGCTGGTTCTGCTGGCTGGCACGCTCAATTGGTTCGGAACGGCTTTTCGATTATCAAGGGCAAAATGTACAAGTTGTCTTTCGAAGCAAAGTCAAATTCAAAACTTCCAATATCATTTTACTTGGGCAAAGCTTCCGACCCGTGGAATAGTTATTCTGGATTCTCGTCTGTGCAACTAACCAATGAATATCAAGAATATTCAAACCTTTTTACCATGACAAGTCCTACCGATCTTGCTGCAAGAATGGTTTTTGACCTCGGCAGTCAGGCGGGGGATGCCACTTTTAGAAAAGTAAAATTGGAGGAAGTAACGCTGGATTTCAGTTCCAGTGTGCAATTATTGGATGAAAGTCGCATTTTGTTATATCCAAATCCTGTCAATAATCTATTGATCATATCAGGATTGGGAAGTGGAATAAGCAAAATTGATGTATTGGACCAAAGTGGCAAAGTATTGAGCCGCCATGAAAGTATTGGCGAAACCACGGAAATTCCAGTAGGGACCCTGCCATCGGGGTCTTACATATGTAGGATTATGGAAGGTGACCGTCTATCAAGCCATCGATTTATCAAACAATAATATGGACTTCGTGGGTTGATGCATTCAATAAATAATAGACAATAAATAAGGCAAGATTTCTGAACCAATAGTTGATGTTGTTATCTTTACACCAAACACACTACTACGATGTCAGAGAAAAAGTTATTTCTGCTCGACGGCCACGCCTTGGTTTACAGAGCCCATTTTGCATTCATCAACAGACCACTGATCAATAGTAAAGGCATCAACACATCTGCCATTACAGGATTTGTAAGAACACTTTGGGATTTGATTGTCAATCAAAAACCTACACATATAGCAGTAGCATTTGACCCCAGTACTGCCACCTTCAGGCATGAATATTATCCGGAATACAAGGCCAACAGAGATGCTCAGCCAGAGGATATTTCAATGGCAATACCATATATTCAAACAATATTGGATGGTTTCAGGATTCCTATCCTCATTGTAGATACTTTTGAAGCAGATGACGTGATTGGCACGCTTGCCAAACAAGCAGAAGCAGAAGGATTCCAAGTTTATATGGTCACGCCTGATAAAGATTACGGCCAATTGGTGAGCGAAAATATTTTCATGTACAAACCTTCAAGACAAGGAAACGGGGTGGAAGTTTTGGGCGTAAAGGAAATTTTGGAAACATGGGAAATTACCAGTGTTGATCAGGTCATTGATTCCCTTGGTTTGATTGGCGATAGCGTGGATAATATTCCTGGAGTTCCAGGTATCGGACCAAAAACGGCTGTAACTTTACTGAGAGATTATGGAACGCTGGAAAACGTCCTTGCCAATGCGGACAACATCAAGGGCAAAAATGGAGAAAGGCTCAAAGAATTTGCCGAGCAAGCCTTACTTTCCAAAAGATTGGCAACCATTAAATTGGATGTACCGATCCATTTTAATGCAGAAGCCTATCATATTGATCCAATGGATAAACCTGCCTTGTCAGAAATATTCAAAGAGTTGGAATTCAGATCATTAGCTTTGCAAATTTTGGGAGAAGGAGATCTTGATACTCCTGCATTACCTGGCAAACAACCAAGAGTGGTCCAAGGCGATTTATTCGCTGCTGTCAATGAATCTGGTGAAAAAGCAGAGGCACCCAAACCAGCTAATACCTACAAAGTTGCTGGTAGGAATATTGACTTCGTTGATCATGAATATGTGGTCGCTTC
This sequence comes from Bacteroidota bacterium, assembly GCA_029567325.1. Lineage (GTDB taxonomy): Bacteria > Bacteroidota > Bacteroidia > Chitinophagales > Saprospiraceae > JADKBO01. The sequence goes on along the minus strand of JAKQLF010000216.1, from coordinate 29,219 downwards.
CACTTTTGAGGAACGCCAAGCATTGATTCAAAAACTAAAGGGCATTTACGAGATCAGTTTTGATACAGAGACAACCAATATTGATGCCCACATTGCAGAATTGGTCGGAATGGTATTTGCCACAGAATCACATAAGGGTACTTATGTACCAATACCAGCAAATCAAGAAGAAGCCAGAAAAGTCGTGGCTGAGTTTAAGGAATTGCTCGAAAGTACAGACAAACTTTGGGTTGGCCAGAACATTAAATACGACGCTACCATGATGAAATGGTATGGAGTTGAAATGCAGGGACCGTATTTTGACACGATGATCACGCATTATTTGTGCGAACCAGATTTGAGGCATAAACTAGATTATTTGACAGAATCCTACCTCAATTATACCATGGTGCCTATTGAAGATTTGATTGGAAAAGGCCGTACACAAATCACCATGAGGGAAGTACCACTTGAAAAGGTGAAAGAATATGCTTGTGAGGATGCCGATTGGACTTTGCAGCTCAAGCCCAAACTTTTGTCCATGATTGATGAAATAGAGGTGACCGAATTGTATAAAACACTGGAGGCACCTTTGATCAACGTGCTGAGAGACATGGAATATGAAGGCATCAAAGTCAACGGAGAGTTTCTTAGAAACTATTCATTCGAGTTGGCCGATAGTATTTTGGCGATGGAGAAAACCATCTATCAGCAGGCTGGTGGAGAGTTCAATATTTCTAGTCCCAAACAAGTTGGCGATATTTTATTTGATTCGATGAAAATACCTTACAAGGGTAAGAAAACAGGAACGGGTCAATACAGTACGGATGTGGAAGTGCTCACCGATTTGTCGATCGACCACCAAATCGTCAAGGACATTTTGGAATATAGAAAGTTGAGCAAACTCAAATCAACTTATGTGGATGCCTTGCCTTTGATGGTCAATCCTAGAGATGGACGCATACATTCCAATTTCAACCAAGCTCGTGCAGCAACTGGACGTCTGAGCAGCGAAAATCCCAATCTCCAAAATATTCCTATAAGAGATGAGGCAGGTCGAGAAATCAGAAAAGCATTTGAACCAAGAGATAACGAGCACATTTTATTGGCGGCCGATTATTCTCAGATTGAGTTGAGGTTGATCGCTGAGATATCCAAAGATGCGGCCATGTTGGAAGCATTTATAGCGGGCAATGATTTTCATAAAGCGACAGCTGCAAGAGTTTATGGTGTGGCTTACGATGAAGTTACGTCGGAGCAGCGAAGAAACGCCAAAACGGTCAATTTCTCCATTACTTACGGTGCCGGTGCAACCAACCTTTCCAGACAATTGGGTATACCTAGGACAGAATCTACAGAATTGATCAAAAATTACTTTGCTCAATTTCAGGGCCTGAAGAATTACATGGAGGAGACGGTAGAATTTGCGCGAAAACACGGATATGTGCAGACATTATTGGGAAGAAAAAGAACATTGCGCGACATCAATTCTCGCAACGGTTTGGCTCGTTCGACAGCTGAGCGTGTGGCCATCAATACGCCTATCCAAGGTACTGCTGCGGATATGATCAAAAGGGCTATGATACACATCAGCGATGCTTTCAAAAAAGAACAAGTGCGGTCGCGTTTGATCCTACAGGTACATGACGAATTAGTATTTGATGTTTACCAACCGGAATTAGAACAGATCAAGGCCATTGTTGCTGAGAAAATGCAAAATGCAATTGGTGGTCTCAATGTGCCAATTTTGGTGGAAATGGGTACTGGTATGAATTGGTTGGAGGCGCATTGATTAATGATTAATTGTTAATGGTTAATAGTGAATGGTGTGAAATGTGAAATGTGATATGTCAGATGTGAGATGCAAATTGGAACAACAGGCAGGGTAAGGTCCACGTGCCTTCCTAGAATGCACCAATGATGTTCAGAAGGTAAATGGTGTGAAATGTGAGATGTGAAATGTGAGATGTGAAATGTGAGATGTGAAAAGTGAGTTGTTTGAGATCTTGTTAGTTGAGTCAATGCATGCCTTGGCTTCACTGCTCGAATGAAATATTGAAACACTGTAGAGAAAGGGCTTGCCCCTTTCTTTTCAAAGTGAGAAATTTTGATTGTTGAATAGTTGAATCAATGCACGTCTTGGATTCACAGCACGGTTGTAAAAGGGCTTGTCCTCTTTATTCCTTGATCCTATAATAAAATACTGGGATGAAAATTGAGTTAAAAAAGATAGACCAATCAAATCACGAGGTGGTAATCGTCAGAACTGACCAATCAACAGAGAAGAGTATTCTGGATACAAAGACTTACTTGCTCCATGACATATGTCATTTTTATGTAGAACAGGAATTAAAAACAATGGATGGTTTTTGGGGCATGCTTGCCCAAGGTTACCGTATGGAACAGCTTTCTGGGAAGACAAATCAACTTACTGAAAAACTCAGAGTTATTGAAAGTATTGTGGGAGGCACACAATCAGTATTTTCAAATCACATGAATGAAACGGATTTTTGGAATTATCTAAAAAGTGTAGAATTCGGCTTAACAGACAGTGGTTTTTTAGTCAAGGTGGTTCCTCGAATAGCCAAATTTATGGATGAATGGAAGTATTTACCTATTGGTAAAACGATCATTTTGAATTTTTAAAAATGGAAATCTTTAACGTAGGGAACAATGCAGTCAATCTCTATTTGCTTAAAACGGCAACCCATCTTTTATTGATTGATTCGGGATTTCCGGGTACTTTACATGACTTAGGAAGGGAATTGCGAAAAACGAACATCAAAATCCGAGAAATTGACTTCTTAGTTGTTACGCACTTTCATCCAGACCATGCTGGATTGATTCAGGATTTGAAAAATGAATCGATCAAATTTGTGATACTAGATTTCCAAGTACCATTTGTAAGTAAAATGGAGCAAGAAAAAGAAAGGCTGCTCAAAGTAAGAAAGTATACTCCGTTGATACAAAAAGACAATATTTGTATCTCGCTCCATGAATCGAGAAAGTTTTTAAATGAATTATCCATACAGGGTGAAATCATTGCAACCAAAGGACATTCTGAAGATGGTATTGCTTTAGTTTTGGACAGTGGGCAAGCATTTGTAGGAGATTTACTTCAAGAAAATATGGCAATTGAAATGAATGACCAAAATTCAATTTCAGATTGGAAAAACCTGAGAAAATTGGGGGTAAATACAGTATTTCCAAGTCATTATGGTCCATACGAGCTTGAGGTGAATAGTGAATAGTAAATAGTGAATAGTAAATAGTGAATGGTGAATGGTGTGAGATGTGAAATGTGATATGTGAAATGTTTGAGGCCTACCAGTTGAGCCAAGGCACGCCTTGGCTTCACAGCTCGAATGATATATTGAAACACAGCAGAGAAAAGGCTTACCCTTTTCTTTTCAATGGTAGAAATTTTGGATAGTGCGATTTCCTCAATAAGCTGATAGCTGATCGCTGAAAACTGAGAACTGACTGCTCATCGCTCATAGCTCGTTGCTCGCAGCAAAATGAAGCATGAAACTTTTTAAATATTTTAAGAAAAACAGGTTGCAGGAGCACAAAATATTGCTATCTTTGCGCACTCAATGAAAAAATGGCTCCGTAGCTCAGCTGGATAGAGCAACTGACTTCTAATCAGTAGGTCTCAAGTTCGAATCTTGACGGAGTCACTTAAAAAGCGATTGTAAATCAGTAAGTGATTTCAGTCGCTTTTTTGTTGCAATGATTTTCATATTTGATTTCGTGCTTTTCTACAAAACTTTAAACCTTTACTTTCAAATTTAGTTTCTTCTGGCAGTGGTAGTCTCCAACATGTCAGAAAAGAAAAAAGCAGGAATTATTGGTTCGGGAATTGCTGGGTTGGCGATGGCAGTCCGGCTGGCAGCAAAGGGATATGAGGTCACTGTTTTTGAAGCTTCCGATAGGGTGGGAGGTAAACTTCATGAATTTTGGGATGGGCCTTATCGATTTGATTTTGGGCCTTCTTTATTTACGATGCCCCACTTGGTAGAGGAACTGTTTGAATTGCAAAAAGTACCCCTAGATTCTAATTTTGAATACCACAGCCTTCCCATTATTTGTAAATATTTTTGGGATGATGGCACTCAAACGACCACTTTCGCCGACCTTCAAAAGACCATTGAAACGCTTGCCAAAGACCTTAGTGAAAGTCCTGACAAGTTGGAAGAACATTTTTCACAGAGTAAGAAAAAGTATGATTTGGTTGGCAAGACTTTTTTGGAGCATAGCCTGCACCGATGGAAGACCTGGTTGACTGGTTCAGTAGCTAATGCCTTGTTGCACTTACCTCAACTCGATGTTTTTAAAACCATGCATCAGGCAAATGTCAAACGTTTTGCCAATTCTAAGACGGTGCAATTATTTGACCGTTATGCCACCTACAATGGCTCCAACCCTTATAAAGCGCCGGGATTGCTCAACATCATCCCCCATTTTGAATATGGATATGGCGCACATTTACCAAAAAAGGGTATGTATCAAATTACTCAATCCATTCACCATTATGCACTGAATTTGGGAGTAAAATTTGAATTAAATTCAAAAGTGACTGCAATTGATCGACTCCATTCCAGTAAAATTAAAGGGCTGACCTTGGAGAGTGGGTCAAGTTATGATTTTGATGTTGTGGTGAGTAATATGGATGCCTATTACACTTATAATGAATTACTCAAGGATAGAGAAAAAGCGGCGAAATTATTGAAACAAGAAAGGAGTTCGTCTGCTTTGATTTTTTATTGGGGAATCGACCGAAGCTTTCCGCAATTTGACCTACACAATATTTTGTTTAGCAAAGATTATGAAAGGGAATTTGATCACATTGGCAAAGGTGAGTTATACGACGATCCAACGGTTTACATCCACATAACCTCCAAATACCTGCCTGAAGATGCTCCAGAAGGCCATGAAAATTGGTTTACCATGATCAATGCTCCTTACAACAATGGACAACAGGATTGGGAAGAAATGATCAAAGTCGCCAGAGAAAAGATCATTCAAAAAATAAGCAACCAAATTGGTTTTGACCTCACCAAATACATACAAACAGAGACCATCGTAGACCCACGGACCATAGAAAACAAAACGTTGTCTTACACGGGCTCTTTGTACGGAACGAGTTCAAATGATCAATGGGCAGCTTTTGCACGCCATCCCAATCAATCACCCCAGTATTCCAACTTATATTTCATCGGTGGCAGTGTACATCCAGGGGGCGGTATTCCTTTGTGTTTGTTGTCCGCCAAAATTGTTGACGATCTCATAACACAAGAATGATGACAGAAACTAAAAAAGATCAGATCGCTTTAGGCCTCATCATCAGTTCCTATTTATTTGGCTTTTGCTGCATACAACTGGGATTATGGAGTGATCTGGTTCACTTCACTTGGTTTCAAATATTGCTTTGTGTGTTGCTCATATTCTGGCGCCATTATCCGAATGAAAGTGAGTTTAAAAATCTGCTTGTATTTTTTGGTTTTGCATGGACCATTGGATATTTCATAGAAGTCCTAGGAGTGAATACTGGCGTAATATTTGGAAACTATCAATATGGGAATGATCTGGGCTTTAAGATTTTGGGCACACCACCCATGATTGGCTTCAATTGGTTTTTACTTACTTATTGCGTAAACGATCAGGTGAAACGTTGGCAATTGCCATTTATCTGGCACGTCCTCCTTGCAGCCCTTCTGGTAGTAGCCATCGACATCATCATCGAACCCAATGCAATCAAATTGGGCATGTGGATTTGGGAAAATAATCAAGTACCTTTGCAAAACTACGTTGCATGGTTTGCGGTCAGTCTCCTCATCAGTGCCATTTACCATCGGCAAATTGCATTTTTAAACCCTTATACAAAGACGATATTGTGGTGTATGATTTTGTTTTTTGGGTTGGGATTGTGGGTGTAATAAAGATTTAAAGGTTAAAATTTGATAATTTCTTTTATCAAGAATATTTAAGTATATATTTGTACTTGAAAATTCTGAATTCAATGAGAAGTTTTCTTTCAATCCCATTATTAATTTTATTTACCAATCTTATTGGGCAAGATGCAGCTTATACCTCATTTGCTGACAATCGCATATTGTTTAATCCTTCATTGGTAGGTGTTAGTGGTGCACAAAGCTGGAAAATCAGAGGGAAAAGTCAATGGTTTAATGATGGAGGCTCTGGATACAAAACGCTGGGTTTGATATTTGAAGAGACTATGCCTTGCAGCATCATTGACTTAGGAGCAAAATTCAACTTAAACGAGGAAGGTTCCGGACTATTCAGAACTTGGGAAGCAGGAATCGTTTCTGCTATGTTTATTCCACTACCACCATCACAAAAACATGACCATAACTTACGCGCTGGTGCAGATTTTTCATGGGGAATAAATACCATTGACTATAATAAATTAATTTTCTCAGATCAACTAGATCCTAAATATGGCAATATCCTTCAAGGATCTTTTATCCATCCAAATACTGGTAATTCAAATTGGTTTTTTAATCCGGGTGTAGGCTTTTCTTTACGTAGTTTATGGAATAAAAAAAGTAAACAAGCTGTAATGACTAATGCAGGAATGGCAATGTATCGATTCTATTCATTGAATGGTGGCAAAATCAATCAGTCTGTTTCTATTTTAGGTTTGGATAATGACAATCCAGTAAGATATACAGGATTTTTTGAAATGGAATTTGTCCCTAAATATTACGGCCGACAATTTCTATCTATGAGACCTTCAATTGTTTATCAAAAGCAAGGAAAGATCGATTATGCAGAATTCGGATTTAGAGCAGGATATACCCGAAGTGCAGGAATTGGTTTTTATTATCACACCTCATTTCTGAATGAATACGGAGTTAATCGATGGCTGAGCATTCATGGAGATATCACCATTAAACTCAAAAAGAAAAGATTGATGGTCGTTAATTTTGATTACTCATCCAATATCAGCGGATTGAGAAATTTTTCCGGGCCTCAACTTGAATTGGGATTCACCTACCACTTGGCAAAAAGTAGTATTTGTAATGCATTAGACCAACAAGATGATGTGCCTTATAATGGTTCTTATAATTGCCCAATCATGGATGTAAGTCCTGGGAAAAGAAAAATGTATGAAAACATTTGGTACAAAGAATAGCCATATGAAATCAAAAATATATTTTAAAAGATTTATTGGTTTGGCTTTGATGTTGATGGTCAATGCTTTATCAGCACAAGATTGCTCTCCTCGACCAGATAAATGCAACAGCGATGAATGTGCCACTGGCGTTTCCATGGCCTTGGCAACAGATAACAAAAATGTTTTCTGTCAAGGTGAAAACGTGGTGATGAGACTTGACCCAGACAAAACAACTCCCTTTGATAGTGTATTTGTTTATTGGTGTGATGGGACGTCTCTGAGGTATGGACCTAATATCTTTGAGTTTTCTCATGTGTTCAATGTTGAAGAAGTGAAAATTTGTAGTTCGAAAGGATCAAATTATGAGATCACCATAGTTGGTAAAAAGTACTGCAGTGACGGTGTGAGTTGTAGATATATTTCCACTCCTGTAACGCTCAATCACGAACCTAGGGCAAAGTTCACGTATGCAGAAAATATTTGCAAAAGTAAAAAACTGACTTTTAATGGAACAGTCTCATGTAATGAAGACAGATATGAATGGACTTTTCATGATGGCAGTAAGGATACGCTTGCAAGGCCATCATTTACATATGATCTACCAGGCAATTACTTAGTTACACTCAAAGTATTCAATGGTTGTGGCATGCATGAAATTACACAAGTGGTTAAAGTTGTGGATACTCCAGTATCTACTTTTGAAATATCCAATACTGCTGCAGATAGTGTAGTTTGTGTGGGAGATTTTGTCACATTTATTGATAGAAGTAATGTATGGGCTTCTAACATAAATTTATGGGAGTTTCCAGCAAACAATATCCTTCGAGACACTTTAAGTTGGAAATTAATAAAAAATATCAGAGACCTGGAGAAAATATTACCAATAGATACCATCAATAGACTAGATACCATCACCTTCCAGGTTTTGAGGACAGGTACATATAACTTTAAATTGAAAGCAACCAATGATTGTGGAACTAGTGAACAAATTTTACCTCTTCGAGTCGTTGAAGTCCCAAACATTAGTCTTGAAGCTCCCCCAGTTTTTTGTGAGACTGCAGTTTATAGACCCAAAATTACAGTCTCTGGAGAAGTGAAAGGATATGAATGGACTTTTGAGGGTGGCTCCCCGAGCCAATTTTCTGGAAAAGATCCGGGAGATATCAGGTATGCATTGCCTGGAAATTATCAAGTGTTACTGAAAGTGATCGCTCCTTGTGATACCATTGTGAGAACTGCAACTGTTATCGTCAATTCAAAAATGCCTGCAATTATAACACCAACAGCACCATTCTGTCAATCAAGCAGTCCAGATACTTTAACCGCTTCCATTTCTGGAGGAACTTGGTCGGGAAACGGAATTATTGATGCTGGGTTGGGAATATTTGATCCCAATGGACTGAGCCCAGGTATATCAAAAATACAATACACGACCGGGCCTACTGGATGCCGGGCAGTCAGTGAGTTTGAAGTAACCATTTTAGCATCTCAAATGGTAGATGTAAAAGACACTACATTTTGCATTGATAATCCTGAATCTGTTTTAAATGTTATGCCTATTGGAGGTGTTTGGAGTGGCCCTGGAATTGTAAACAATAATTTTGATCCTTTTTTAGGTGGCCTTGGAATACATGATTTGACTTATGAATTAACAGATAGCAATGCCTGTGTGATCAGGAAAAAGATAGAAGTTACTGTGGATTCCATCCCTTTGATTACAATCAACGATACTTCTATTATTTGTTTGTCGAATGAAGTTGTAAAATTGGATGAGTTAATCAATTTCAATAGCCCGGAAGGAGGTAAAGTAGAGTTTTTTATAGATGGAAATTTTGTAGATAAAAATTTGAATCTCAACACATTTGCAGAAGGTCAACGGCGGATAGTGGTAAAATATCAAAAAAACCAATGCACTGTGCTAGATTCTGGGACCATCATTTTCATCCGAAAACCAGAGCTCTTTTTAAATCCAGATACCACTGTTTGTATCAATCTTGGGCTATATTCTTTGATGAGCAATTTGAATGGGAACTGGACTGGTCCAGGAGTTGATGAAAGTGGAATTATTGATCTAAATGTAGCTGGAGTAGGGCTTAAAAAGTATTTATTTATTTTTCAACAAAACTCATCTTGTGAATTGCAAGGCGAAGTAACAATCAATGTCGAAGACCCCGGTATCGGATTAAATGCAGGCTTGGATGAGAACATTTGTTTTGGCCCAACGCAAACTACTTTTAAAGGTTTTTCACCTTTGGGTGGAAGCTGGGTTGGGACTGGAGTTCAAAATCCTGAGTTGGGAATAATTGATTTAACCCAATTACAGCGAGATTCCATGTATGAATTCAAGTATTGTATCGAAGGAAGTAGTCTTGCCAATTGTGAATCATGTGTCTCTAAATTTTTAACAGTGAGGTCATTGCCAAGGGCTCAAGTTGAAATTCTTGGAGAGCCATGTAAAGGTGATTCCATTATGGTAATCAATAAATCTACAGGCTTTTCTGCATCAACTATGGATTTCGGTGATGGAACATCTACCAATCTCGACAGTGTCATTCATATCTACCAGAATACAGGTCGGTTTGATTTTAAGCTGCAAGTAAGCGATGATTTCGGTTGCGAAAACAGCATCACTGAGCAAATTGACATCATCACAAAAGCAGAACCAGATTTTGAACTAATGAACCAAGAGGGCTGCGCACCATTGACGCCAATGGTTATAAATAAAAGTATTGGTGTGAATTATACATCAACCTGGCATGTGAATGGTGAAATTTATAATGATTTTAATCCGATTTTCTCAGCAATTGATCAAATTGACAGAGACAGTTTATTCATTATTAGGTTGGAGGTGAATAACAATTGTGGCGTTGAGATTATAGAAAAACCAATCCTTGTTCACCCTTACCCCATCATTAGTTTTGGAGTTGAAGAAGGAGAAGGATGTTCTCCCTTGATCTTGAATTTTTCAAATAATAGCCGCGGTCAAGTAGCTAACTTTAGATGGGATTTTGGCAATGGTATCATCAGCAATGATAGCCTTCCAGAGAGACAAACCTTTTTGATGTTGAATGACAGTGTGACCAATTATACTGTGCAATTAATAGGCGTGAATAATTGTGGAACTGATACGTCCTACAAATCGATTAAAGTATATCCTCCCGATGTAAAAGCTTTTATAGAGGTGCAAAGAACATCTTTTTGTCAATATGATACATTAAAAAGCCTGGCTTATTCTACGCCTGGATCAATCAACAGTTGGGCACTTTTGGACCCGACAGGAGTAATTCAAAATTACAACGGTGATTTCATGAATGCACCTTTAACTAAACCAGGGTATTACAAACTTTATTTGTACGCTTCCAGATGCGGAATGGATATAGATTCGGTTTTGTTAGAAGTGAAGCCTGCTCCCAATATAGCTGTTGATATTCCTAAAATTGGATGTTTATTTGATACGATAAAACTGCTCAATAATTCTGAAATAAATACAGCCTCCTTTTGGGAGTTTGGAGATGGACTCACGTCTAATGATTTTAGCCCATCGCATGTATTTCAGGATACAGGAAATTACATGATCAAATTAACAAGTTTTTCAGCTTTGAATAATTGTCCTTTGACCGCTACAAATTCTATACAAATTGTTGGGTTGCCAAAAGTTGAATTTCAAGCTGATGTCAAGAATGGTTGTGAACCATTAGTAGTACAATTCAAAAATAATAGCACAGCTGGATTGGCTTATGATTGGGACTTCGGTAATGAAAATTCCAATATTGAAAATCCTTCCTTTGTTTTTAAAAATCCTGGGACTTATGAGGTAAAATTAAAGGTTATTGATAAAAACAATTGTAGCGCCGATACCATCCAAACTGGCTTTATTGTTTACCCTAAACCAATGATAAATTTCAATTTTCAAAAGGTAGAAATTTGCCAAAATCACGATACCATTTTTACGATTAATGAAACCATTGGCGCAAATACCTACCTCTGGACAATAGACACTCTTACATCCACAGAAAAAAATATCCAATATATTGCTAAAGATGCGAAAGAAATTTTAGTTGGACTCATGGCTCAAAGTGCTTTTGGATGTAAAGCTGAATTACAAAAGGCCATAACAGTAAAAGAAACTCCAAAAGCTCTATTCAACCAAGAAATAAATAGTGGATGTGCTGGCCTAAATGTAAATTTTAGCAGTTTATCAACCGGATTTTCTTCATTGTTTTGGCAATTCCCGGGCGATAATACTGACAATAGACCCGAAACAAGTTTTATTTTCAACCAGGATGGCGTTTTTGATATAAAACTGGTGGCTTCCAATACCAATGGATGCCCAAGTGATTCCTCCATACAACAGATGGTAATTCACCCTTTACCCATAGCTGATTTTGAATTTGCTAAAGAAAAAGAATGTGGAGTCCCCATGCGCGTTGAATTCAAAAATTTGACCAATGATGGTCAAGCATACACTTGGTTTCAGGAAAATAAAGTCATAGCTAGCACTAAAAACCTCGAAGTAAATTTTGACGCACCAGGCGAATATCAGATTAATTTAACTGTTGCAAATCAATTTAACTGTAAAGATACTTCATTCAGGATTGTCAACATATACCAGCAACCAGAAGCAGAAATAAGCTTTGAAAGAGATCATTGTGAGCAGGAACTTTTGGTTTTTATGAATGAAAGTAAAAATGCAATTTCTTATTTATGGGATTTTGAGGGGCTAGGGAAAAGTACGGATAGGATTCCTCAGATTTCATTTTCAAATCAAGGTGTATATGATATACAATTCATTGCAATATTCAATGATTTATGTAGGGACACGTTGACTTATTTGGATGCAATTGAAATCTTTGAAGCTCCAATTGCAGACTTTAATTACGAATCAGCGTTTGATAATGCCCGTTTGGGAGAAGTTCGTTTTGACAATTTGAGCGAAAACGCTGACCAATGGTTTTGGAATTTTGGAGATGGATTTTTTGAAACGATTGAAAATCCTGAGCATATTTATAACATTAATCGACCAGTTGAAGTAACGCTTACTGTTTCACAAAGTAATCTTGGAAGGCTTAGTTGTGTTGACAGCATAACCAAAATCATTCAACCTGAATGGATAAACACTTTTTTTGCACCCAATGCTATTTCTCCTGAATATGGAGAGCCAGGAGTAAGGGTTTTCAAACCGGTAGGACTTGGCTTGGAAGCCTATGAAATTGCAATTTATTCACCATGGGGAGAAAAAGTTTGGGAAGATAAGACCTTAACAGATAACCAGCCCGGGGCTTCCTGGGACGGAACATATAAAGGAGAATTGTTGCCTCAAGGAGCATATAGCTGGATTGCAAATGTTGTTTTTGAGAGTGGAATTAGGAAGGTTTACAGGGGGTCTGTGACTATTTTAAGGTGAGTAACAGTATAAATCTGTCAGGCACGTGTCATGCATGTGTCGCTTATATACACTTCCATGAAACTATAGATTTACATATTTTACAGGAAACCTGTAGGCTTGAATAGAAATAAAACATAAGTTTCATTTATTTCAACCACTTTCTTTGCTTCAACCATGATTTAAAATCTGAAGGCCATTGGTCGGAGGCAGTTCCTTTGGCTTGCATGCCGAAGCCATGGTTGCCACTTTCGTAGATGTGAAGTTCGGTAGGTTGAGCCTTGCCCATCCACTCATTGTATAACTCTATGCTGTGTGGAACAAACTTGAGCCCATCGTCGCTTGCAACTGCTATGAACATTGGAGTTTGTTTTTCAGGAAATATTTTGCCGATGACAGCAGGTTTATACAAGTAAAAAGGTGCGACGATGGAGGGTTTTAGTTTCTGTTCGGCAGACATAAGAACGCTCATCGTCAGGGTGGCACCGGCAGAAAAACCCATCATGCCGATTTTGCCAGTATCGAATCCTTTCATCTCAGACATTTCATGAATCAAGGACAAAGCGCGGATGCCATCTTGGGTCGCAAATGCTACTGTTGGGGTGTTTATTGAGTCAAGCTTTTTGAAATCACTCATCAAGCCAAACAATTCCTGCATAGGATCTTGTCCATAGATGTGAGACAATCTGTATTTTAAAACAAAGGCATCTATGCCCAGACCATTTAGAAACTCAGCTACTTTGTTGCCTTCATTTTCAATAGAAAGAATGTGGAAGGCGCCTCCGGGAGCCACCAGCATCACAGCTCCGGATCTAATATTTTCGGGGGCCCGGTAATAGGTCAAGGTTGGTTTGGAGACATTATAAACCATGGAATTGCCTGTATTCGCACCAACCGTCTTTTCTTCCCAGGTCCAGTTTTCAGAACCAGGAGCTATGCCTGGATACAAAGGAATCACTTCCTGGCCATAAAGCGAAGCAAGTAAAAAATATATGAAAATGAAGCTCAACTTTTTCATGATGATTGTCCTAATTTATACCAGGAATTAAAATTTCTTTATCAAACAAATCTACTCGATTAAAGGTGTTTCTGGTGTAAATTGAGCCCATAATTCGCATTTGGAAATATAATCGCCCCACTTCCAAACCTCAAATTACCCCTACATCAAACCTCTTCAGCCCAATTTCCTCAACTCCCATCTCCAGATAGGTGCAGGATTTCCACCATTCTCCAAGATTGAAATAAACGGATTTACCATTGCTTAATGTGTGGGTAATGGGAATGTGCCTATGTCCAAAAATGAAATAATCGATCTGATTGTCTTTTAGATATTCTTCAGAGAATTGTACCAACCACTCATCTGCCATATTTTGGATGTGGTCCTGCTCGCTGTCTGAAAGACGGCTGCTTTTGCTGGTAGATCTCATGATTTTTATTCCCGTATTGGGGTGTATTCTGGCAAATAACCACTTACTCAATCGATGATTGAATACTTTTTTGATCATCTTATATGAGCGATCTCCCGGCCCCAATCCATCACCATGGCCGACAAAGATTTTTTTGCCAAATCGCTCAAAAACTTTGGGAGTATAATGGATGTCCATGCCCAATTCCTTGGTGAAGTAATCAAAAACCCACATGTCATGGTTTCCAGTAAAAAAATGGAATTTTACTCCGGCATCGGCATATTTTGCAATTGTACCCAAGAGACGTGTATATCCTTTTGGGATGACCTCCGCATATTCAAACCAATAATCAAAAATATCCCCAACTAAAAATATTTCAGAGGCTTGAGGACCAACCAAATGCAGCCATTCTACTATCTTTTTTTCACGGTCCTTACTCCCTTCTATTGCAGCAGCACCAAGGTGAAAATCACTTGCAAAAAATATTTTATTTCTTTGCTGAGACATTTAGAATCTTTGGTTGGGTACGCTTTGGAAAGTTGAGTGCATGCCTCATTTTATGATAAATTGCTGTGTTTTCATAAATACCACTGAACATGGTACTTCCTGGCCCTGCGGAGAAAACAGGGATGAGTGTACCTGAATGGTGTGTGGTGGCAAACGAAACAACCAATGAATCCATGGTTGTCCCAGGGTTTATAGCCAAACCTCCTGTTTCATGATCAGCAGTAATAATTAACAAAGTTTCTCCATTTTTATTGACCCAGTCCAATACACTTCCTATCGTTTTATCAAAGTCTATGGTTTCGGTGACAACTTGTTTGATGTTATTGCCATGACCGCCCCAATCTATTTGTGAACCTTCAATCATGAGGAAAAAACCATCCTTCGATTGACTCAATGCATGGATGACTTTCATACTCATGGGCTCCAAATAATTTCTGCCTTGCTCTACTGACAATGGGTCTCCATCAGCGGCTAAATAGAATAGTTTTTTACCTGGAGTCACCACCACATTTTCGGGGTCAGTTTCAAGAAAAGTAGATACAGCATAGCCGTTTTTCTTCATTTCCTCGAGTATATTTTTTTCATCTTTTCTGCGATCAAAATATTTTTTCCCGCCGCCAATCAAATAATCAGCCTTACAATCTATGATATCTTCAGCAATCTCCTCGTAATTGTTGCGATTTCTATTATGTGAAATGAAAGAAGCCGGTGTAGCATGAACGATGGTTGATGTGACCACAACGCCTGTTTGCATGCCTGCATCTTGTACTTCCTCCAATATGGTTTGCGAGGCTAGTGTATCATCTGTCACACCAATGGCCGCATTATAGGTTTTTACTCCACAAGCAAAAGAGGTTGCCCCAGCTGCCGAGTCGGTTATCAAATCATCTGAGCTGTATGACTTATGAAAACCTGTGATGGGCATTCGCTCTAGATTGAGTTTGTAACCATTGCTGATCATAGCAGCTGTGATCTGCGTGAGTCCCATGCCATCTCCAATCATCAAAATGATGTTTTTAGGAGTTTTATCAGCGTTGGTGAAAGCCGAATTTTGGGTATTTATTTTTGCTTGAGTTTTACAGCCAGTATTCAATGTGGCAACTATGAAAAGCAAACTAAAAATGATTTTAAACCTCATCACGATGGATTTTATTCTTTATATGAAATTATTTCGCCAGAAGGCATGATCTCCATATTATATGGTTTGCTCAATTCGGGGTCTAGTTCATTTTGATCCGCACTCATGATACCTGTCATGATGTGAATGATGCGATCTTCATCCACTCTGGCGGCTGATTTTAAGAAATGACTGCCTTCATATCTACTACCAGCAATCACCCGTCTACTGATCACATCTCCAGACTTATTGATAGTGGTGAGAATGTATTCATATTTTAGAAAAGCAGCACGCCAATAGAGTATACACTCATACTGTTCCTCCGATGGTAATTTTAAACAGGGGAAATATTCTGTCATATCATCTTCATCGACACCTTCCCATTCTTCCAAAAAGGCATTGATCAATGCAAATGGAAGATCTTCGTTTGTGAGTCGGAAATGATCCATAGACTCTTCAGTTATTGTAAAAGGCAAGGTTACTTCCGGAAAAAATGAAAGTAAGTCAGCTATAGTTGGTACATTATTACTCATAAATGACTGCTATTTTTCGTATTTCAAATAGTCTTCCAGGTCTGGAAATGCAGTGAGGTTGTTCTGGATACTAGCTGCGTCCAATTTTCTACCATATAAAAATGGAACTACCTCAGCATTCATCACATTTTGTCTGAGCAAGTCATTTTTCATACCCCTTGCCGCATTGTAATGATCAAAAAGACCGACGTAATATTCATAAAAATCCTTATTAGGGGATTTTATAATGAATGCTTCTTTTGCTGTTTTGATCAGATCAGTTCGTAACATCTGGCTGGTTTCTGCAATTTTTACAGCATAAAAAAGTGTGGAGAAATTTTTATTAAAGTTGACAGAACGCTCGTCAATCAAGGTAGAAAGAACTGTTGGTGGATCGTCAAAAACCCGCACTCTAGAGGCATTGTAATCAAAAATTTTGATGTCTACGCGGTTGTTTAGCGTGGCTGCTATCCTAGATTCGCCTGGGTTTACCAAAGGAAAGTGATCACCTTTGCCCACGATGGTCATTCTGTTTTTGTTAATGCCTTTTCTAGACAAATAATCTACGACTTGCTCACCTCTTTTCACCGTATAAAAAAGATTGAAATCGGCCATGCCTACAGTTGATGTACTGCTGAGGAAAATGACATTGATCTCTGGATTGATCTTCATCAAGTCTGCCAGATTGTTGAGATTGTATTGGCCCGTTGCATTGATCTGGTCATCATTTTCGGAAAGTAAAATAGGCTGATTGAGAAATTCCTTGGCTTCTGCTGTGGGAGTTTGTGGCTGATCTTCTGGTGTTTTTATTACTCCAATATCACCAAATGGATCCGCATCTGCCAAATCTTCAGCAGGAATATCCAACCATAATGGCACTTCTACATATTCCAATTGGTCTAAGAGTTGTGTTTTGAGATAAGCAATGTATATATCAAATCCTCCGAAACCATTGATCCGATTGGAAGATAAAACCGCCTGACTACCATCAGCACTTACAAAAAAACCAAGTTCATCCATAGGTGAATTTACAGGTGAACCTAAATTTCTAGGATTATCCCAAAGTTCTTTTTCCAGATTATATCCAGAAACAAATATGTCGAATCCACCAAAGCCCTCCAATCTGTCAGAACTAAAAGTCAATACTTTAGATCCTTTGCTCAGAAACGGACTTACATCGTTGTAATTGGAATTGATAGATGGACCAAAGTTTTGTGGCTGCTCCCAATTGCCATCTACTTTGCGCATAAAATATAAATCATAACCACCAAAACCACCCGCACGCATGGAAGAAAACAACCAAAGTGAATCATTAAATAAGAATAAATCTTTATCGCCAATAGAACCGTCAAAACCTGAAACAACAGCCTTGGGGAAAGCTCTTTTTTCTATATCAAGGTTGAATGAATCCGCATAAAGTTCACTAGTATTCAGTCCGGTTGATTTCAAAAAGTATAAGGTATTGCCGTCTCCATTAAATCCTTGGATGTATTCGTTTTTGGCAGTGTTTTGCAAGCTGTTGAATGTGTAAACGGGTGTCCAGTTACCATTGATCAACTCTACAGAATACATGTCCATTGTGTATCTACCATACATTTCATCTTTCATACCCTCTGCATCACGTAAACCGCCTGCAGAAAGATCACGATCAGAGGAGAAATAGTATTTATTCTGATGATTGGGACTGTGTTTGGGTAATTTTTCATCATACTCTGAATTCACTGAGCCTCCCAAATTTTCCACGTACGCCATAGAAAGATCGGATTGAAATTGTGCATTCGCAGCACACCTTTTGATTTCGTTGACGATAAAGGGAACATCCTCATGATTACTGTCTATCGATTTGAGATAGTTTTTGTAAAACAAAGCAGCGTCTTCGTAATTACCTTGGGCGTAATAACTTTTAGCAGAATAAAGAAAAAGATTGGGATTTGAAGAACCCATGGAATGAGCTTTTCGCAAATCTTTGATGGCTAAATCAGGCTTATTCAAAAAATAATAGCTGATTCCCCTCATAGTCAATAACTCACCATCCTCTTTTTCAGATTCCATGCCGTTGACAATGGAAACAACCTCCTTGTACTTGGCATTTGCCAACATTTTGATTGCCTCTTTTTTCAGATGTACTTGACCATCAGCCTTTTGTATCATAAAAGTTGCAAAGAAAATCAGCAGCAAGGTGAGTCGTGTGTGTTTCATTATATTCCGCGGTTTGGGTCAAAGTTTTCAAGGTAATCAGCAATTCTTTTCAAAAAGCTGCCGCCCAGAAAACCATCGATGATTCTGTGATCATAAGAAAGTGACATAAACATCATCTGTCTGATGGCAATTACATCTCCATATTCTGTTTCTAAGACAGCAGGTTTTTTCCTGATCGCACCTAATGCAAGAATGGCTGCTTGGGGTTGGTTGATGATGGGCGTACCCATGACATTGCCAAAAGTACCCACATTGGTGACAGTAAAGGTGCCGTCTTTGATGTCTTCTGGTTTGAGTTTATTATTTCGTGCTCGGTTTGCAAGGTCATTTACTTGTTGGGTAAGTCCAGCGAGATTGAGCAATTCAGCTTTTTTGATGACAGGGACAATGAGATTGCCGCTAGGCAAAGCAGTAGCCATGCCGATGTTGAAATTTTTATAAATGTGAATGCGATCTCCTTGTACAGAGCAATTGACCTTTGGAAAATCCTTTAAAGCTTTCACTACCGCCTCTATGAATAGGGGAGTGAAGGTGAGTTTTTCATTGTATTGTTTGGCGTATCCGTCCTTCATTTTCTCTCTCCAAGCCACAATGTTCGTCACATCTGCCTCTACAAAAGAGGTAACGTGCGGCGAAACAGATTTGGACGTGACCATATGTTCTGCAATCATCTTGCGCATGCGGTCCATCTCAATGATTTCAAATTCTCCGCTGGGCATAGAATAATTGCCCAATGTTGGCTTTTGTGAGACGGTAGTAGGCGTCGCAATTGGATTAGTAGAAGCATTTTGAACCGAACCGCGGTCCTTAAGATAGGAAAGAATATCTGTCTTGGTTACTCTGCCGCCCAGACCAGAGCCATCGAGTTTGTCGAGTTCTGATAAAGAAAGGCCCTCTTCTTTTGCAATGTTTCTCACCAAAGGAGAGTAAAATTTATCAGATTTTTTTTCTCCGGCATTTGGAGCAATCATCTCCACAGCAACTGCTTGTGCTGGTAGTGGCTCCAAAAATGATTCTGCAATTTTGATGCTTGCTTCTTCCGCATCCTGACTTTGGACGGTGGTATCCTCTTGGCTACTACCTGTCATCGGACTATCTGCAACTTGCCCTTCTGTAGCGATCATGGCGATGGCTGTGCCCACAGGGACAACGTCATCTTCTTTGAAAAACACTTTTACCAGCGTTCCAGCAACCGGTGAAGGTATTTCTGAATCTACTTTGTCAGTAGCTATTTCGAGTACTGTCTCGTCCACTTCTATGGTATCACCCACGGATTTATGCCATTTGATGATTGTTGCCTCTATGATGCTTTCCCCCATTTTGGGCATAATCAATTCTACTTGTCCCATACTTTCTTATTCTTACGGCTAGATTGGAGGCAAAGGTAAATTTAATTTGGCAATAATGTTGTGAAAACGCACCTGCAATAATGCTCGCAAAAATGAATCATTAATATTAACTGCCTGTCTTTCCTTTGTTATCAAAATATCAACTTTGATAAATTGAACCCTTTTGGTCATAATTAGAAATGGCTATTTTTTACCTTTTTAAAAGCTATTCTTTAAATCATTCCCAGATCGATTAGCTTTGTCTACAGAATTTTAAATTATACATCATTTGGGTCAATATCAATGCAGTATTAAATAATAGCATTTTACATATGTTCGGAATTAAACGGTTGTCAACTTATTTGAAAAACTTCAAATTGCCTTATTTTATCAGGGAAATCTTGATTACTGCTTGTGGAATTTTATTGGCTTTTTTATTGAATAACTGGAACGAAACCCGGAAGGAAAACAATAAAGAAGACCTTTTTCTCAAGGAATACAGTGAGGTTTTACAATTTGATAGCACAGATCTTCAAGGTAATATTGATGCAGCAGAATATTGGTCAGACCAAATGTCTTATCTTGTGAAATATCTTAATCGTGAGTCTGGAAGTCGTGACAGTTTGGATTTTGCTGCTGCTGGTTTTCAATACATATTTTTCATCCCTGTTTCGCTGGCTAAATATGAAGAGCTAAAACAAGAGAATTTTCAATTGATCAAAGATGATTCTCTTCGATCCTTGATCATCAATTATTATGAAGAAAAGCTTTATGTGCTGAGAATAAATGAAACACAATTTAATGCCATCAGAGAGGATCTCAGAAGATACTATACCGATCATTTTACTTCCTGGAATAGCGAAAGCACACAGCCTATCGATCCCGACTTTGTTTTTAATGACCAGAAATACAGAAATCTGGTTGATCAAAAATGGTCTTCACTCAGATACGTAGCAAGATTGAGTAAAAATACAATTGAAAAAATCAGTGAAATTAGGTCTAGAATTGAAGCTTATAGGTATGGTAAACTGAAGGACTAAATCGGAAATCGGAAATCGGAAATCGGAAATCGGAAATCGGAAATCGTGAGATCGTTCCGATAGCTATCGGAAGGAAACAGGAAACCGGAGACCGGAAATTAATTGCACTCAGCTATCAGCAATCAGCAAAAAAAAGCTCAAAGCTCGATGCTCGTGCAAAAATAACGGCAATACCTTTCGCCACGAATGCACGAATTACATCCAGCTATCAGTCATCAGCAATCAGCAAAAAAATCACAAAGCTCGAAGCTCGTTGCTCGTTGCTCGAAGCTCGCAGCTACTTCCCAATACTGTCAATGATACCATTGAGCGTCGCACTTGGCCTCATCACATGGCTTACCACTGCAAAGTTCGGAGCATAATATCCTCCGATGTCAGCAGGTTTACCCTGTACAGCCAAAAGTTCTTCGTTGATTACTGTTTCCTTAGATTCCAAAGCTTCTGCAATGGGAGTGAAAATTTTAGCCAGATTTGCATCTTTCGTTTGATTGGCAAGTGCTCTCGCCCAATACATAGCAACATAGAAATGGCTACCTCTGTTGTCGATCTCACCTGCGCTCCTTGATGGAGATTTGTCCTCATTGAGGTATTTACCTGTAGCTTCGTCGAGGGTTTCTCCCAGAACGCCTGCCACTGCATTTCCAAAAGTACTAGACAAATGTTCTAATGAAACAGCCAAGGCGAGAAATTCGCCTAATGAATCCCACCTCAAGTGATTCTCCTCAACCAATTGTTGTACGTGTTTTGGAGCAGATCCACCTGCACCAGTTTCAAACAATCCGCCTCCATTCATCAATGGGACGATAGACAACATTTTTGCACTCGTACCCAATTCCAAAATAGGGAATAAGTCCGTATTGTAGTCTCTCAAAACATTACCCGTCACTGAGATGGTATCTTTGCCCGCTTTGATTCTTTCCAATGAAAACTTGGTTGCTTCTGTTGGAGACATGATGTAATATTCAACACCTGTGAGGTCAAAAGTTGGCAAATACGCTTTCACTTTTTTGATGAGTTCTGCATCGTGGGCTCTTTTTTCATCCAACCAGAAAACGATCGGCGTCTGAGAAGCTTTCGCTCTGTTGACAGCCAATTTCACCCAATCCTGAATCGGTGCATCTTTGACTTGACACATTCTCCAGATATCGCCTTCTGCAACTCCATGGGAAATTAAAATATTACCGTTTTCATCCACTACATTGACAACTCCAGCTTTTTTGATTTCAAAGGTTTTGTCATGCGAACCATATTCTTCTGCTTTTTGAGCCATCAAACCTACATTGGGAACGCTTCCCATGGTTTTTGGATCAAAAGCACCGTGCGCTTTGCAAAAATCTATCGTTGCTTGGTAGATTCCAGCATAACTGCTGTCTGGAATGACCGCCTTTGTATCTTGTGTTTTACCTGCTTTGTCCCACATTTTACCACCTTCTCTGATCATGGCTGGCATTGAAGCGTCGATGATTACATCACTTGGCACGTGGAGATTGGTAATTCCTTTGTCTGAATTAACCATTGCAAGTGCTGGTCCATTTTCATAACAACTTTCTATCTCTGCTTGGATGGCTGCATAAGTATCCGCAGGAAGTTCTTTTATTTTGGCCAAAACATCGCCAAATCCGTTTTTAACATCCACACCTACTGAGTCCAGTTCTTTGCCAAATTTCTCGAAAACTGGTTTGAAAAATTCTTTGACTGCTATTCCGAAAATGATGGGGTCAGAAACCTTCATCATCGTAGCCTTCATATGTAAAGAAAACAAAACCACTTGTTCTTTAGCGCTCAATATTTCGTTATCCAAAAACTGGCGAAGTGCCTCTTTCTCCATTTTGGTGCCATCGATGACTTCACCCGCCAAAAGTCCAAAGCTGTCTTTCAAAACTGTAGTAGACCCATCTTTGCCTTCTAAAACTATTTTGATTTTTGTAGGCTGTGCTATTGTCACTGATTTTTCATTGGCCTGGAAATCTCCAGCACCCATGGTAGCTACATGTGTTTTAGAATCAGGAGACCAAGATCCCATTCTGTGTGGGTTTTGACGAGCGTATTCTTTGACTGACTTTGGTGCGCGTCTGTCCGAGTTACCTTCTCTGATGACAGGATTCACGGCGCTACCCAAAATTTTCTTATATCTGACCACTGCATCTTTTTCAGCATCTGTTTTAGGCTCTTCCAAAAAGTCAGGGATTGCATATCCTTTGCCTTGCAATTCTTTGATAGCAGCATTGAGTTGTGGAACGGACGCACTGATGTTTGGTAGTTTGATGATATTGGCTTCAGGAGTTAAACACAATTGGCCAAGTTCAGATAAATTGTCATTGACAACTTGGTCTGGTTTTAAATAATCTGGGAAAGCCGCCAAAATGCGTGCTGCCAGCGATATGTCTCTTGTTTCTACTTCTACTCCTGCCACTGAAGTAAAAGCTTCAATGATGGGAAGAAAAGAATAAGTTGCCAACGCAGGTGCTTCATCTGTGATGGTGTAAATGATTTTTTTAGTATCGCTCATCTCCTGATAATTATTATTTGATTTTTCAAAAATGCGGCAATGCTTTGAGAGCTTTTTGCCTTGGGCCACAAAAATAGAAATTTAAAGTTAAAAGATTCCAGGAACAATCATTTTCTTCTCAATATGAAGTTGTTTAACTGGCGGATCATCTTTTAAATTTTTGTGAAATAGGCTCACTCATACCAGATACTCCTTACTTTTTGATATCATTGTTTTATTGAATCATTCAAATCCACATAAAATGCACATCAAAGGACTATCGATTGCTATAAGTTTAGTTTTACTCATGGTTTTGAATAGCCAATCGGTCATTTGTCAGTCCTCCCAATTATCATTTCAGAAAAAGGATGGACGTTTGCAAATTCTGGATGGGAATCAAGAAATATTGGGTCATCAATATGAATTTATGAATCCACCAGAGGGCGTCAGTCCAGCTTATGGAAGAAGTGGTTTTATGCATCCTGTCAACACGCCTTCAGGAAAATTACTCACTTGGATCCAACCCAAAGACCATTATCATCATTATGGTATTTGGAATCCATGGACTCATGTTGAAATAAAAGGTGATACGGTAGATTTTTGGAACTTAAATCAGAAAACAGGCCTTGTGGCTTTCGACAGCTTCAAAAATATTGAAAAAACCAAAAATGGAGGCGTCAAGTATACGGCCGTCCACAACCATGTAAAAACAAAAGGTGGAATCAAAGAGATAGTTTTGATAGAGGATCAAGTTGTATCCATCAAAAAATTGACTTCCAACTCTTACGCAATCGATTTAGAATCTGTTTACAAATGCGCAACTGATGCACCATTCAACATTTTAGAATACAGATATGCTGGTTTGGGTTGGAGAGCGACATCAGAGTGGAAGAAGGAAAATTGTACGGTTTTGACTTCGGCTGGAATTCCACGAGAAGGCTCAGATGGCAGTTTGGCCAAATGGATTTTATCACAAGGAAGTTTTGAAACTGGCAGTGGTGGTATCCTGATGTTGTCTCACCCAGATAATTACAATCATACGCCGGATAAAGGGGAACCCATTCGTATTTGGCCTGAGAATAGCAATGGTGGTTATTTGTTTGTGAATTTCAGTCCAACAAAAAACAAGGATTGGAAATTGATGCCCGGAAAGGATTATCATTTAAAATACAGATTGGTGGTTTTTGATGATAAAATGGATGCGGTTACAGCAGAAGCTCATTACACCAATTTTCTCAAAGAAATAAAGTAAAAGGACTAATCTTTAAATAGAAAATATTCAAATGAAACCATCCAAAAGTTTGTTGCTGATGATCCATTTTGCAACCATTTCGCTCCTTCTAAATGGCCAAACTAAGTCCATAAAATTGACGGTATTAGATCCTGGTCACTTTCATGCTGCCTTGGTACAGAAAACCATGTACGCCGATGTAAGTACTGAAGTTGAAGTTTATGCGCCCGCAGGTCCAGAGTATCAATCATACAAGGATAAAATTGAAGCTTATAATTCCAGAAAAGAGGATCCAACTTCATGGAAACTCCAAGAGCATCTCTCCGATGATTTTTTGAATGAGTTTATCCAAAATAGTAAAGGAAATGTGGTTGTACTTGCGGGAAATAACAAAAAAAAGACGACCTATATTTATGAAGCGGTAAAGCTTGGCAAACATGTATTTGCGGATAAACCGATGGCCATCACTCCTGAAGATTATACATTGCTCCTCAAAGCTTTTGAGGTGGCTAAAACCAAAGGGGTGATGATTTATGACATCATGACCGAAAGATTTGAAATCACCACCATGTTGCAAAAACATTTATCCGGTGACGTTGAGCTCTTTGGTAATTTAGAGAAGGGTAGTAAAGATAGCCCAGCCATTGAGAAGGAGAGTGTTCATTATTTTTCCAAACAGGTTTCGGGCTCGCAGCTGGTGCGACCACAATGGTTTTTTGATGTAAGCCAAGAAGGGGAGGGTATTGTAGACGTTACTACCCATTTGATAGATTTGGCCATGTGGGAATGTTTTCCAGGCAAAGCCATAAAGAAAAAACAAGTTGGAACTATTATTGGAAAACAATGGGCAACCAAGTTGACTTTTGACCAATTTTCGAAGGTAACGCAGGCGAAAAAGTATCCAACCTATTTAGAAAAAAATGTCGGGAAAGATGGCAACTTATCTGTCAATTGCAATGGGCAAATAACTTTTGATATCGATGGTGTCTGGTCCAAAGTTGGCGTAACTTGGGGTTATGAAGCCCTCCCAGGAACAGGTGATACTCACTTCTCCATCATGCGGGGTAGCAAGGCAAATTTGGTGATCAGACAAGGGCAAGAAGAAAAATTTATTCCACAATTATACATTGAGCAAGTAGGAAAAAGTGCTGATTTTGAGCAGAAAGTAAAACTTGCCGTCGCGAGTGCTGCCAAAACTTATCCTGGCATTGAGGCTAAAATGTTGCCAAATGGTTCTGCCATGATCCTCATTCCCGAATCCTATCGCAATGGACACGAAGCCCATTTTGGACAGGTAACCAATAATTTCATAAAATATTTGGAAGCAGGAAAATTGCCTGATTGGGAAATAGACAATATGCTTACCAAGTATTACATCACAACACAAGCATCTGAAAATTCGAAGTAAACTTATTGGGTGTTGTAAACTGCGACCAGCTCCAGCCCTGTTTTTTTTAATTCTTACTGAAGATGCAGGTTGAATCGCTGCCATTTACTTATTGTACCACATCCTACCAGTACTGTTTTTTACTTTAAATCCAAGGAATACCGCCTTTCTTGTATATGAAAAACCTTCGCCATATTGCCTTTTCGCACCTTTTATGGAATAAAAAATTATTATAAACTGAAATTATAAAATAATAAAATGTTTAAATATTAACATAAATTCAAAATAATAAGTAATTTGTATATTGACAGTTTATTATTCTGCCATATTTATTTTTGATTTATAATTTTACTGTTTGTTTTTCAAATCGGTATAAGTAAAGTCATTTATGGAAGAAATCAACGAAGTTATATTACAACAAAGCGAAATGGTCCACGCCATTGATACGGTATGGGTGGCATTGTGTGCTGCTTTGATATTTTTGATGGAAGGAGGTTTTGCCTTATTGGAAGCTGGATTTATCAGAGCCAAAAATGCCATGAGTATCATTGCCAAGGTAATCATTGATGTGACTTTTGGTGGTATAGCTTTTTACTTATGCGGATTTGGTATTGCCTACGGTATTTCGAATGGATGGGTAGCTTTTGATTTGGGAATTACAGATCAGGATCTAGGATTGGGTCTCACAGTGTCCAACAAGCTCTTTTGGTTCATACAGTTGGGTTTCGCCATGGCGGCAATATCAATCGTTTCTGGAGCGGTTGCAGAAAGAATGAAGGTGTGGTCATATGCTGTTTTTGTTTTTATATTTTGCGCAATCATGTACCCTTTGGTAGCCAATTGGGTATGGAATCCAAATGGTTGGCTTGCAAAACAAGGATTTAATGACTTTGCAGGGTCAGCAGCAGTACATGCCATGGGTGGTTTTGCAGCATTGGCAAGTGCAATAGTTCTGGGTCCAAGATTGGGCAAATACAGAGGAGGTAAAATTATCGCTATTCCTGGACACAATTTACCATTGGCCGCAGTTGGCGCTTTCATATTGTGGTTTGGATGGTTTGGATTTAATCCCGGATCGACTTTAGGGGCAGTTGGTAAATGGGACATGATCGGACAAGTTGCAACCAATACTTTTCTGGCATCAGCCGCGGGAGGTATTTCTACGATGATTTACACTTATTTCAGATATGGGACCATTGACATCACGATGGTGATCAATGGCGTTTTAGCTGGCTTGGTTGCCATTACCGCTGGTTGCAATGTTGTAGGTCCAAATGCTGCAATCATCATTGGTTTGATAGCAGGGGTATTGGTAGATTTTGCGGTAGTGGTGATTGATAGACGCCACATTGATGATCCAGTCGGAGCCATCGCTGTGCATGGCATCAATGGTTTGTTTGGCACGATAGCTGTTGGGTTGTTTGCAACTGAAAAAGGTTTGTTTTTTGGCGGGGGCACTCATCAATTGATGATACAATTAATGGGAGTAACCACCATTGCCGCTTTTTCATTTTCAGTTACTTTTATGATTATGAGTCTCATGAAAAAATTGATTGGCATCAGGGTGTCAAGAGAGGAGGAGTTGGCCGGCATCGATGCAGCTTCTTTTGGTGTAGAAGCATATTCTACTTTTGAATAGTTACAAATAAATAAAGAAAAAGCAACATGAAAAAAGTTGAAGCAATCATAAGGCCGTCTAAATTGGATGCGGTGCAAATTGGTCTTAAAAATGCCAATATTCCATGTCTCACTGTGGTCCCAGTAAAAGGAATTGGCTTACAAAAGTCCTACTCTGAATCATATCGGGGAGCAGAACAAACCAAGGTTTTGCAAACGAGGGTGATGATCATATGTGTGGTGAGTGATGAGAATCTAGATACATGCATCGATGTAATCATGGAGAATGCCTCAGAAAACGAAGTTGGAGATGGTAAAATTTTCGTTTATGATGTGTTGGATGCCATCAGAATCAGTACCAAGGTACGTGGAAGTGAAGCGATCAGATAAACGACTTATTTTAATTTGAGGATATTGGAGCACTGAGCCATTTATTTGCCCAACCTGTTGTTGAAGCCAAAAGTAACATAAACAAAACAAACAGAAAGCCGTAGGATAGATTCGTGCTTTCTGAGATAAATCCAATGATGGAGGGTCCTGCCACAAAACCTATCAGTCCTCCAGAAGTGATCATGGCAAATCCTTGAACTGGACTTACCCCCGGAATTTTTCCAGCAGCACTGAATAAAACAGGGACGATGCCTGCACAACCAACTCCTGTGATTGTAAATCCCAAAATAGCTGCCCATGAGCTTCCACCCAAACTTACCAAAACCATACCCAAAGCAGCAATGATGGTACCGCCAACGACAATGTTTTTTTCACCAATTTTTGGTATGATGCGATCACCATTGAGTCTTCCCAATGTCATTGCAGTTGCGAAACCGCCGTATCCTAGGCTAATCAAGTAAACTGGCACAGATAAATTGCGCTCCAGGTAAATAGAGCTCCAATCAACAATACAACCTTCCGTCATGAAAATAACCAAACAAATAAACGATAAGCCAAGGATTGTACGGTCAGGAAAATTGAATGAGGATTTTGAATGGACATAAAAATCATGGGCCAGATAATATTTTTTCAAATTCAAAATCATGATCACAATGAAGCCGCCTATGAGTAATGCTTGCCAGCCACTGTTTATTTTAAAACCGTATAACAGCGCTGCAATGCCGGCACTCACACCTCCACCCACGCTATACATGGCATGACTTGTACTCATAAATCGGCGTTGATATTTGGTTTCCAGGATTCCAACCATTGTATTGACAGCGACTCCATTCAAAAAACTGATGAATCCCCGAAAGAAAAGTGCAGCCCCAAAAAACCATTTATTGGGCGCCAATATTTCCATGGTGATGAGTGCAACGTACAACATATTGCCATTGCCAAGCCAGGTACCTACTTTGACTTTAGAAAACACGTATCCTGAGATGAAGACACCGCACAATGACCCTAGTGGTCCAAAAAGTAATAGCAATCCTAATTCCCCATCCGATACGGCCAATCTTTTGATGATGAATGGCAAGGCTGCTGCCCAAATCCCAATCATCAGACTAGAAGTAGAGAATAAAAATCCCAAAGAGGCTACTTCCTTTATTTGAAAAAAACTGCGCGTGTTTTTTAATAACATGGTCACCTTTGAGCCGCGAAATTAGGCTATTTTTTGAATAAACTGTGAAACTGCTGAAGTGAGTTCATAAAGTGAAAAGTTCATAAAGTAAAGAGTCCATAAAGTTATTTTGCTCCCAAGCCAATCTATGCGAGAAGAAAAAGGTGGCTCGCCTTGCCTTGATGCTCAAGTGGGATAGTTCATTAAAGTGTGTCTGAGTTAAAAAATATTTCATTGAACAGCCAGGATAGAGTTCGGATGCTTCAACTTGTAAACGCCAATCATTCTTTGTGTAGAATCTGTCAAGGCTGGCGACGCAGGAGCCATTCATT
>JAKQLF010000141.1 GCA_029567325.1 Bacteroidota bacterium | reverse complement strand
CATCTGCTGCTCTCTTTGTGAACTTGTGAAATGGAACAATGTCAGAATTTATTAATAAATATAAAAAATCATTATCTATTTTACTCCTTTTTGCGCTAATGATGAAAGTAAATGAAGCAAAAGCAATATCAGCACTTGGGAGCCATCTAACCATTGAATTTCTACCCACATTTTGTATGCTTCCGCTTGAGCCGACACATAAGATGTCGCCAGTTTTTAATCGCTTTGATTCGGGAATTTCAATCGATAAATAGTGATTAAATTTTGACTCAAAATCTATCCAACCTTCTTTAATGTTGGGAATTGAAATCACAAGATTCCCAGTTTCATCTGTTTCATCAGCTTTGCTCCACGATAAACCTCTTTTAAGTTCGGCAACATCTTTTAGTGGTTTAATTTCCCATTTAGCAGGTAGCTTTAATACATCTACAGGTAACTCAATCATATGCCAAGTTTTTCAAATACAGAATTTAATTCAGCATCAATTATTTCCTTTTCGTCTTCCAAGGCTTTAAGTTCCTCTATAATTTCACTTATTGCACGGTATGTTTCCTCGTCATTAACATGGATGTAACGACTGGGTGAAATATTGTAATCATTTTTTACTATTTCATCATTACCTACCATTCGAGCGAATTTGTTTTCTTCTTTGAAAGTTTTATAGTATTCTACGATTTTTTCAATACTTTCCTTTGGGATATAGTTTTTTGGGTCACCTTTTTCGAACTCTTTTCCTGCATGCAGTAAATAGATTTTCCCTTTATATTGTTTTGATTGATTGATAAAAATCAAAACTCCCGGTGCTCCTGTGTTATAAAATAAGTTCTCTGGAAGGTAAACTACACCCTCAATAAGGTCTTTGTCAATAAACCACTTGCGGCAATCCTTTTCCTTATTATTACTTTGATTTCCACTCCCACGACTTAGCGCTCCGGTATCAAGAACAATGGATGCTCGGCCATTGTCATTTAAGCTGGTATAAATATGTTGTACCCATCCCCAATCTATTTTTCCACCACAACTACCCGCTGGAAATCGTCCCATTTCATCATTGATGAAAAAATCATCGTTGATGTATGGCAAGCTGTCTCTTCCTTGATTCCACATGGGGTTGGCTAAAACTCGGTCAAAAGTTCTAAGTTTATTATTAAGCTTGAACTTGGGATTTTTAAGTGTGTCACCAATTTCAATTTCCCCTTCCATATCATGGATTACCATATTCATTTTGCTCATTGCCCATGTAGCCGGGATGAATTCCTGACCGTAGAGTTTTAGCGGGGCAAATTTTGTCTTGCTTTTCAATTTCATTTTTTCTTCCAAAACCAGTTCGCATTTTATAAGTAAACCACCACTTCCACAAGTCGGGTCATATATTTCCATTCCCGGTTCAGGGTCCATTATTCTCGCCATAATGAAACCAACCTCGGCTGGGGTATAAAATTCACCAGCACTTTGTCCACTTCCTTCAGCAAATTTTCTTATCAGATATTCATAACTTCTGCCAATTATATCTGGTTCAACATCTTTCAAACCCAAACGTTTTTCAGCGATTTTTTCGATAAGTTTACTTAAACGGTCATCATCGATGTCTCTCTGTCCATGGGTTGTGGCATTAAAATCAATCCTGTCAATAATTCCCTGCAAGCTTGGATTCGCCTTTGCCACAGAGCGCAATATATCTGTCAATTGTTGGCCAATTTTGTCACTTAGAGTCCGAATGACATCCCATGTAGTCTCTTTTTCAGGGTCTTTAGGTTTAAGTGGCATAAAAAAACGCACCAGAGACTTATCCCTTTCAACCAGTTGAAGTGCCTTTGTCCTTGAAGTGACACGCTCAGCAATCCGGTCTATTTCATCATCATAGACATCACACAGACGTTTAACGAAGATTAGGGGTAAAATATAATCTTTGTATTTTGCAGCGTCCGCAGCACCCCTTATACTACATGCTGCATCCCAAATCCATGATTCCATGGATTTCACTTTTTCGCCATTTCCGTTTTGTTTCGCCATGTCTTAATTCTTTCCGCCTTTTATGTTTTTCTGTCTTTTCTGAATTAACCGTCCTCTTCTGATTATAGCTAAATCAGTAATATATGGTTCGTCTTTCCAAGTATTATACAATGTTTGTGAAGCTACACCCAACTGTTCACGGGTGAAATGCTCAAACATAGCCATGATACTTCCAAA
>JAKQLF010000106.1 GCA_029567325.1 Bacteroidota bacterium | reverse complement strand
CCTCCTGAAAAAGTAGCATTTGTGCGTATGTAACCTTTCAGCGATTTTGGTTCACTTTGGGGTAGTTTTTTGGCTGTGAGCCACGCTGCAAAATCAGCAGGTATACTATCAAATCCACAACAATTTACGATACACGATTTTTGGTTTTCTGCTTGTTGGAAATAAGAATTGTAAACATCTGCCACAAAAGATGGCTCGCCAGTAATATCTAAGTAGTGCGTATGATTGTCTATACATGCCTTGACTACATTTTTGCCATACCAATTGAATGGCCCTACTGTATTCATCAATATCTTACATTTGGAAGCCATAACATTCAAACTATCGACATCCTTTACATCAGCAATGACTATATCGGGTTTTGTGGTCAATCCACTCTTAATTTCATTCAGTTTGTCTGAGTCTCTACCTGCGATGGCCCAAGAAATATGTTCCATCTTTGCATGTTCTGCAAGGTATTTTGCCACCAAAGCGCCAGTAAAACCAGTCGCACCGAAAAGTATGATATCGTATTGTCTATCCATGATGTCGAGTTTGCTGAAAGAAAACACAAAGTAACAAAAGGGTTTGAATATTATATTGAAATTATGGAAGGTATTATGTTATCCAAGTAACTAACTTTGATGATACTAACCTAAAAGCATTGATGATGCCTAGCGAAAATGGTTTTTCAAAGATGATATTTTGTACAAAGTTAAAGGTAAAAGCAATAAACTTCGATCATTTTACCTTCATCAATTTTATTCTTTTGATAATTCAGCTAACTTGAGTTGGATTCACTACTTTTGTCATTCTTTAATATGTAAATTCATGATTTCTATTCATAAATGGTTAAGTATCTTAGCTTGTTTGATTTATTCCGTTGTAGGATCAGGTCAAAAACCAGCATTTTTGACAGATCACAATATCAAATGGGTAGACTCTGTTTTTGCAAGTCTTACACTGGAAGAAAAGATTGGTCAATTGCTGATGCCACGTGGTAATTATTCTGGTAAACCGCATGATTTGGCTACTCTTGAGCAGTGGGTTAAAGAATATAAAATAGGTGGGATAGTTTTTTTTGCTTCTAATCCTACGACACAAGCTCAAATTACAAATCGACTACAAAAACTATCTAAAACGCCAATGATGATAGGCCAAGATTTTGAATGGGGACTTGGTATGAGACTGGATAGTACAGATCGATTTCCATATGCAGTGACTTTGGGTGCAGTGCAAGGACAAGATGATTTACTGGAAGCAATGGGAATAGAAGTAGCGCGACAATGCAAACGGATAGGTGTTCACATCAATTATGCCCCAGTGGTTGATGTCAATAATAATCCTAATAATCCTGTAATTAATTTTAGGTCTTTTGGCGGAAATAAAGAAGCTGTTGCCAATAAAGGACTGGCATATATGAAAGGAATGCAAAGCCAACGATTGTTTTGTACAGCCAAACATTTTCCAGGACATGGCGATACAGATGTAGATTCTCATCATGACTTGCCTTTGATAAAACATGATATTTCAAGGCTCAAAGACATAGAGTTGTATCCTTTCAAAAAATTAATTGATGCTGGACTTAGTGGTGTCATGACGGCACATTTAAATATTCCTGCACTTGATACGACTTCAGGTTTAGCATCTACTTTTTCTCCTGCCATTGTTGATA
Source organism: Bacteroidota bacterium (assembly GCA_029567325.1). Taxonomy (GTDB): domain Bacteria; phylum Bacteroidota; class Bacteroidia; order Chitinophagales; family Saprospiraceae; genus JADKBO01. Next base: position 133 of record JAKQLF010000106.1, on the reverse strand, counting down.
AATTATTGCGCAAAGACTTAAAATTTGAAGGCCTTACTTTTACGGATGCGATGGAAATGAAAGGAGCTGTTAAAAATTTCCCTCCAGGGGAAGCAATGGTCCAAGCAATTCTAGCTGGTAATGATGTTCTAGA
>JAKQLF010000087.1 GCA_029567325.1 Bacteroidota bacterium | reverse complement strand
ATTTGAATTGAGACCAAGGTGTTATCTCTTCTACAATCTCTCTTTGATAACCTTCCCCCACACTATTGCCTTTATCATCACGAATAGGTATAGGTACAAGCTTTTTTTCATCTCCAGAATCTTCTACCATATTACAAAAATTAGCACAAATAGCATTTTGTGTCAATTGGAAAATCTCCCTTTGTGTAAAATTGAGCAAAACAAATTTGTTATGTACTTGCTAAATATATAATGCCGTATTAAAAAATACACCTTATGACTTTCATTGAAACAGATAAAATTGTTTCATTCCAAAAAATAGGAGGTTTTTAACATGAAGAAATATCTCGCGCTACTCCTTATTGTTTTTTCTGGTATCCTGATGGCATCTTGTGGTGGAAATCCATCAAGTGAACCTGTAAATACCGATAAATCAGCAGGACAGGAGAACAACAATCATTCAGCCGCAGATGGTTTTTTATATACCGGAGAAAAAATCGAAATTTTCATCCCTGAAGGGTGGAGCTATACAGATGACATGGCAGGCATAAAACCGGATATGGGTGCAGGATTTTTCAATATGAAAAGAAAAGGCAAGGAATTTTATGTGATGCTCAAGTTCCAGTTTGACAACTCGCAAACACCAGAACAGTATCTGGGTGCTTTTATTAACAATTTCCCCCAGTATAATCCCACCCCAATGAAACCGGAGACCCACGGTGGCACCCAGTATCAGACAACCAGCTATGTATATGGACTGCCGCAAACCCAGTATGCCGCAAAAATAAACAACACGATGATAACGATAACAGTCCAGGGCAGAGACCATGCAGGTGATCCGGATGTAAGGACTATACTGGAAAACATCAAGTACAAACTCTGATGGCTCTTTCCAATCGATGGTTTAGAGGGGCTGTGTTTGACAAAAACAGCGCCTGTATATGGTAATATCTTGAATGAAAGTAGTGTTAAAAATGGAAAAGCGCAATCCAATTCTTGTATTTGTTTTTTCAATAATTACATTTGGCATTTATTGCATCTGGTGGCTCTGGAAGACAAAACATGAAATGGTTGACAAGGGTGCAGACATCCCAACCACTTGGCTTATCATCATCCCATTTGTAAATATCTGGTGGATGTGGAAGTATTCTCAGGGTGTAGAGAAGGTCACAAGTGGAAAATGTACTGACGTTATAGCTTTTATTCTTCTTCTCCTTCTTGGTCCAATAGGTATTGCGGTTCTTCAGAATTATTACAACGAAATTGCCTGATTGACTGAAAAGATGTATTCAAAGGCCTGCCGGAAGGCAGGCCTTATTTATTTGCCTGGCATTGTAAAACAGGCCATACTTCCTTTTGATTGTACAACAACACCGCGCCAGTCGAGCCAGACAACTGATGTTTCAGTCCCCAAATCCTTTTTGTCTATCCACCATGTGGTTGCCAGCGTTTTTGGGTCCGCACCTCTTATTTTGTCTTTTTCTTCCAGAACCAATGTGCCGTTTATAACATTGGCGCTTTGAGCATTTATGGTCATGCTTTTTCCGGATTCAGGGTCATAAAGAACCGATTCTTTGGTTATATTGCTACTCACCAAAATGTAACCGCCAATTGAGTAAAGAGTGCCACTCATACCTATTTTTACACTTGTGGCTGTTTTCATGCTCTCTTCATCAATCATGGCCAGGTGTCCTTCTGACGATGAAATCCAAATATTTTTCCCGATCGGCTCAATTCCGTGTATTTGGTAATATGGCAATTTTACCTCATCCACCTTTCCTGTTTCCGGGTCAATCCTGACTAAATAGGACATTTTATTTTTGCTGTCATTTAATTTTGTAAAAGCGTACTTGTCGCTTGTTTTGGCATAGTGCAGATCGTAAAGCGGATTTATAATCTCCCAAAGAACTTCACCAGTCCAGGGATCAATACTATTTATGCTACGAATATCATTTTCTTTATTTATTGATTCAGCAAGAATGCCTGTTTTGATAAGCTTTCCAGACACAAAATAATATTCTGGTATAATTGAAGTTGATGAACTTGACCATAATACCTTGCTACCATATATTTTCCAGCATGAATCTGCCGAAAGAGAGCCCAGGGGACCATTCACAATGACATACTCTCCATTAGTTGGCCCCATTTTATAATACTTATCCTTAATCTTTTTGATTTTTCCGGTTTCAGGATCGATCATTCCAAGAAAGGGTTTGTAACCATCAAAAGCATCTATGGGAGTGGAAACCATCCAGCCTTGTTTAAGCGCCTTCAGGTCCAAGAAGAAGCTAGGAATTGTTTTGTCTTTTAGTTTGATGTTCCACTTTTTGCCTAGCTGGCCCGAGCCGTCAAATTCTTCTGCCTCCCACGGCACAAAATCCTTGTCCATTGGCTGGCCCTTTTCCAGTTTGTTGTTCAGGTCTTCTTTTGGTGTTGCAATCCAGCCGGTTTTTGCTGGCTGGAGCTCTTCCGTGGATTTCTCAAGATAGGTCCCGTTGTTGATCCACCCGCTGCCACATGAAGCACAAAGTATGGCCACTAGTGTCACCACGCCCAGAACCACAAGCTTCTTTTGCATAAAATCCCCCTCTCGGCTTTCCCTTACACCTACAGTACACGGGAGGGTGACAGAGTTGTTCCCTGGAGCGTCAGAGTATTATTTTTTGAACCTCACCAGATAGTGCCACCATGAGCCAAATTTCTTCTCAAAAACAAAGCCGGCCTTCCCGCATTCTTTTATGACTGTTTTCATCAGTGGGTAATCAGGGTCGGGGAAGAGCTCGCCAACGCAGAGCAGACCGCCATCTTTCAACACTCTTTTGCACTCGGCAAGTGCCCTTTGCCTGTCCGGGATTTCCTCCAGCACAGCAACCATGAACACAATGTCAAAAATTTTGTCGCCAAATGGGAGTTTATAGGCATCGCCAACAATCGGAAAGATGTTTTTAATTCCGAGTTTTTCGATCTTTGCGGTCAGATTTTTGATCACCTTTGGCTGGATGTCCAGCGCATGGATTTTACCGCTTTCACCAACAATCTTTGATGCCGGAACGGTGAAAGTCCCATATCCGGGGCCGATTTCCAGCGCCTTCATGCCCTTTTCGAGCCCAAGCCACGAGGCCACAAGATCTGGTGGCTGGGAGATGTTCCTGAGCCTTGAAGCTATGAAGACCGTGACAAAAGCCGGTGCTGGAAAATGGACATAGTGCCTGACTATCTTGAGGATAACGAGAAAAAAGAAGAGGAAGCACCCGAAAATAATCCCGACCCACGCCAGAATGTCCAGAAATAGATTTCCTGTCATGCCAAGATGATAATACCGGCTTTATTTTTGGCAACCCCAGAGGCTGTATGCACTTCCATTACATATTTACAAATCCCTATTATTTAGTTATTTTATCTTGGCATGGGATTGAACGAAAATGGGAAAAAATTCAGAATAAATGATCCAATACATGGGATAATAGAGTTTCCTAAAAATGGTTTGATTCATCAGCTTATAGAAACCAGGGAATTCCAGCGCTTAAGAAGAATAAGGCAATTAGGTACAGTCGAATTTGTCTATCCCTGTGCTGTCCATACAAGATTTTCTCATAGTATTGGTGTAGCTTACCTTGTAGAAAAAGCGGCTACTTATCTATTAAACCAAAAGGATGAAAATGGTAAGAATATTTTTGAATCCCTTCAAGATGAAGGCTTACTAGAAACATATAATCAGGATCAAGTCGTATTAGCTTTGACTTGCGCTGGTTTGCTACATGATATAGGTCATACTCCTTTTAGTCACACACTTGAAGATTATTACAAACAAAATCATGAGGATAATTCAATAGCTATCATTAGGGATACAAATAGTGAAACTCATCAAGTACTTGATGATGCGATGAAAAAAGGACAATTACCATCATCTGCCATTGACGATATGGCATCTCTTTTGAAGGAGAAACAATATGTACCAGAAGTTTATGATGATTCCACTAATCAAATAGCTATTTTTAAGGACCTTATTTCAAGCCAGTTGGATTGTGACAGAATTGATTATATCCTTAGGGATAATTATTTTTGTGGGACTCCAATAAGAATCGATTCCGATTACATATTAAAATGTATAACATTAGATAAAATACCTGTATTAAATAATGCCCATAAAATCGTATTTTTAGAAAATGCAATATCAGCAATAGAGCATTTTTTGATGTCTCGATGGATACATTACAAACAAACAATTAATCATAAGGCTTGCCTGTCTTCTGAAATTTTCCTCATTAGAGTAATGGAAAAAATAAGAGAGTTTGAGAATAATATGACCAGTCAAGGGACCACAGAAGATATTAGAAGAATTGAAGATTGTAAAAGTGAGTTTGATCTAAAAGCTTTCTTGCGAGAGGACGATTTTACAGTTATTGCTAAAATCAATGACCAGGCGAATGACGAAAATAATATTTCTGGATATTTATGCAAGCGTTTTTTATGCAGAAAAATACCTAAACTTATGAGTAAAATATCATCGGAGAAAAATAAAGATTCTGATTCAGAATACTGTGAAAAGAAAAGAAGTTTTGATTTAATAAAAACTCGTAACGATGTGTATGCGAACCGTGATTTCGATAGTTTTATTTTTGAGCATAAATCTCAAAATAGGGAACAATATATTTTTAATAAAGATAATTATTATCACCTAAAAGATTTTATGCATGATAACAGTTCTGAACACAAAGAACGGGAAGCTTTAATACAGGATTTAATACAGGAGGCGCAGAATTATATTTATATTCGTTCAAAAGATGGAAAAATTCAAAATTTGGCCGAACTTTCTGATATAGCAAAACAGCCTATAGCCAACGAGGAAAAGCAATACTTGTTTATAGACCAAGATGTCAGTAGACTAATAGCCAACTATGAACAACGAAAAACTGATAAATAACAAAGTCAGGCTTTTGAGGCTTATTGATATTGCACCAGAGAAACAAATTGCTGGCCGAATCAAGCTACAAAAAATAGTTTTTCTTGTTCAACAGTATGCGAAAGCAAGAAATAAAAAAACTTTCACTTATGAATTTGATTATTATACATACGGACCTTTTGATAAGAATGTGGGTATTGATGCGACATATTTGGCAAAAGAAACTAGTTTTATAATTGAGAATGAGCCAGTTGGCAATGAGTACCCTTGGACATATTCGTCAGAACTTGAAGACTCAACAAGAGAAAAGTTGCCAGACTATGAATCTCTTTTTGGCATTGAAGAAGAAGAACTAAAAGAAATTGTAGAAAAGTTGGCTAAAAAGGATTATCAGACCCTTGAGTTAACAGCAACTATTGTTTTTGTGGTGAACAAGAATATTTGTGAAAACTCAAAAGAGATTGTTAAGAAAAAAATGAATGTGCTCAAACCTCATCTTATGGAGAAATATGATGGAGCATGGGCACTAGCAGAAAGTTATTTCAAGAAAAATTAATCATACCTATTTCTTGGTTTGTGGTCGTCGTATTAATTCTCGAGCCTTTTTCGGCTTTACATTCTGCCCCCTTGCCCTAAAATCTTTTCAAGACTCGTTATAGAAAAAGAGGACAGTGATGCTCGGAACATGTGTTGCCATTTTGTCTGCCGCTTTTGTGCTGGCGCTTCTTGCCAGGCCGGTTTTTGCCTTTGCGCCAAACAACAGGGTGCTGTTTTTCAGACGCTCGAAGGATTTTGACAAGCCAATCGAAATTCCGGATGAATATAAAAGGTCCAGACAGGCAGAGAAAAAAACTGGCGACCAGCCACAGGCCCCGCTTCCCCAGCAGCCACCAGCCGGGCCAAAAAAGCCATCCCCATTTTTGAAGATTGTCCTTCCAATCATTGTTATTGGTGTGGTTGCTATGATTGTTGTTTTTGTTGTTCTTTCGACGATTCCGAAGCCAGTGGAGGACAAGCCGTTTGAAGGAAAACTTTTTGTTGCCACAGTTCCTGGCGACTGGGAGCCAAAGGATGACGGCCCAAAAGTGGAATTTGCAAAAACGGGCAAGTTCAAGTTCAAAATAACGGCCTCCACGATACCGGTTGGTGTTTCGCTTGCCACCCAGCTCAGGATGGTCGATCTTTGGGATTCCTCGACCGATTTTGAGAATTTCGAGGCCATCAATCCGTCTGGTCAGCAATATTGCCGTTTCATAAGCAAAAACACCACCACTGGCACGAAATACCAGGTTGTGGTCTGGACATGGACGAATTTTCTTGTGATGATTACTGGCGCAATATCAGATGATCTGCCTGCGGACAGATTCTTTGAGATTGCAAAGACCGTCAAGATAAAAAAAGTTGCCACACACGCCTACATTATAAGACCGTGTGAAGTATCTGTCCCTGCGTATATGGTGATGGATGACGCCAAGACCGACTGGAAAAAGGGGCGCTACGTTTTCAAGAGCGCTGGAAAGAAAACCGAGACACTCATTTTCCAGGACCAGAAGAAGCTCGCGCAGATGATGACAAAAGACAAGAATGACGAAGTGGTCAAGATGGAGGGGGTGTTCAAGGGCATCGTGATGAACGAGAACACTAGCGAGAAGAACCCGACGTTCTACCAGGTCATCAACTATGGCGAAAATGCAGTCCACAAGCTGATATTCCAATCCTTCAAGGAGCCGTTTATCGTCTACTACACCACCTACAAGGACAATGAAAAGATCCAGGATGTCATAAAACTCCTGCAAAACGGCACCTATGACCTCAATATCGCGACAAACAACCTTGATGAATCAATCAATTTTGCTGTCCCAGATGGATATTTTGTCGACAAGACCGAGAGAAATTCGATGGTCATCTGGCCGGATGACGGCAAGCTGACGGAACCGATAAGGTTTGGAATGCTCTACTCTTCTGGCAAAAACCTGAAAACTGTTGCTGGCGAGATTGCAAAGGCGCTGGATTTCAAAGGAAAACAGGAAGACATAAAAATCGGGAAGCATGAGTGTGTGATGACATCTCTGGGTGATAAAACCAGCAAGGACAAACTGCTTGTTTTTCTGGTTGGAGACAGGTCTTACCAGGCAATTTTTACATCTGACAAGGGTGTTCCGAAGCAACTTTCTGACTTTGTTGCATCAGTTTCTGCGAAATAGGTGAAATAATGGACGAGAAAGAGGCATTAAGGATTGGTTCAGAGCTTGTGAAAAGCTCCAGATTTGCTCTCCTTTCAACAATTGGTGACGATGGGCACCCATGGACGAAGATGATGTTTAATATTGCTCCTGAAGGCTTGAAGAAAATCTATTTCAGCACAAACACATCCTCAAAAAGGGTTACGCATATCCTGAAGGATGGGCGTGCCAGTGTTTATTTTTTTGACCAGGAGAGATTTGTTGGCCTCCTCCTTGTTGGCACTGCCAGAGTTTTGCAGGACGAGGAGTCAAGAAAGCGTTTTTGGGTCGATGGCTTTGAGAGATATTACAAGCTGGGGGTAAATGACCCCGATTATTCTGTTATTGAGTTTGTTGCCTCAAAGGCAAACCTTTACTATAGTCTCAGCAAAACCGATTTCTTGGTATAAAAATATTTCATCGAATGTTTTAACTGATTTTGATATTAATTACCTCTGAGCTAATCTGTATGATATCAAAAAGATAAATAATAAGCGTGGTATGCTGGGGTAGAATGATAGACACAATAAATAATATTTTGTTTGGGCTAAGAGCTGATTATGCGTTATCTTTTTTGAATCTCATGCGTGATGACATACCAATCAATATTATTGAGCAAAGTAAAAGATATTACAACCTATTTACCAATGAAAAATATACTAGGTGGTTGGAAAATGAATGTAATACAACTACAAATCCAATACTAAAACGTGAATATAGGATTTTGCTAAATCAATTCCAGCTTGGGAAAATAGAGCATAATCCTGAGATGTCTGTTTTACTCGATAAATATGAGGTGCAATCGGCGAAAAGAATAAAATTGAGATCCATTATTGCAACTTCATCAAATTCCAAAGATTTTCATGAGGTTCATGATAAAGAATGCGAACTGGCAATGGATATGGCTAACATTGCCAAATCAAT
>JAKQLF010000074.1 GCA_029567325.1 Bacteroidota bacterium | reverse complement strand
GAATTCTACCTTATTATTCCCAAAAAAAGAAATTGCGATGCCCGTAGTATTTGTCACTATTTTCGTCTGATTTTGGTGTTTAATTTCTAATATAACCTGACCAGAACCATAAAAAGCAAAACCTACCGCATCGCCATCAATTTCACATTTTTGAATAAAAGTCTTATCTGCGTTGGATTGCTCGATGAGAACTATGAAGTTATTTATTTCAACAATGTCTGTTGTCATTATGTAGTTGTCTTTTGATTTAATTCAATGCTTTCATGCCAAGCATTAGCCGGTCTATTGGCTGGGTAACCATTCTCGAGGCGATACTCTTTGCGCTCAACCGTAAAATCCCACCATGTTTTGGAATAGTCGCTGGTATTTGCAAAGTAAACAGCCAATCTGAATTGGTCTTCCACACAAGGATCTACTTTGTATCCCCTTTTAAATTCATATTCATCTGTCAATTTTGCCGCATTTTTATTTTTCAAAGCTGAAATGCTGAAATAACCCAAATAAACTAAATCTTCCGCAAATTTGATCCCAATCGAAGGAACACTTTGGAATTCGGCCAAAGCAAAAAGGGTCTTCACTCGTTGGGGAGTTGCATTCAGCAGTACCTCCAACTCATCAACGGAATAAGCAAAGATGTCAGCCATTTTAATTTTATGTTTTTTGAGGCTTGCTTTTTCTTCGTCTGTGAGCGGTAATTTTATGTTTGTTTTCTTTTTCATATTTGAATGCTTCTGCCAAGAATGATTGAACAATGGCACCTATTACAAAAATACAAAAATTTGCATGCGCAGATCATCTCTATGAAAAGATCCCAATTCAGGATTCAAGCAGTTTAATCTTTGAGATCTTAATTATTCAGTTTTAGTTCGAGCCAAATGCTAAAATTGATACCCTACAAAAAACCAAATATTGTTCACTATAAAGTGACGATTTACTGTTGTATTCCCAAGATAAGTTTCTTCTAAAGGGTTAAAATAAAGTCTAATTGGTACTTCTAAATTAAAATATAATCCTATGATATTGAATAGATTGGATTCTCTGTAACCTGGTACTAAGCCAATTGTCATTGTGCGGTTTTCAACATCAGCATTTAGTATGGTATGTTCATAGAAGTCATCAGCGTAACCTGCTGAAATACTGAGGTTAACATTTTTATAAATGCTTTTCCCATATAATATTTCATACGTTTTCATTAGTCCGCGAACATTTTCTCCGTCAACGCTTTTTGCAAAATTGCTTGATAAATGTTCTTCAGAAAGTGCAACATTCTGATACACAAATCTCAGCATATTATTATTGTACTTCACTCCAATTTCTCCACTAAAGTTTTTGAATTTATTGAATGCCATTTCACCTAATTCATATCCTAAAAATAAATGAAACGGTCTTTGGTTTTCTTGATCAACAGAGGAAAGTTTGATTTGAGAAAATCCGCCACTTAGAGCAGTAAAGATTGTGATGATTGTAATTACGTTTTTCATTTTTAAAATTGTTTAGAGTCTTCCAGGGTAAAAAACCACTTGAATTAAATTATATTCTAATTGACTGAAATTAAATTTTTTACCATCTATATCAAAGTCAGAAAAAGGAAACCAGCGCAAATTGGTACGCAAGATGATGGCTTCTGAGGTTTTGCCAGGCACGATATCCCAACCAAACGTAAATCCTGGTTCAAAGCGGTTTGGAAAATTGAATGCATTTATTTTGCCATCTACATCTGCCTTATATTTTAAATTGTCAAAGGCAAGATTTAAACCAACATACGGCGCAAAACCAGAATAGTCTGTCAAATATTTATTTAACTCAAGTGCCAGAGATTTTTTCTCTATGTTTTGAATTACGCCAAAACCACTCGTTTCATATTTCGGATTTCTATAGGAAACGGCTGCAAAAAGATTGGCTTTATTGAACTGGTATCCAAGAGAGATATCGAAATAATTCTTTGAAAGTAATTTATCCTTAAGAAATGGGAATTGCAATTGGTTATAGGTGGATTTGGCCAATGAGTAAGAGGATGAGGGTCCCACACCAAGGAAAAAATTCCCAAATTGATTTGCATTATAAGAAAGTGGGGATGATCTTGGGAAACTGTTCCATTCTTCAGTCTGCGAAGATTTACCATTTTTTGACGCATCAAAGGCACACAAAATGCCAAGTTGAACCGAATATGAAGGAGTAGATATTGGAGCTTTTACACTTTTACTAATTGGATACAACCATTTATTGTCTTTGAAATAATTTGCACCTATTCTGAAACCCAAACTTTTATAATTGTAAATAAATCCAAGTTCATAATTGAGCATGAAATCTTTCGATAATTTGGTTGAATTAGCTTCTGGTTTTATTTTTTGCTGAAAATCTAGACCTCCCCAATTGACTCCTACGTAGGGACGAATTTTTGATGAAGTTACTGCCCAAGGGTAAAATCTTCCCCCCGTTGCTACAGAGTGTAATAATTCAAATTGAGTTTCCTCATTTTTTGACAAAGAACCTTGCTTTAGTGGTATAGTAACGTAAAACTCTGCATGACCCCAAAAATGAAAACCACCCCAAGTTAGATATTGATTTAATGAAGAAGCATGTGTAAAAGGATTTGATTCTCCATTCAAAAGTGACCATCCATCAAATGAGGGCATGTATGAAGCCCCATATTCAAAATAGGTTTTCGCAAAATCGAGTCTCTGTTTGGTTGGGGAATGGTTTTGGGCAACAAGATTATCTGTCATCAGCAAGAAGATTGCTCCTAAAATTAAAAATCGTTTCATTATTTTTTTGAAGCAAAAGTATTTGACTCAAAAAGGTGAAACAATCGGTTATTAGGATGATTCTAAGGGTATCAAGCAATATCATACAAAAGTATGAGAACTGATAATCAATTAGTTAGTAAATAGGTAAGTTCGTTTCGGGAATTCACCCCACACTTTTTATAAATATTACTTGCGTGTGTTTTTACTGTTGGAACAGAAATGAAAAGTTGGTCGGCTATATTCTGATAAGTAAATCCTTTCAACAATAAGCCTGCAATTTCCTCTTCGCGCGGTGTAAGTCCATAATTTTTGAAATGTTGAAATTGAGGTTCCATGTTTTTATTAAGAAGCGAAAGTCTTTTCAAATCATCATAAATTTTGCTGAATGCCAAAGCTGTAAAAGCCATATAAAGTATGAATGCGATTTGGAAATGTTGATATTCTTTTTCGAAAAAAAAGTGATAGATCAAATAAACTGGTACAAGAATGAGAAATATAAGCGCAAAAATTCTGTCCGCTTGCTCCAAGTGTTCATATCGCTTAATGGGTTTAGTTGTTCTTACTATGATCATTGACATTAAAATAGAAATGATTAAAAAAACAACTACGAGGTATTGAAAATAAAAAAGTAAATCCAGCCATTTTGCTAGAGGAATGCCCAGTAAAATTATAGCTGCGGTAATTAAATGCAATTTCGAAAATGTGCGCTTTACTGTGTGTTGCCTTTCGCCAAGTGTATTAGAAAACGTAGCTGCTGACACCAGAACCATACAAATCAAAGTTGAAATGGTAGTGGTTACTTGGTCTGCCGACAAGGGAGAAAGACTTATGGAAATGACTAACAATAAAAGAGAAAAAGTAAAGGCTATAGATTGCGCATTTTCAATTTTGCGTTTGAAACAAAGCATTTGTAAAAATAATGCAATCGCTAAAGAGGTATAAGTAAAACCAAGGAGTATCAGCTCGAAAAACTGCATATGTTATCTTTTGAACAGACTTTTGTCTTATTTGATTGATCCATATTAAATAGGCACAAAGCAGCAAACATTCATCGCAACTTTCGTACAATATTAAGATCATTAATTGGTACAAAGTACAATGGAGGACGAAAATAAAATCTTGGGTAAAGATTGATTGAAGATTTAACATATTCAATGAATGGTGCTGTTCGAAGATCGAAGATTTAACACATTCGATCTTTGCGGTCTCATCATCATGAAGATCGAACATTTAACATATTCGATCTTTGGTATTGAGCATAAGAAGCGAAAATCGAAGATTTAACACATTCGATCTTTGTGGTCAAACCAAAGAAGCGAAGATCGAAGATTTAACACATTCGATCTTTGTCATAGTCCAACCTTAGTTAAGATCGAAGATTTAACACATTCGATCTTTGACACCATGTCAAAGGCGCTTAGATTGAATATGCAATACATTCGATCTTTGCGGTCAAACCAAAGAGGTGAAGATCGAAGATTAACCCATTCGATCTTTGGTATTGAGCATAAGGAGTGGAGATTGAATATGCAACACATTCGATCTTTGCATTCAACTCCACGAATCTGAAGTTCGAAGATTTAACATATTCGATCTTTGATGTTGAGTATAAGGAGTGAAGATTGAATATGCAACACATTCGATCTCTTGATTAATGAAGATTGAATATGCAACACATTCGATCTTTGGTAGTGAGCATATGGAGTGAAGATTGAATATGTAACACATTCGATCTTTGTGATCAAGCCCAATGAGATGAAGATCGAATATGCAACACATTCGATCTTTGGATTCAAGTCAAAGAGATAAAGATCGAAGATTCAACACATTCGATCCTTGGATTCAAGCCCATTGGGATGAAGATTGAATCTGCAACACATTCGATCTTTGGTAGTGAGCATATGGAGTGAAGATTGAATATGCAACACATTCGATCTTCGATGTTGAGCTAAGAAGTAAAGATCGAAGATTTAACACATTCGATCTTTGGTAGTGAGCATATGTGAAGTGAAGATTGAATATGCAACACATTCGATCTTTGTCAGTGAGCTTATGGAGTGAAGATTGAATATGTAACACATTCGATCTTTGTCAGTGTCTAACCAAATGCTCCGGCAATTCCCACCTTTTGCCTTCTTCATCAGGAATAGGCTTTTGCCTCAATGGTTTTATTGGTATCAACCCTGTCCAGATCGGAAGATCTTTCTCGTCCTCCTCATGGCCTGGGGGACCTTGTCTCACTTTTGCAGATGCTTCCTGAATGTGAAATCTCACTGCAATCGTTTTATCTACTTCCTTTTTACTCATTGGCTTGAGGTAATCCCAACTATTTGGGACAATTTTTTCGGTAAGTGCCTTGAATGCGTCATATTTCATGTCTCGATCATCAATAACCTCTCCTTTTGAAAAGAGTACGACAGAGCGGTAGTTGACCGAATGATGGAAGGCGGTTTTTGCAACAACTAATTCATCTGCCAGCATTACGGAAATACACACTGGTCTTCCATCTGCTAAGGTCCGCATGAAGTGGCTGCCAATAGAACCATGGAAATAAAGGTAATCTTCAACCCTTACAAATGATTGGGGAATACTGAATGGCTGATTGTCTTCTGCGTAACTGATGGTGGCAAATAATGCTTCATCCAAAATAGGGTACACAATTTGTTCGTCGAAGTGTGTTCGTTGGTGCGCATATCTGCTTGGAGTTGTTCTTGCTGTTTTTTCGATCATGGCGTGTATTTTTAAAATCTATTACAAAAGTAAGTATCTTGTGGCCTACTAAATTAGTCCACTTTCGAAAATTACAATAGTCCAGATTTCAAAATCAATTAATCACATTCTCAAATGATCCTTGATTTAATTTCTATCAATGAAGCAGATTCCAAGCCCATTTACCTTCAAATTTCTGATGGCATTATCCTTCTTCTGCAACGTGGTGTAATCAGTGCAGGAGCGAAATTGCCAGCTTCAAGGATTTTAGCTAATCACCTCAGCGTGCATCGACAGACTTGTGTTGCTGCGTACGACGAATTGGTTGCGCATGGATGGCTGGAGACAAAAGCTGGTGTTGGAACTTTTGTAGCTAGCCAAATGCCTTTACCATCACCAAAGTCTTGGAAAGATCATTCAAATCAAGTTTTGAATGCTAAAACTTTAGTTATTCCTGAGTTTTTGGATCGAAATCTAAGGTTGACCACAGAAAATTACCACTTGGACGATGGTTTGCCCGACCCTCGCCTTGCACCAAGAGAAGAATTGGGTAGAGCT
>JAKQLF010000072.1 GCA_029567325.1 Bacteroidota bacterium | reverse complement strand
TGGTCTCTTTTGTAGGGAAGGCATATACCTCACCACCGATTTCTGTTGCGAATTGGTCAATGATGTTGTTTTCTACAAAACCATTGAATAATGCATTACCACCGTCTGATCTTCTGAAGTGAGTATCACCATAGTTCACTTCCATGTGGCCAATTTTTACTCTGAAGTAGTCAGTAAACCATTGTGGATTGTTGAACATAGGCAACTTGTCTATTTGAATATATCCACCTTTCACCCAAAATTCGTTGTGGTGTCTAGAAGCCATGTAGTTTTCAAGATAAATTCTTACACCGTCTTCCAATTGTACGTCAAAATTTAAGTTTGCAGCAGCAAGATTAAATCCATTGCCTAATGCATATAAGGCGTTGGTCCTTGCTCGTGAAGTGTCTACGTTCTCATGTTTGAGTAATTGATAACTCTGTCTAAAACTACCTCCGATTTGCACTTTGAGTCCTTCGAAAGCCGTAGTTTCTACTTTAGATGGTTCAAAGACATTGAGTCCTGTTTGGTCGTTTGGTCTAGAATATTGGGTTTTTTGACCAAAAATTGCACTTGTAAAACATAAGGTTATCACGATTGTAAAAAGCTTGATAATAGATCTCATGACTAATTATTTATAGTTGAATGAATAATTTATAATTTTTAAAATTGAATTTTTATTTAATTAGCAGCTGTGGATGGGCCAACTAAGTTGAAGTTGAATTTGAGTACCACATCATTGCCAGTTTTTACTGTTCCCATCATGAAAGATGGAGGTGCCATGTCGTAATCTTTCATACTGAGTTTTTTCTCTCCAGAAACTTGAATAGTCCCATTTGCTAGTACTTTAGCGGTTGCAACCAAAGGAGTTTCTAAAGTTTTTCCTGCCATTGTTAAGTTCACTACTGATTTAATGGTATAAGCGCCGTTAGCTCCAGGGACAATGTCTGCTCTAACTAATTTTGCAGTTATATTAGGGTATTGCTCAATCTTGAGTGCTTTGTAGGCATTTTTATCCATAGCTCCTTTTCCACTTTTCAAAGATTTTGCAGCCATACTGAAGGACATTGCAGTGAGGTCTTTGATTTCGTTATTTGTGCCAGTGGTGAATGTTGCTGTACAAGTTCCCTCTTGTGCATCCATGTGCCAGTCGTGAAGTGTAGATGTACCAGACAATACTAAGTTGAGATTATTTTTAGCTGTATACTTTTCCTGAGCACTGAGGCTTAAGCCAATCATTAGTACTACCAGGATTAATGTGTTTTTAAAATTAATAGCATTCATAATAATTAAATTTTGATGTGAATTGATAGTACAAAGATGAAGTGATATAAAGCGGAAATAAATGAGGGGTGTCATTAACCATGATGACTTGTAGGAATGATGGGCATGACCCAGAACATGTTATTTCGGTAAAAATGGTGACTTGAGTCAAATAACGGTTTTGGTAAAATTGGTAGTAAATTACCAATCGTAGAGACGCAAGGCCTTGCGTCAGCACACGTGGGAATTCAAATTGGTATTAAATTACCAAACGTAGAGACGCAAGGCCTTGGGTCTGCACAAATGGGAATTCAAATTGGTAATAAATTACCAATCTTAGAGACGCAAGGCCTTGGGTCTGCACACGCGGGAATTCAAATTGGTATTAAATTACCAATCGTAGAGACACAAGGGTTTGCGTCTGCACAAATTTGATTGATGTGACGGCAAACAGAAATGTGTTGTTATCGTAGTTAAAAAGCAGAGTAGTAACCAAGTGAAACCTGAGGTACAAAAGAACCGGTGTTCCAATTTTCAATGGTGTTTGGCCCTGCTTTGAGGATGTAAGCGCCGCCAATCTGGGCTGAAATTCCTTTGAATCTAAGTACAAAACCCAAGCCCAAGCTGGTATCAGTGTAAATTTCTCCAATACCTTGATTCCTTAATTCAAGAGAAAAGTATGAAGAATTGGTTGTTGGTTTAAGGTGGTAATCCAAGCCTACGCATGCCCCGACAAAGCCCACTCCAATATGTGCTCCTAGTTTATTGGAAAGCAATGTTTCAAGTTCTGCGCCTAGAAGACCACCTCCATTGAGTAAACCAATAGTGATCGCCATTTTTTTCGTTTCCGTAAACTTGATATCCACACCTTGACCAATCATCTCTGATTGCAAGACAAAAACCAAAACAAATACAGCCAATATTTTTTTCATAAATTCGTGGATTGAAGGCCAAAAATAAAAAAGTTATTCGCTAAAACAGCTAACTCGCTAATTTTTATACACTTTGCGCCACAGATGGATACCGTCTCAAATATTGGTCAAGGTTATGTATTTTGATTTGCTCACAAAAAACCATACTTTTAATTCTTTTAAAACCACATAGCAAATATTAGTTTATGAAATTCGAAACGCTTCAATTACATGCGGGGCAAGAGGTTGATCCGGTCACACAATCCCGAGCAGTCCCCATTTATCAGACCACAGCTTATCAATTTAAGAATTCCGAACACGGAGCCAATCTTTTTGCACTTAAAGAGTTTGGAAACATTTACACTAGGATCATGAATCCTACCAATGATGTCTTTGAAAAAAGACTTGCTGCTCTGGAAGGAGGTGTTGCTGCATTGGCATTGGGTTCTGGTCATGCGGCTCAATTTATTGCAATCAACAATGTCACGACTGTTGGGGATAACTTTGTAACCAGTTCTTTTTTGTATGGTGGTTCTTACAACCAATTCAAGAATTCTTTTAAAAATATTGGTGTCGAGGCCAGATTTGCAAAGGGCAATGACTTAGCTAGTTTTGAAAGTTTGATTGACGCAAAAACAAAATTACTTTACGTAGAAACCATTGGAAATCCTGGTCTTACGGTTCCTGATTTTGAAGGTTTTGCTGCTTTGGCTAAAAAATACGATCTTCCATTATTTGTAGATAATACTTTTGGAGCGGGTGGTGCAATCTGCCAACCTATCAAACATGGTGCTCATGTGATTGTAGAATCTGCAACTAAATGGATTGGTGGACATGGCACAACGATGGGTGGTGTGATCGTAGATGCAGGCACTTTTGATTGGGGCAATGGTAAATATCCGCAATTTACAGAACCTTCACCTAGTTATAATGGCGTTGTGTTAAACAGTGTCTTTGGAGTAGGTGGACCGTTTGGCAACATCCAATTCATCATCAGATGTAGGGTAGAAGGCTTAAGAGATTGGGGTCCAGCCCAGTCACCTTTTAATTCTTTCTTGTTGTTACAAGGATTGGAGACTCTTACGCTCAGGGTGGAAAGAACTTGCGAAAATGCCATGGCTTTGGCACAATGGCTAGAGGCTCATGAGGATGTTGAATCGGTGATATATCCTGGATTGTCCAATCATCCTTCTCATAGCCTTGCCCAAAAATACTTGACAAGAGGTTTTGGAGGAGTGTTATCCTTTAAATTAAAAGGAGATAGAGCCAGGGCTGAAAATTTTGTAAATAGCTTAAAACTCATTTCACACCTAGCAAACGTGGGTGATGCTAAAACTTTAATCATTCATCCAGCTTCAACCACGCACTCCCAACTTTCTGAAACAGAACAGAAATCTGCAGGTGTAGATCCAAATTTGTTGAGAATATCTTTGGGTATTGAACACATTGATGACATTAAGGCGGATATTACGCAAGCTATTGGGTAAGATGTGAGATGAAGGATGTGAGATGTAAGATGTAAGATGTGAAATGTAAAAATCGGAGGCCGGAAACGGTGAAAGCCGCGAGCTTCGAGCTTCGAGCCTCGAGTTCAGCTTTAACGCAAATCGGAAATCGGAGGACGGAAATCGGTAAAGGTAAACCGGAGACCGGAAACCGGAAACTGGAAAACGGTGAAGTTGAAGAGTATAGTTCAACAGTTTTCGCAAATAGACAATTGAGCAATTCAGCGGTAATTTGCTTTCGATCTTCATCTCTGTCATAGAAATGTAGGGGTAACTTTCCAAAATATGCGTGATTATTCATGGCAATTTTTGGAAAGTTACCTTTTTTATCTTATTAATTTTTAAGCAAATTAAAGCGTTTATGTTGTATTAACATCACTGTAGTATTGAATGGCAAAAGATCCTTATTGCTTTCGGTAACCTAAACTTCAAAAAAGCATTCATATCAATTAAAATCGAGTGGTGCACCTTCTAGATTTTTCTGTTCTTTTGCATTTTGTGATTTTTCCAATTTAATAAAGTTGTCTACTTTGATTTCAGTTATGTAGCGTTCCACACCATTTGCATCTTTATAAGTTCTGTACATGATGCTGCCATCTACTGAAACTTGGGTGCCTTTGGCTAAATATTTACCCATACTTTCTGCTAAATTTCCCCAAGCTATCAAATTGTGCCATTGCGTTTCTTTGACGTACTCACCTTTTGCGTTTTTGTAGGATGAGGTGGTGGCCATGGACACTGCTGCTTTTTTAGAACCGCCTGTAAACGCAGTTACTTTTACATCGTTACCCAAATGTCCAATAAGTGTTACTAAGTTTTTCATCTGATCAATATTTTTGATTGATTAATAATTTTTGATGTCGCAAATTTGCAGTCACTTGTATGGGTTATTCGTAAAATAAACGTTTAGTTACGTTTATAAACGTTTAAAAACGGTTAAGGAAAATCACAACTTGGGAAATGGATTCCTAAACTCACTTGAAGACAAACAATAAGGGGTTTATCACAGGGGTCACCAGTCAGTTGCATATTGGTCTTCATTTTATGCATAGATGAAAAGGCACGTATTTTTTCTATATTTGATTTAGAAATTTGAATTTTGTATGAAAGTATTATTTATTGGTGGCTCTGGTAATATCAGCAGTGAAGTCAGCAAGTACGCCATTTCCAAGGGTATTGATCTGTATCATTTAAATAGAGGCAACAGACCAAAGCTTACAGGGATTAAAAATCTGATTGGTGATATTCGAGATCTTGAGGGCATGAAAAAAGTGCTTGAAGGACATGAGTGGGACGTGGTTGTGAATTGGATTGCATTCAAAGCGGAAGATGTGCTCCAGGATATTGCATTGTTTACGGGAAAGACCAACCAGTATATTTTCATTAGTTCCGCCTCAGCGTATCAAAAACCACCAAAGTTTCCAATCATTACAGAAGAAACACCGCTAGAGAATCCATTTTGGGATTACTCCAGAGACAAAATTGCCTGTGAAGATGTCTTAGTAACAGCCTTCCAAGAGCAAAATTTTCCGATGACGATTGTGAGACCTTCGCATACCTATAATACGGTTATTCCGATAACCATTGGAGGATGGGAGGAGTATACCACTGTTGACAGAATAAAAAAAGGACTTCCCATCGTCGTACAGGGTGACGGTACCTCACTTTGGACAATGACACATGCTGCTGATTTTGCGATAGGAATTGTTGGTTTATTTGGCAATGAGGAGGCAATAGGAGAGGCATTCCACATTACATCAGATGAAGTGTTGACTTGGAATCATATTTATGAGACCATTGCCGCATCAGTGGGTTGTAAGGCAAAAATCATTCACATTCCATCTGATTTTATCGCTGATTATTCTGAAAAAATAGGATTTCCTTCCAAACGCGGATCTTTGCTTGGTGACAAGGCTCATTGTGCCATCTTTGACAATACAAAAATAAAAAGAGTAGTCCCAGAGTTTAAAGCAACCATTCCATTTGAAGTGGGCATTAAGGATACTATAGAGTGGTTTGAAGCGGATGAAAGCAGGATGGTGGTAAAACAGGAAACCAATGACTTTATAGATGGTTTGATAAATACTTACGGCCGCTCAATTTAATACTTATTTAAACGCCACTTTTTCGGAATCTAAATTTCCATAAACAAATGCGGGAACGGTTTTCCAGAAGGATCTGTATCAGTTCTTCCGACCACCTTGAAGCCCAATTTTTTGTAAAAATGGACTCCTTGGACATTTTGCTCATTAACCTGGACTTTCGATACTTGGTATTCTTTCATGACATAATTGACAAGCAGGGTACCAATACCCATTCCAAAAAATGCTGGGTCCAAAAATAGCATCTCTAAAGTATGACCAGATACTCCAATAAATCCAAGTATTTTTCCCTCTTTATTCCTTGCAACGTGTAGATATTCATTATCCAAAAAGTGTGTAAATACATCATTATCGATGATCATTTTTTTGAAAAAAGCGATGTCATCTTCGGCCAGAAAATGGTGGCTTGCTCTCACAGAAGACTCCCATAATGGTAATAATAAGGGAAGTTCAGATTTTTGAATGTGACCGATTACTATAGATGATGACAAGACTTTAATTTAATGTGAAGAATCATTTCCCCGTAAATCTCCTATTGGTATTTATTTTGATGCTGGCATATAATAAAAAGGAATTGACCAATTATAAATGATGTCCTTATCAAATATTTTTTTGACATTTAATATGGTTTTCCCCTCCAACCCTGAAGGCATTTTTATATAACAAACAATGCCATATTGCCCCGTCTTAGGGTGGACATATCTTAAAAAATCTGTTTTTATGGCTTGATCATTTAAAGAAATTTGATGGTATTTGGAATAACAATCAATTCTTTCAGATCGAAGTCTTTTCAACTCTTCCTCTTTTAAAAGTCCATTTTTTCTTTCAATATCTCCACAAAAGGCATCTTGTTTTTTACCTTCATGTGTGAAAACTGGAATAAATAATTTGAGTACTTGAGTCGATATGATATCAGAATTTATCTCAGGAGAAAGTAAAAAATCAATGTTTTCATTTTCTGAATGATAATATCCAGCATAGGTTTTTAGTTCATCAAAAAAATAATCTTTTCTCACTAGATAAAAAAGGTTGGTTTGGTTTACTTGATAAATGCTTACTAAAATTCCTGAACATAAAAAGAATAACAACATGACGATCAGCGATTTATTGCTTTTGAAATTTGAACCAAAAGTCATCATCACTTGCATGATATTTTTATAAAGAGGACCAAAAGAGAGAAAAGAAGTAGTTTGTACAAGTTTGAAATACAGAGTTTGAATTTTTTCGTTTTCTTTGAATCGCTTTAAATTTGCTACAATACTGAAGATTGTTTGGAAAATCGCTAAAAAGATAATAATGAAAGCTGGAATTAATAATATATAATACGGGATAAAATCCACCAATAAGTTATATATAAACAAATAAATACTCATCGAAAAGGAAATGTAGGCATACATGATCAAAATTGTAAAGGCAGCTGAAAAGATGACACTGCACAGATCATCTACTTTTTTCAGTGACTGTTCCATCTTAGGTAACACAAGGAGTATTTTCTCCGTGTAAATTCTTGAATAAGCACTGTCCTTCAAGCTGTAATCAGGGAAAACAGAATTTAGACCCACTAAACCTACCCAATATGCTCTCAAAAAAAAGTGAATTACAAACATCGAGGCCAAAATACTGATAGCAAGTAAACCTATGAATACAATGAAATAGGCTACAAGATATTGGCTAGGTGGCAACCGATCAATGAAAACATTGGTAGCCCAGTTAATTCCTTTGAATAACTGGAAAGTTCCATAAATGGCTATGGCTGAAACCAATAACTCAGCCTCCCAACTTTCTTCTTTCAGTCTTTGTAGCCAATGTTGAGATTCTTTGATCTCTGACAATGTTGGTTGTTTTTCCTGTTCAATTGTTTCCATTAAATGTATTTAGTTGTTGCACGCCGATAAAGATATTATTTATCCTCAAGTTGTTAGTAACTTTTGAATGCATAATGCCATTAAAATCTAACCTATCTGATTATTCAAGCAACATTTGAAATATTATAATTGGGCAGGGCTAATTATTATTTCTTGACGAAAATTTCAATTGAAACGCCCGTTTTGTAGAGCAGTTTTCGATTTTTTTAAAAAATTTATATACATTATTAATAATAACAATTATAATATTATTATTGCAATAGAATCTAAAGTGAAAAAATTTCAATGAAGTTCTAGGCCAATTATCTAATAGTATATTTTACGGGAGTGACTGTATAAGTTTTTAGATAATTAAATTAATCTTAGAAATTGTCAGTCATACAAAAAAGCTTTCTGTCCGGAATGAGAGCTTTTAATAATTTTTAGCAAAAACAACCGATGCTACCTTTGGTCGGATTAGCATCGATTGCAAATTATTTAATAATTTATAAAACAAAAGCTATGGATAAAAGATATATAATAAGAAGGGGCGGTCCGAAAAGACCTATGTACTGCCCAAATTCAAAAAAAACCATTCCAGGTGGCGACCAATTCATTTCAGCCAAATACACCTTACGTTTAGAATTCACTGCAGACAAGAGCAGTTCCATTTCAATTAGTGATTCTGGTATTGAAACATCGTGGTCAGGTTCTTTCTCTTATCTTAAATCAGAGGCTCTAAATTGTGCTGCATTTTGAACCCTTTACTTTATATGAAATTATTAATTATGAAAAATGTATATATATTATTAGCAATCATAATTTTTTATACAATTCCAAATCTGTTATTTGCACAAAAATCCTTCGGAACGGACGAACATACAGCAGCCTTTATCAAAAGATCAGTGGCGAAATTTCCTCCCAAGGTTTTGGAAAAAGAGCTATTGGCTATGGTATCTAAGTATGATATGATAGACGAATTTTTTGAATCGAACGGTGTGGTACGTGAAGACTGTAGGGATTTGTTGATAATGGATAAAAAGAACTTATCCAATTATGTGACTCAATATTATGAGGAATATTATGGTTTTCGTGTTCAGTTCAAAGCATTGAAGGAGGAAATGGCTACTTATACTTCTATAGCAGAATTTTTCAGTAAAGTGGAATGCAATTATCCAAAGGTTGATGAGCATTTCAAAGAAGGTCCAGACTATAACTATTGGAAAAATGGAATGCTAGAACAAGATAATCAGATGTTTTTGGGTGTTGAAAAGAAAACAGGAGCCATCATGTTTTTGCATGATGATGAATATGATCGGTACAGTAAAGATCCAGGATATATTGTGTTTTATAAACCGAAGAGTTTGGAGAAGAAATAAACTCAATACCTATACAACTAAATCGAGAGGGGTCAACAAATATAAATTGACAATATGCCATTTTATTTTTGTTGACCCCTCGTTTATTTTGAATATAATACTTTCTACAAACAGCCTTGTTGTTATTTAAATAGTTGACTTTACTATTTGCACTATTTAAGATAATTTTTAGCTCTGCTCTAAGATTCTGCTTTAACTACCACTGAAAGTAATCATAACTCCAATGACTATTGCAACAACAAGTGCGGAAATAGCTATGTCAATCCAATTATAACTGGTTTTATTTTTTGCCTTTTCTTCTGCAGATAAAGTTGAATACGTCAAATTAGCAATTTGTGCTTCTGAAGGAGCTGGTGTTGCCAAACTTACGACAACTGCTAAGATGATGCAGAACAAAAAGAACCATGCACCAAAAGTCAAGAAATTCATCGAACCCAATGCATATAACATGCCATCTGGATCCAAAGTAGGTCTCATCAACTCCAATACAATCCTCATGGCTCCGATCAAAAATCCAGCTACCAAAGTGACGTAAGCGCCTTGTGCATTTATCCTTTTATAGAAAATACCAAGTACAAAAACTGCGGTAATTGGAGGAGATATATACGATTGTACTTTTTGGAGGTATTCGTAAAGAACACCTGAGATGTTTGCCATGATGGGTATCCAAATTATACCAATGACTACCACAATGGCTGTCGCTATTTGACCTACTTTTACCAATTGTATTTCTGGAGTGTTTGGATTGAGTTTTTTATAAATATCCACCGTAAATAGGGTAGAGCAAGAGTTGAAAACGGATGCCAGTGAACTCATCAATGCTGCTAATAAACCAGCGGCTACCAAACCTCGTAAACCAGAAGGTAGAAGGTTACTCATTAAAACTGGAAAAGCTTGATCTGGAGAATCCCATTCCAACTCGCCCCTCATTTTTAATGCCAATGCAACTACACCTGGAATCAAAAATATGAAAACTGGCAAGAGTTTTAAAAGTGCTCCGAAGATGGTTCCACGACGACCTTCCTTCAAGTTTCTTGCAGACAATGCTCTTTGAACAATGTACTGATCCGTACACCAATACCAGATCCCTACAATGGTACTGGTAATGAATAATGATGGCCAAGGAAAATCAGGATCTGTTGCTGGCCTCCACATGTTGAGGTAAGCAGGAGTAACCGTTTCTTTCATACTTTCCCAACCGCCGACTTTGTCCAAACCAATGACCGTGAGTGCAACAGCGCCAATGATGAGAATTACAGCTTGAACAGCTTCTGTATAAACTACAGCCCTCATGCCACCTAGCACTGTGTATACTCCAGTGAGTACAACGGTAGATAATGCACCAGTCCAAAAATCTATACCCAAAAGAGCAGATACTACAACACCGCCAGCATAGATGGTTACCGATATTTTAGTTAATACATAAGCAACAATGGAGAAAATGGACAAAATCCATCTGGATCTTTCGTCAAATCTTTTTTCCAAGAATTCGGGCATTGTAAAAACACCACTTCGTGCATAAAATGGCAGGAAAACCCAACCCAAAATCAGGACGACCCAGGCTTGGATTTCATAAATCAACATAGGTAACTTGTTTCCGGCACCAGCTCCTGCTAGGCCCACAACGTGTTCTGAGCCAATATTGGAGGCGAAAATGGAGCAACCTACCACAAACCATCCTACGTTTCTTCCCGCGAGAAAGTAGTCTTCGGTATCTCCTTTTTTCTTTCTGATCACCCAAAATGCGATGCCAAGCAAGATCGCAAAATAGATGCCGATAAAAACCCAGTCTAGTGTATCTAATTTTTGCATAATTGTTTTGATATGAATTTATAAATTGGTTCTGTATTTTATTTGACTATTATTTCAGATTGATCGTGTAAATACACAAGGCTTGCGCTGGAATATTAGCTTCAAGTTTGGATTTGGACATTTCAAAACTGAAAGGTTTAGGGCTTATAAATTGAGGCTGCTCGATTGAATTCAATGCCTGTAAATCATCAGATTGCAACATCAATCCAGTGCCATTTTTCAACAACTCTGCACCAGTAAAATCTACCTGAAATGGTTTTGGATTTTTGGAAGTATTGACAACTTTGAGGTATAATTTATTGAGTTTGCTGTCTTTGACCAAACTTGCATATAAATCTTTTTGACCTATCAAAGGTGCATTGGCTTCAGTAATTTTCAGCAATTCAGTTCCAGCATGATTCGAGAACATTTTTTGTACATAATAATTGGTTGTTCCATAAGCTGATAAATTGTCAAACCAAATGAGATCTGGAGTCCATTGCCAAGCTTCGGTATGTGCCATCAAAGGAGCATAAGAAGTCATGTGCACCACATCGGCATTTCTTTCTAAACCAGTCATAAATGCTGCTTCTGACAAGGCACATTCCCAATTATTTTTGTTTTCTGGGCTTACCGTGGCCACACTTTGAGCTGCATATTCTCCAGCGAATATTTTTGGTGCACTCCTGTCATATTGATCATAACGATTGGCATTTTCTCTAAACCAAACTGGCGGCTTGTAGTAATGTTCGTCGTTGAGGGTTGCTTTGGAATTTTTTAATTGCTTCATGCCATATTCAAATTCTTCTCCATCTGGAAAAGGTCCGCTGCCAGAAACAATAGAGATGTTGGGATATTTTTCTAAAATCGCTTTCTCAAATAAAAAGTACCTTTCAAAATACTCTGGGCCCCACTGTTCATTTCCGATGCCAATAAACTTCAAGTTGAAAGGAGCTGGATGGCCCATTTCTTTTCTGACCTTACCCCAAGGTGTACTTACATCGTCGTTTGCAAAAGCAATGAGGTCTAGTGCATCTTGAATATAAGGATCCATTTCATCTAGAGGTACCAATTCTCCTGTATTGAATTGGCAAGCCATGCCACAACTAAGGATTGGAAGTGGTGATGCTCCGATGTCTTCAGCTAATTGGAAATACTCAAAAAATCCTAGTCCAAAAGATTGAAAATAATCTGGTGTTTGTTTGTGAGCAAATTCTGTATTCCAACGATTTATCAAAGTTTTTCTTTCATCAATCGGACCAACCGTTTTTTTCCATTGATAACGTTGAGCTAGTGTTCTACCTTCTACGATACAACCCCCGGGAAATCTTAAAAAACCAGGTTTCAAATCATAGAGCAATTGGACTAAATCTTTTCTCAAACCATTAGGTCTGTTTTTCCAATTGACAGTTGGGTATAACGAAATCATATCCATGTCGATTTTACCACTGCCTTCAAATGTGATTTGCAGTTTTCCTTTAGCTGTTGTTTTATTGGGTGTTACAGAAGCTTGATAATCTTTCCAAGGGCCTTGTACAGCAATCGATTGTTGGCCTATTGGTTTGTTATTTTCATCAAGGAGTGTAAACTTTATTTTTTTAATTCCCCCAGCAGAGTTATCCGCAGAAACAGAAATGTTGTAAGCCTCCCCAGCTTTGAGACCCATCCCTCTGAAACCTTCGTTGAGGATTTTATAATTTTGATCATTGTGCACGGTTATTCTTAAGAAATTTTTCACTCCCTGCTCAGTATTGGATTTCATTATGGAAGAAATACCAGATTGGAGATTGAGAGAAAATCGATCTGTTGATGGTTCTGACCAACCCAACATTGGAGCTTCAAATTCAAAACTTCTGTTTTTGATCAGTTCGGGATATAGGCCACCATCTGCAGCAAAATTGATATCTTCAAAAAATACACCATACATAGTGGGCTGTATTGGTGCAACAATTTTGCTCACATTGGCTTCCATTTTTATTGGCTGAGCCCAAATGGCCATACTCCAAAATAATAAAACTGCAACACTCGACTGTTTGATCTTTGTCAATATTTTTTACGTTTACGGTTTATAAACTTATTTACTCCTCAAGCAAAACATATGGAGAACAATCAAATCAGAGTCAAAAAATGGTAGCTAAACGAACACTTTGAGCTCAAACAAACTGAATTCCAAATACGAAAAGTAATGAATACAAATAATATATTAATGTAAAATAGCGGATAAACTTGTGGCTTATCCGCTTCAAAGAACTTTTTTATTAACAACTTAAATAGGTTGCTTGTACGATAGCAATATATTTTCAAAAGATTCCACCTTACTTATTGAAATGAAAGGTGAAAACTGTCTCGATTTTTGAAAGAATAGATAACTAAGGCTTTAAACGATCTATTAAGTGTGTCAAATACACTTGTAAAAATACGACCAGAATTAACTTATCAAAATAAATTCAATAGAAATATTTAATAATAAAGATTTTTGTTTTGAAAGATAAAGTTTGTTGAAGATGGATTTTGTCGATATAAATGGTGATTGTTTAGAAACAGAAGAGATAAGTAGGGGCAATGCATTCAGCTCTCAGCTCTCAGTAATCAGCTTTTTTTGAGATCAGAAATTTCACGAATACTGAGAAGTTTATATGTTTATGCGTTTATTTGTTTATGCTGTAATTACGATTAATCAAGAAAACAATAAGCCATTTACAAAGCCTTTTTCGGAAATCGGAAATCGCAGATTGGAAGGAAAAAGACAATTAAGGAATTTTCGCAATTTAGCAATTCAGCAGTTTTGCAGTTCCACCAATTAAAAATAGTACAGGAGCAAGACCTTGTGTCACTTCTTATTTATGAACTTTGTACAGACGCAGGGCCCTGCGTCTCTGCATTTATGAACTCTCAAATACTACAATTTGAATTGAAACCCTTCATTGATTTTGATGTCATACTTATTTTTATCAAAAGTGAATAAGTATGATCCCTTTTTGGAAGTCTCCATTTCCTTTTCTTCCAATTTGACAAGGATGTCCATGGCATTTACCTTGTTGGTGAAATTTCTTTTATCCAAATTTTCATCCCAAATGGCCTCATACAACTTTCTTAATTGCCTCATAGTGAATTTTTCTGGTAGAAGTTCAAATCCGATGGGCATAGTTGATGCGCGAGATCTTAATCTTTTTATTGCTTTTTCGACCATTGCATTGTGATCAAATATCAATTGTGGGAAATTTCTGAGAGAGAACCATTTGGCAGAATATTCTTCAATGAGTTCTTCACTGTGTTCCATAATGTTGATTAAAGCGTAGTAAGGAACTGAAATCGTTCTTTCTACAGGGTCTCTGTCATACTTACTGAAGGCTGGGAGTTGCTCCATGTATATATTGCGAATACCCGTCAATTTTGTCAATACTCTGATAGCTGCCTCATCTAGTGTCTCTTGATTTTGCAAAAAACCTCCCATCAAAGACCAGCGTCCTCTTTCGGGATCAAAATCCCTCTTTATCAATAATATCTTGAGCTCTTCCTGGTCAAAGCCAAAAATGATACAATCAACAGCCAAAAGGATTTTATCCTGTGTATTATAACTTATTAAGTTTTCGATAAAATGTCGCTTTAATATTTGTACAAACTTAATATAAGGAAATTAATTTTTTGCATTGATTTTCAAGAAATAACAGTATAAACCAACAAAAAAACTTGTTTTTATTCATTTTTTTCTACTCAATCGATTATCGGTTTGACAAAATCTCAACATTTACGCATTCGATTGTGTAACTTTCTTTGTTTAAAATGGCCTTGGTTTGACCTTTTTAAGTGTAGTTGTCACACCAAACTTTCAAGATAAATAAGGGGATAGCAAGAAACTGCGCTTTTGAATGGTTTGAGCAATCAAATGCATTGAATCAAAATGGCTTAAAAAAGAATAGTCTTGGAGTAATTCAAGTACAATCTGCGAAACAATCCAATGTTAAATCATTGTTTTTTTAGACAAAACCCCAATTTTAATCTATTATCAAATAGCCAACGAAACCAAATAATAATGATATTTGCCCTGTTTTTTTAAATAATGGAAGAATGAAAAGAATTTATTTTTCAAAGTGTCCAATTATTTAAATACCGTTTGTCCTTTTTTATATACCACCGTAGCAAGTTTTATGAGACGATACCATATTATAACCTCGATTTTCCTGCTGATTTTTTCCAATAGTTATTCGCAAACCACACATCAACTGTCACTCAAACAAGCTGTTGAAATGGCCTTACAAAATGCGGAAGATATCAAAAACCTAAAGTTGGACCTTCAAATTCAAGAATTGGTCAACAAAGAGGTAACGGGTAGTGTCTTACCCCAAGTAACTGGTTCTGGCCAAGGGACATATTACACCAATCTACCTCAGATCCAATTTCCATCGTCTGACTTTAGTATATATGAGGTTTTGGCTAGGGAAGGAGTAAAAGATCAAAATGGCAATCCTATCAATACGGGCAATGCCTCTTTTAGCCTTCAACCAGTAAGTTTTGTAGCCCCTTTAAATTTTCAATTTGGATTATCGGTCAACCAAATGCTTTTTCAACCAGATATTTTCATTGCTTTAAAGGCAAAAAATGCGGTCATAGATTATAGCAAAGAAAATATCAAGTCAGCAGAAGAGAAAATCAAAGAGGCTGTGGAGAAGGCCTATTATGCAGTTTTGATTGCCGATAAACAAAAAACCATTTTAGAAGAGACTAAAACAAGACTAGATAAAACTGCTTCTGACATGAAAATCATGTTTGAGAATGGTTTTGCAGAAAAATTGGACATTGACAAATTGAGCGTTTCTCAAAATAATACGACGACTGCAATCAATCAGTTGGCAAATGCAACCAACATCAGTAAGACATTGTTGAAGAATGCCCTTGGCGTAAAAATTTCTGATGAAATAGTGCTTACAGAAAATCTTGATCCTTCCGAATTACAAGGTTTAATGATTTCAAGGCCAGATGGTTTTGACTACGAACAAAGAAAAGAAATTTCACTCCTCAACTCAGCCAAAACGCTACAAGAGTTGGATGTTGAAAGGCAAAAAGCTGCATATCTTCCTACAGTGGCAGCATTTTATCAATTTCAACGAGCAGGTCAGCGCAATGCAAGTTTCGCAGCTCCAGGGACTAGCCCATGGTTTTGGTTTACCACAGGATTGGTTGGGATCAGCGTGAATCAACCCATTTTTGACGGATTTCAAAAAAAATACAAAATCGGTCAAGCCAGGCTAAAACTAGAGAAAGTAGATAATAGTCTTTCACAAGTAAAACGTGCCATCGATATGGAACAAGACATTGCTTTCCATTCTCTCCGGAATGCCTTGTTAAACTTGGAAGTACAGGAAAGAAATATAGAACTGGCAAAAGAAGTATTTGAAACAACCAGTAAAAAATATGAATCAGGTTTGGGTTCTAGTTTTGAATTAATTCAAGCTGATACTGAATTGCAACGGGCTCAGGGAAGTTATTTTCAAGCACTTTATGAAGGTTATTTAGCAAAAACTGCGGTCAATAAATCATTAGGAAAATTATAATTAAGCGCATTCTAATTAAAAAATATGAAAGGGTATATTTACATAGGCATTTTGATTTTGGCTTTTTCAGCCTGTAAATCAAAAACAGAGGAAACTTATGACCTCACTACTTTGGATGGGAAAATTCAAAAACTAGAAGACCTCAAAGATCAACAGACTACCATTACAGAGGAAATTGCAAAATTGGAGTCTGAAATCATGAAATTGGATCCAACCAAAGCCATCAAGCCAAAGTTGATTTCAATTTCTGAAATAGCTCCTGAAGGTTTTGAGTCATATATCAATTTGCAAGGATCAATTCAATCTGAAAATATATCTTATGTAGCGCCTAGAAATGGAATGGGTGGTTATGTGAAACAGCTATATATAAAGGAAGGTCAAGCAGTGAAGAAAGGTCAATTGATTTTGAAAATGGACGACCTTGTTTTGAGACAATCTATTGAAGCATCTAAGTCTCAATTGGCCTTTGCTGAGAATTTATTGGCCAGAACCAAAGCACTTTGGGATCAAAAAATAGGAACTGAGGTTCAATTACTCAATGCCCAAAACAACGTAGACGCCATTAAAAACCAAATTTCTGTGCAAGAAGAGCAACTCAAAACTTATTTGGTATACGCTGACCAAAGTGGTGTTGCAGAAATAGTGAATATCAAAACGGGTGAATTATTCAGTGGGGTTGGCGCGCAAGGACCTCAAATACAAATTGTCAACAACGGTGATTTAAGAGTGAATGTCGATATTCCAGAAAACTATGCATCTCAAGTGAAACAAGGGGATGAAGTTTTAATAGAAGTGCCAGCTCTTGGGAAATCCTTTAAATCTACCATCAGCCGTATCAGCATGTCGGTCAATGCTTCCTCAAGGGGTTTTGCTGCAGAATGTAGAATTCCTTCTGCAGCAGGTTTGAAACCCAATATGGCGGCAACAGTCAAAATCTTAAATCACTCCAATTCAAAGGCGATCGTTATTCCGGTAAATATTGTACAAAGCGATGAAACTGGAAAATATGTTTACGTAATGGCAGATAAAGATGGAGTGAAAATAGCAGAAAAAAGGACAGTTTCTTTGGGTGAACTTTATGGCTCAGACATTGAAATCTTGACTGGTCTCAACCCTGGAGACAAGTTAGTTACCAGAGGATATCAGGATTTATATCAGGGTCAGGTGCTTAAGAATATTTAAAAACCAGCATTTGTTTTCATTACCATTTTTGATTGGATAAATATCGGAGTATGTCAAAGTTGAGTGAGTTTCAAGAAAAATTTAAAGAATTTAAGCCCACCAGTTGGTCTGTAGATAATAAAACAGCCATCTATGTGGTCACCATCATGATTGCCCTGTTTGGCTATTCCATTTTTACCAGTTTGCCAAAGGAGCAATTTCCAGACATTGTTGTACCTACCATTTCGGTTTCTACTTTTTACGTTGGTAACTCACCCAAGGATATCGAAAACCTGGTCACAAGACCTATTGAAAAGCAGATAAAAGGCATTTCCGGAGTAAAAATTAATAAAGTAAATTCTATTTCTGTTACGGATTATAGTGTCATCATTGTAGAATTTGATACGGATATAACTCCTGAAATTGCCAAACAGAAGGTAAAGGACGCGGTTGATAAAGCCAAAACTGACTTGCCCACCAATCTGACAACTCAACCCAATGTTGTAGAATTTTCATTCAGTGATATGCCGATCATGTTTGTCAATATCAGTGGCAATTATGATGGTTTGAAATTGAAAAGATATGCCGAGAAATTACAAGACCATTTTGAAGAATTATCTGAAGTAAGTAAGGCAGATATCGTGGGAGCTCCAGAAAGGGAAATACAAGTAAATGTAAATCCCACAGCAATGGAAAAAGCTCAGCTCAGTTTCACTGATCTTACCAATGCCATTTCTTATGAAAATATGGATATGAGTGGTGGCTCTATTGAGATTGGTGATATGAATAGATCCATCAGGCTCAAAGGCCAATTGACCAATGCATTACAGATTGAAAATCTCATTGTAAAAACGCCTACAGGAGGTAATATTCGTATAAAAGATGTAGCACAAGTCATAGATACGGTAAAACAGCAGGAAAGTTTTGCCAGACTAGATGGAAACAATGTGATCACCCTCAATATTGTAAAAAGACCAGGTGAAAACTTACTCAATTGTGCACAAAAGATCAAAGATGTGATCGCACAAATGCAAGTTTCTGAATTGCCAAAAGATCTTACAGTTGTAGTAACTGGAGACCAAAGTAAACAAGCTGGTACTTCTTTCCATGAACTGGTCAATACGATCATCATCGGCTTTATTTTGGTTTTATTGGTTCTGATGTTTTTCATGGGTGTGACGAATGCATTCTTTGTGGCCTTGAGTGTTCCTTTGAGTGTTTTTGTGGCATTTTTGTTTTTGCCAGCTGCAGATTTGATCGTAGGCAGTGATGTAACCCTCAATTTCATTGTGCTTTTTGCCTTGCTTTTTGGTCTAGGCATCATTGTGGACGATGCCATTGTGGTGATCGAAAATACCCATAGGATATTTGATAATGGAAAAGTACCCATCGTCAAAGCAGCTAAAATGGCAGCAGGCGAAGTGTTTATTCCCGTGCTTGCAGGTACAGCAACGGTGGTCGCACCATTTGTACCCTTGTTATTTTGGAAAGGCGTGATTGGTAAGTTTATGATTTATTTACCGACCATTTTGATCTTCACATTATTGGCTTCTTTAATTGTAGCTTTCATCATGAACCCTGTTTTTGCGGTAAGCTTTATGAAGAAAGAAGAAAGAAATACTGACCCTAAGTCAGCGATTTTTAAAAAATGGTGGTTCTATGCTCTCATTGTATTTGGCATCATCGCAAGATTTACTGGCATGCTTTCCCTTGGTACCATATTGGTTACCACAGCCATTTTGATCGCTATAAACAGGTTGTTCCTTAGCGATGTGATTTACTCATTCCAGCACAAAACCTTGCCTAAGATGATGGGTAAATATGAGCAACTGCTTACCTGGTTACTCAAAGGAAGCAGGCCAATTGTTGCTTTTATTTCAGTTTTCGTTCTTTTTGTGATCTCTGCGTTAGCATTGGTGGCCAGCAAACCTGACTTACCTTTCTTTCCAGTAGGAGAACCCAATTTCATTTACGTTTACCTCAAACTTCCTATAGGGACAAAGGCTGCAGAGACAGACAGGGTTTTGAAAGAATTGGAAACAAAGACTTTCAATGCGCTAAAGTCCTTAAATCCAGGAGAAGAAGGTTCTATTGTTGAATCCATTATATCCAATGTCGCGGTCAATGCCAATAACCCCATGGATAATAATAGAAGCGTGCAATCTAATTTGGGTAGGATTCAGGTTTCTTTTGTAGAATTTGCCAAAAGGCCGTATCAACCCACAAAGCCATACTTGGACAGCGTGCGAATTGCATTGCAGAATATACCAGGCACTCAAATTACAGTAGAACAAGAATCTTCAGGTCCCCCTACAGATCCTCCTGTAAACATTGAAGTAGCTGGTGATGATTTTGAAGCCATCAAAAAGGTGGCCACTGATTTATATAATTATTTGGATGTAAATAGGACTGATGGGATTGAAGCGCTTTCACTGGATGTGGATCTCAATAATCCTGAAGTAAGTATTTTGGTAGATAAAGAAAGAGCTGCCATTGAAGGGGTAAGTTCAGCGCAAGTTGGGGGAGCCATCCGCACAGCTTTATTTGGAAATGAAGTCAGTAAACTCAAAGATGGCGAAGACGAGTATAAAATACAATTGAGGTATGATTATGAGTCTCGCAATAATCTGCAAAGTTTGTTGAATATGCGAATAACGTTCAGAGATTTCAATACAGGCAGAATCAAACAGGTTCCCATCAGTGCCGTTGCCAAAATGGATTTTACAACCACACCAGGTATGGTAAAACGTAAGGATATGAAAAGGACCATACAATTGCAAGCTCCGGTTAATGATCTTACAGCGGTAGCTAAGATCAATGCAGATCTAGGGAATAAAATCAATGCGTTTAAAGCAGGATATTCTATGCCGGAAGGAGTCACGATTGTACAATCTGGAGAAAGCGAACAACAAAAAGAAACTAATGCATTTCTGGGTACGGCTTTGCTCATTGCGTTAGGGCTTATATTTTTGATTTTGGTCCTTCAATTCAATTCATTGAGTAAACCATTCATCGTTTTGAGTGAAATTTTCTTTTCGGTGATTGGAGTATTGCTTGGCTTTGCCATCACTGGAAAAACCATGCCCACCATCATGGTTTTGGTCGGAGTAATTGGCTTGGCAGGTATCGTAATTAAAAATGGTATCTTATTGATAGAATTTACAGAAGAACTGAGAGGTAGAGGTTATAAAATCAGAGAGGCAGCCATAGAAGCAGGTAAAGTAAGGATCATACCTGTCCTACTCACAGCAGTCGCGACCATGTTGGGATTGGTGCCTTTGGCCATTGGGTTCAACATCAATTTTGAAACCTTACTTACTCATTTTGATCCACAAATTTGGATTGGAGGGGACAGCGTTGTTTTCTGGGGACCATTGGCATGGACAATCATCTTTGGATTGATATTTTCATTCTTTCTTACATTGCTTATGATTCCAAGTATGTACATCATGGCAGAAAGACTCAAACGCCCGATGGAGAAATTCTACGGTACTAAATACGTGGGTCTTCTAGGCTTCTTGGGACCTTTCTTTTTCATATTTGCAGGCATCATGTATTTTGTGAGATGGATCACGGGTAAAAAAGTTTGGAACGGAACTTACAAGAATAATACCATCTAAACTCAACGCATTGGATTTTGTGCAATGAAAGTAACTACTTAGTTGGAGACAATTTCATTCAAAAAATGATAATATCCTTTGACTCTTAGGCTGTTTTTGTCGCAGTAGGGAGAGGAGAAATTTCCTGATTTTTGATCTGAAAGCACTCACCTAAACAGTTGCTGATGAAATTATTTATTTCAAGTCAAAAATTGAGCATTTGCTGTGTTTGATTTTTATATTTTGAGAATTTTCTGATATTTTTTTTGAATGCATGTCCTTTTTTATAAGTTCATGTTGTCTATTGTTTAGATTTTATAAAATTTTAAACAAAAAAATGCATGAAGAAATTCTTACTCTTACTACACGAAGACTTCGAAGTCTTGGAAAATTTGTCTCCAAAGGAAATGGAGGAATTGACTAAATCACATTTTGAGTGGGCTCAACTACTAACGGAGAAAGGCTTTTTTCTCTCAGGAGATGGTCTGGAAGCCGGTGGAAAGTTGATTAAAGGAAAGGAAAGTACGATCAAGGATGGTCCATACATGGAGTCTAAAGAAATGATTGGAGGTTATTATTTACTTCAAGCAGACTCATTGGAAGAAGTTCTAGAAATTGCAAAGTCATGTCCTTGCCATCACTGGGGTGGCACAACTGAGGTAAGAGCCATCATGGATTATGAAGAATGATGAGCAAATAAATTTTGATAAACAAGCGGTAGATTTTAGAAAGGCATACGGCAACATATTCACAACTTTGTATCGGCACTTTGGTGGTGATTACGTAAGTGAAATAGAAGATGCTATCCAGAATGCATTTTTTAAAGCGCTGAAAACTTGGCAAAATGGCAATGTTCCTGTGAAGTGGGATAATTGGTTGTATGTAGTTGCCAGAAATGATCTGATCAATCAACTCAAAGTTTTACAAAGGAAGGTAAAAGGAGCATCAGAGATAGAAAGTGATGGTCAAATTTTCCTTGAAGAAAAGGATGACAATCGCTTGAGTGTATTGGTTTTGTTTGTGAGTATTCCCGATATTTCTCAAAAGGCAAAGGTTATTTTTTTACTTAAAGTAATATTTGGTTTGAGTATCAAAGAAATCAGCGAATGCACATTACTGTCGGAAGCTGCAATTTCAAAAATGATCACTCGAGTCAAGCAAGGATTAAAAAACAATCCGCTGAAATCTGATGGAATAGAAACACCATCGGATTCGGACATGGTCATTATAGAAGAAGTATTGTATGCAATCTTCAATATAGGTTTTGATTCTTTCAATGAAAAACATCCCAATACCTTCAATGAAGATCTATGTTTGGAAGCAGTTGCTTTAATAAAATTAATCATCAAGAAATACGATAGACCTTCTTCAAAACATTTATTTGCGCTCTTTTGTCTCCATTTATCAAGGATCTCAGCCAAACTTGCTGGTGATAAATTGGTACCTTTTTTTGAGCAAAACTCAAAAGATTGGCAATTTTCTTTCCTGCAGCTTGGACTAAAATATCTGATAAAGCCAGATGTACTCAATCAATATTATGTTGAAGCTTTGATTGTGAGTAAACACATGATGAGTAGCAATTTTGATGTTGCCTATTGGGAGGAGATAATTTCTCTTTATGATATACTATCCAAAATTACAAACTCGCCGATCGTTGAATTGAATAAATGTTATTGTCTTCACAAAGCAGGAAGAAGTGTCGAAGCCCTTTCTGCTTTAAATGAATTGGAGAGGAATCTTCCGCCCAATCATTTTTATTTTTCGCTCGTGAAAGCTGATGTCATCAAGGACCAAAATGCTTCCTCAGATGTTCTTAATTTAATGGAACAAGCGATCATTCAAGTCGATCAATCCATTAGAAAAAATCTATTAAAGAGCCTTGTTTAGTTTTGTTAAACAAGGAAGTACAATAAAATTTATTGCTTTTTTACACAGTTTGTTTAATGTTTTGCTTTTTTTGTTGAATAATTGATTCTAAGTATATCTTTAAACTTCGAAATTCAACAAACAAAAAAAATGGCTGCAAAAGATGTGAAATTATATTGGAAGACCAATTTAAGGTATTTACTCATCTTGTTGAGCATTTGGTTTGCTGTCAGTTTTGGCGCGGGCATATTATTCAAAGAACAAATGGATCTCATAAAAATTGCAGGTTTCCCGCTTGGATTTTGGTTTGCACAACAAGGTTCAATTTACTTTTTCATTGCCATTATTTTCATTTACGTACGACTCATGAATAAGTTGGACGAAGAGTTTGACGTCAATGAACATTAATTTCAGCAAAAATCAACAGTAACGATATGAGTATTCAGATTTGGACCTATATTTTGGTAGGACTTTCATTCGCTTTATATATAGGTATTGCAATCTGGGCGAGAGCTGGATCAACCAAAGAATTTTATGTTGCTGGTGGTGGAGTTTCACCCGTCGCAAATGGAATGGCTACTGCGGCAGATTGGATGAGTGCTGCAAGCTTTATATCCATGGCCGGATTGATTTCTTTTATGGGATATGACGGTGCAGTTTTTCTCATGGGATGGACGGGCGGTTATGTTTTACTGGCATTGTTACTTGCACCATATTTGCGAAAATTTGGGAAATTTACTGTTCCTGCGTTTATAGGTGATCGATATTATTCCAATACTGCACGTACTGTTGCGGTCATCTGTGCATTGTTTGTTTCTTTTACCTATGTAGCAGGACAAATGAGAGGAGTGGGTGTGGTTTTTTCAAGATTTCTGGAAGTTGATATCAATACTGGAGTTTACATTGGCATGGCCATTGTTTTCTTCTACGCTGTTCTTGGAGGAATGAAGGGAATCACTTATACACAAGTTGCGCAATTTTGCGTATTGATTTTTGCCTTTATGGTTCCTGCAATTTTTATTTCTATCCAAATGACGGGCAATCCCATACCGCAACTGGGATTTGGAGGGACCACTCAAGATGGAATTTATTTGCTAGATAAACTCAATGGACTCAATGAAGAACTAGGTTTTTCTGCCTACACTTCGGGCACTAAAGACATGTTTGATGTTTTTTGCATCACCGCTGCTTTAATGGTTGGAACGGCCGGACTGCCTCATGTTATTGTTAGATTTTTTACAGTACCAAAAGTTAAGGATGCACGATTATCAGCTGGTTATGCGCTAGCATTTATTGCGGTCTTGTATACAACAGCACCTGCAGTCGCAGTTTTTGCTAGAACCAATCTCATAGAAACGGTAAGTAATGAATCTTACACATCTATGCCTCAATGGTTTAAGAATTGGGAGAAAACAGGGCTATTAAAATTTGAAGATAAAAATGCAGATGGCATTGTGCAATACGTTGCTGATAAGAGTAAAAATGAATTAACCATTGACAATGACATCATTGTTCTGGCAAATCCTGAAATTGCTAGATTGCCCAACTGGGTTGTTGCCTTGGTTGCTGCGGGAGGTTTAGCCGCAGCTTTATCGACAGCAGCGGGTTTGTTGCTGGTGATCAGCACTTCTGTGTCACATGATTTACTCAAAAAACAATTAATGCCCAAAATGTCTGATAAAACCGAATTACTTACTGCAAGAATATCAGCTATGTTTGCTGTTGTAATTGCGGGGTATTTTGGAATACACCCTCCAGGATTTGTAGCTTCTGTGGTAGCTTTGGCTTTTGGGCTTGCTGCAGCCTCCTTCTTTCCAGCCATTATTATGGGCATCTTTTATAAACGAATGAATAAAGAAGGCGCTATTGCTGGTATGGTATCAGGTTTGATAATCACACTTTATTACATTGCAAAATTCAAGTTGCATTGGATTGGTGTTGAAGCAAATGATGGGCCTGAATCTTGGTGGTTTGGAGTGTCTCCTGAAGGCTTTGGTACGATAGGTATGGTTGTGAATGTGGTAGTTGCTTTGATAGTCTCCAGTTTGACCCAACCACCACCTCAAAATGTGCAATCTATGGTAGAAGAAATCCGCATTCCAAGGGGAGCCGGATCTGCGTACAATCATTAAAAGGATTAAAATATTATGATTGATATTATCATTAATAGACATCGGGCATCATTACTTGAAGCGAAAGAGTTATTTGCACAATTTGATGAAAAGGACTGGAGGTTTAAACCAAATGTAGATAGATGGTCACGCATAGAAATTGTAGGGCATTTAGTGGATTCTGCAATTCATAATTATATCAGATACAATGAGGTGACGTTCGCTCCACTTCCGTATGCAGTAAGACCATATAACCAGGTAGAACTGGTAAAAAGTAATCAATATCAACATGCTAATATTGCCGATTTGATCGAGCTTTTATTTGCACTAAACAAACGTCTTCTAGAAAAATATGAACAATTTTCTGAGCATACATTGGGTGCCGAGGTAATTACTGCAGAAGGCATCCAAACGCAATTAATATTCATGGTTGAAGGTTATGTTGACCATTTCCAAAATCACTTAAAGCAGATCAAAAATATAGTGGTGGTTTGAAATTTTAAGTCTTCATAAAAGCCAATGCTTTTACCTTGGTGTAAAGAAGAATTGACGCTTTCGTCAACTTTTGTCGGAAGCCATGATGATCTGGTACATTTATTATTTTTCAAATATTATTCTGGTGAGATGTAAGAGCCAATTGTTAATTCCATTCCAACTTCGAATTTCTTCTTTGCCTTTGAATATTATTTCATGTAACAACAATTCTGAAGTATTTTTCTAGGTGAATGAGAAGTGACGAAAAGCAATAAGGAAGAATTGGAAAGCGTCAGTATTTGGCAACTAAAGGTATCTTACTGTCATTCCTATGGCTATAGGTACATGCCTTTTTTATTCTGAATCATGGTATCCATTTGGCTTGTTCATATTCGATGCCCCTCAAAAGTTGGTTTTCTTTTGATATCTTTGGAAATATTAGT
Organism: Bacteroidota bacterium; assembly: GCA_029567325.1. Lineage (GTDB taxonomy): Bacteria > Bacteroidota > Bacteroidia > Chitinophagales > Saprospiraceae > JADKBO01. The sequence continues at coordinate 3,881 of JAKQLF010000072.1, read as the reverse complement.
TACGCCATAAAGTTTAGTCATGAAAATACTGGGATTACGTACTACCATTTACCATGTGGAAGATTTAGAAGCGGCTAAATCGTGGTACAGCAAAGCATTTGAAACCGAACCTTACTTTGACGAACCATTTTACGTTGGTTTCAATATTGGAGGTTTTGAGCTTGGAATAGTTCCGCAGGAAAATGACCTGAAGGCAGTCAATATCCTTTGTTACTGGGGTGTAGAAAAAGTACAAGAAGCATACGACAATTTATTGGATATAGGAGCAAAACCTCATGAAGCTCCTCATAATGTCGGTGGAGAAATTGAGGTTTGTACCGTTTTTGATCCATGGGAAAATATTATTGGTTTAATTTATAATCCTGAATTTAAAATTGATGAGTGAACAAATTTCTCTAAAAAGAGTAGATAGCAATGATGTTGATTTTCAAACATTGGTTGGATTATTGGATAAAGATTTAAATGAAAGATACGAAGAATCGATGGCTTTCTTTTCGCAATTCAATCATTTAAGTCCAAGTTACAAGGCTATTGTTGCTTATCTTCAAGACGAACCTGTGGGATGTGGCGCTATAAAATATTACGACGAAGAAAAACACGAACTCAAAAGAATGTTTGTAAAGCAGGAAGCAAGAAATCATGGTCTAGGTTTTAAAATTGTAGCTGAATTGGTACAATGGGCCAAGGAAATGGGGGTAATGACCATCATTTTGGAAACGGGTATTAAGCAGCCAGAAGCCATCCATTTATATAGGAAATGCGGATTTTCTATCATTCCAAACTTTGATCAATACATTGGTGTAGAAGAAAGCGTGTGTATGCAAAAACAACTTTAGAATATTTAAATTTTTTGACCTCAATAAAACTGAAATGGAATCAAGGAAAGTAATTTTATTTATTGCAATGAGTTTGGATGGCTATATAGCCACAGAAAATGATGATTTAAGTTTCCTAGATGTTGTGGCTGTACAAGGTGAAGATTATGGATATGCTCATTTTGTAAATCACATTGATACAATCATTTGGGGAAGGAAAACTTTTGATAAGGTAGTTTCGTTTGGCGGAGATATTCCATATGCTGACAAAAAAGTTTTTGTTATTTCAAGGACTCGGTCAGGTAAAAAGGGCCATGTGCAGTTTGTGGAGAACGTGGTACCACTCATTGAGCAATTAAAAAGTGAAGAAGGCTTGGACATTTATTGTGATGGTGGAGGTGAAATTGTATCTGAATTATTGAAACATCAGCTTATTGATGAAATGATTATTTCTGTAATACCACATCTGCTAGGAAAAGGTAAAAAACTATTTATGAATAATCGGCCGCCACAAAAACTTGAGTTTGTCAATGCAAAATCTTATAAATCAGGTTTGGTACAATTGAGATACAGAAATATAGGCTCAGAATAAAATCCAACTTTTGATTTCTGAGTTTCCCCAATGCGTTAGCCCCTAATTTCTATTAATTTTAAGGATATGGTAACATAAAATTGTACTTATTTATCCATTAAATTTTCGCTTGTTAAGGTACTGTTAATCCATTTTTGTTACAAGACATAAGTTTATACCTTTGAAGTGTTGGAAGTCAATAAGATGAAAAATTAAGATAAAGGTTTTCATAAGGTGGGGGGTCCTGGCAGTTATGTTAGGGCCCTTTTTGTTTTTAAGGTTGAAAATTATTTCAACATCAGGTATCTTTGAGCCCACAGCTTCAGATATGAAAAGAAGAATCCTTACATTTTTGTTTACATTTTACTTCTTAGCAAGTCATGCCCAATTTGCATTTGAACTGAAAACAGGAGATCTTTTGTTTCAGGATCTGGATTGCGGCCCGTTATGTGAAGCAATAGAGTCTGTAACTGAGGGCATTGATGGCCGTGATTTTTCACATTGCGGAATAGTAATGGTAGAAGATGGTCAAAAATTTGTCATTGAAGCCATCGGTCCTGGGGTCATCAAAACTGATTTAAAACAATTTCTACGTAGAAGTGGGGACTCTTTGGTGGTCAAAAATGTGGTCGCTGCCAGACTCAACTCTGATTTTCAGAATTTAATAATTCCTGCAATTACTGAAGCGAAACTTTTACTTGGCAAAGCTTATGACCACGTATTTGATTTAAAGAATGACGCATATTATTGTAGTGAGTTGTTATATGATATTTTTAGAAAAGCAAATAATGGACGTGAAGTCTTTGACCTTGCGCCTATGACTTTCAAAAAACCAAATACTGATGACTATGATGCCGCTTGGGTCAACTATTACCAAGATCTTGGAGCTGAAATTCCAGAAAAAGCCTTAGGAACCAACCCCGGATTGATTTCCCGAAGTGATAAAATATTTATCTTAAAATAGGTCAGACAATTATTATAACCACAATTACCAAACTATTCAGTTTTTGCTGACGATCAGTTTTTAAAATAAACCATTCAAGAGCCATAGGCTCGATTGCTGTATTAACCAAGGATTTCAATCCATGGGCATAAAACAAAAACAATTTAGAGTTCCATCGGAACGGCCCATATCCACATTCGACCTTCACCTAAATAATTGGAATTACTTTTTAAAATACAAGCAGTTTATAAAAAATGAATTTAAATTCAAATACCAATCTATTCAATTTTTGTGACGATCAGTTTATAAAATAAACCACTCAAGAGCCATAGGCTCGACCAATGTATTAACCATGGATTTCAATCCATGGGCATAAAACAAAAACAATTTAGAGTTCCATCGGAACGGCTCATATCCACACTTGACCTTCACCTAAATAATTGGAATTACCTATTATAATAAAAGCAGTTTATAAAAAATGAATTTAAATTCAAATACCAATCTATTCAATTTTTGTGACAATCAGTTTATAAAATAAACCACTCAAGAGCCATAGGCTCGACCAATGTATTAACCATGGATTTCAATCCATGGGCATAAGACAAAAATTAATCCAAAGTTCCATAGGAACGGCACATATTTGCTTCCGATTAAGTACTATTCAAAAGGGTTAATAGAAAATCAAACCCAATACAAATTTCTATGGTAGGGTTTTTCCTAAACCATTGACCGTCATTCAACCCATTACAAATCAGTTATTTCTTCCTCGAATAGCGTCGATACCCACTATCCTAAACACAATCATACCTGTAATATTGTACCATTAAAAATAACCACAAAAAATTATTCTAAAATGAAAAAAGAAGCTAAAAGGTACCTGGTTACCTATGCCAACGGCAGTATATCTACTGCTGATGCTCAGCAAATCCTCAATGTCACAGGTCGTCAATGTCACGAAGGTGTAGCCTTTTTGGAAGGAGAGGTGAAACCTACAGAAAATGATGTCCTCCATTTCGAAAATCTTGGAGTAAGTAGTTTAGCACTTTCTGATTCCGAAATTAAAAAATTGGAAGGTGACGAAAGAGTATTGGCTGTTGAAGAAGACATTGAAATGCACGTCCTTGAGATCAATGATGAGTTGGCCATGCAAACAAACCAACCAGATTACAACTTCCAAGAAGATGATTTCGAAGAATTCTATGAAAGCGAGGATCAAATCCAAAGCTCTGCGATTTATTCCACTGGTTATAAACAAGCAATGGTAGACATGTTTGCTTCCATGATTGAACTAAATCCCAAAGGTTTGCAAAATGGAGATGTCAATGGCACATCGAGCGAAACTCAAGGCCCTACGAGACCGATTTTAAGGCCTTTACCTTTTCCAAAACCCATCATCCAACCCCCAATTTTCCGACAACCAATACCTTGGAACATCAACCTTGTCAAAGCACCAAAGGCTTGGCAGCGAGGCATCACAGGACGAGGCATCAATGTAGCTGTTCTAGATACAGGAATTGCCACTCACTCAGATTTAGTGATAAAAGGAGGTGTG
>JAKQLF010000070.1 GCA_029567325.1 Bacteroidota bacterium | reverse complement strand
CAAAGAATCAAATTTTTCATATTCTTCAAAAACTTCAAATCGTTCGCCGCTGAAGACAAATTGATTGAGTCCTTTGCCTTTTATATAAGCACCATTGACCAAAACCTCTCTACCATCCAGATAAATCAAGGTGCCATCGGCGGTCAAGGAAATGATTTTAAAGCTATCTTGATAGTTGAGTGTTGGGTAATCTGACAGTTGATCACTGTTGAATTTCAAGTCTACCACATTGCCTGCATCAGGGTTATAAACTGTTCTGATTTCTCCGGCGGTAAGTTCGAAGTCTTCGTTGACGGAGATGGCATCAAATTCTACCGCTATTTTGATGGTGCTGAGCAGGGGTAATCTGATGAATCCTTTACCCGTAAAAACGCCTCCCGAACCAGCTATTTCTTGCACGATGACCTCCGTTCCCGAAGCAAAAATGGTGTCATTGATCGCCAATCTTTCAAGGGGCACTTCGCTCATTCCCGAAATATCCATTTCCTCGCCGCACTCAGGTAACGTCCTGGCGTTATTTCTTTTGGGGACCAACACCTTGAGCGCGCCACCAGATGTGAGGCCACTGAGACAAACTTTGTACAATTCGATTTCGTAAGTTTCGCCTTGGCGCAGGCCAGTCATGAGCAGAGAACGGGCATTTGTTTCCTTGATTTGCCATTCTGTAGCACCAACTTCCCGATACTTGATTTGATAGGCAATTGCTTGTGGTTTTACGTACATGTTGGACACCAACACCACTTCTTCATTCCAGGACAAAACCACATTTTCGTTTTCATCGAGGCTTGAGGTAAAATCCAAAGGGGCAGTGCATACTCCTTCTGGACCAGCTTCTCCATATGTAAAGGCCAGCACTTCGCTGTTGCCATTGTTTTTGAAAATGACAGATGGCATTCCAAATGGTCCGTTTACTCCATCCCGAATTTGAACTTGAGCTAAATAAGATCGACCTGGCGTAAGCAAACCATTTTGGGAATTGAGAAATGTTTGGGTCACCTGATTGACGTCCAATGTGATATAGGGCATTTGCGAAGAGACGACCTGATCAGGGGTCAAGCCTTCAAAAGTTTCCCAAATTTTCACATTATAGATGACTGGGAAAACGCCGAAGTGTCTCGGAGTCCAGGAAATCTGTAGGTTTTGAGGGAAAGTCGGTGTAATTGACCCAGCTGGATTGTTGAGGAAAGGAGGCTCGTATTCTTCGATGTAAATTTCGCGGCAAGAGGTATTGCTGACTTGTTGACCTTTGGTTAGTTCGAATGCAGTAACGCAAAAGCTGTAGCTGCCTTCAGGGAGATATCCACCGGTACCGGTCACAAATTCATCGCTGATGCCGCTGCTGCCAAATAGGTCAAAATAGGGAGTGAGTGCAGCATTGTCAAGGGTGATGTATTGACCAGAAATGAGGTTTGCAATGCCACCCAAAAAGTCATCGTTGGTTTGGAATTCGATGCCGGGCCCAGAAATCTCCCACTTGAGCCGCACGGCCAAGCTGGCTTCGTTGAGGTCATTGAGGCGGAGACGCAAGGCCATTTTATTGGTCCTGAAAGCTTGGTTGGATGGATCAGAAAAAGTACTGAAAACGGGACTATAAGGACCTTGTACGTCTAGGATGGCGGTGACGGGGTAGAGGGCTTGGGCTAAAATGAAACTAGGCAAGCTGATAAACAAAATCAAGATCAAGATAAACTCCCGAAATGCTAGAGTTATCCTTTTATTCATAGGTTGATAGGGTGACATTGGTTTTTCATATTTCAAAGAGTTGGATAATTACTGATAAACTGTTACAATAAAACTAGTAAATAAAGCATAAAAACACAAGCCCTCTGCCTATTAATTATTAATATTGTTTATTATAATTTTTAATGCAACTGTAAAAGTGTTAGTTATATATGATGTCTAATTGAAATGTGTGTTGAGTGAACAGTAAATGGTAAATGGTGGAAAAATGAAATGATAGTATGAAAATTAAAATGGCACCATGCATATTGGAGCAATTATTAATGGTTAATGAATAGAATCTGCGTAATGCATTAACCATTTACCATTCAAATGTCAAGTTTTCCGCTCAATAAACTTGACATTTTAAAAATATAAGTATCTTTGCAGAATGACTTTAGCATCACAAATACAAACCAAAATAAAGAAGCTTCCAGAAGGAAAATCCTTTGGGTATGCAGATTTGGGTATTGCTAAAGTAGATTATCAAACGGCTGCCAAAGCTTTAGAACGCTTGCAAGGAAAAGGCGTAATCAAAAAATTATCGAAAGGTGTTTTTTACAAACCCGAACAAACTGTTTTTGGAGAATTACAACCCGATTACAGTGATCAGCTTCGCCCCTATTTGTTTGAAAACGGAAAACGCATTGCCTATGAAACAGGATATTCATTATATAATCGAATGGGCTTAACTAACCAAATGGCATTTCGCATCAAAATAGCAAGTCGAAGTAAACGTATTTCCATCAACAGAGGCTCATTAAAAGCCGACGCTGTAAAAAGTTATGCCGAAGTTACTGACTCTAATTATGAGATTTTAGGGATTTTGGATGCATTTAAAGACATCAAACGCATTCCAGATTGTTCAGTAGCTCAGGCAATCCGGAGATTAAGTACCATACTTAAAGAACTAAAAGAAAAACAAATAGGCTCTCTACTTAAATATGCCTTGGTATATCCGCCAAGAGTAAGGGCATTAGTTGGGGCGGTGTTGGAAAAAAATGGCAAAAAAGGATTGGAAAAATTAAAAGATAGCCTGAACCCTCTTACCACTATCAAAATGGGGTTAAAAGAAACCGAATTGCCTACAAAATCATATTGGTATATAGAATGAACTTGCACGATAATATATCCCTTTTCAGAGATGCCATTCGGTTTACCGCCCAGCAAATGAATCTGAAACCCGAATATATAGAAAAAGACTATTGGGTTACGTATGCTTTGTTTACCATTTTCAATAATGAAATAGGCAAAGATACCGTATTTAAAGGCGGGACGGCACTATCCAAATGTTACAATATGATAGAACGCTTTTCAGAAGATATTGATTTGGTAGTATTGAGACGAGAAGGAGAAACAGACAGCAAGTTAAAATCAAAACTAAAAGCAGTAAGCACAGTTGTAGAAGCCGTATTGCCCGAAGTACCAATCGAGGGCGTTACTCATAAAATGGCAATGAATCGAAAAACGGCACATTCCTACAACAAAGAATTTAAAGGCGATTATGGACAAGTAAGAGATGTCATCATTTTGGAATCAACTTGGTTGGGATATTACGAGCCTTACACCACCAAAAGCATCGTTTCATTTGTTGGTCAAATGATGCTAGATAATAAGCAATCTGATATTGCTAAAGAAAACGGACTACTTCCTTTTAACTTGTTGGCATTAGAACCGATAAGAACCATTTGCGAGAAAATAATGAGCTTGGTTCGTTTTTCTTATGGTGAAAATCCAATGGATGATTTAAGGAAAAAGATAAGGCACACCTACGATTTACATCAGTTACTAAAAAAAGATGAGTTCTTGAAATTCTTTCAATCAAAAGCTTTTGATGAAATACTTTTGAAAGTAGCAAATGATGATGTTACAAGTTTTAGAAACAATAATAAATGGCTGAATTATCATCCTATTGAAGCACTTTTTTTTAAAGACTTGGAAAATGTGTGGAATGAGTTGAAGACAATATACAATGGTGAATTTAAAAATTTGGTTTATGGAGAATTACCCAAAGAAGAAGCCATTTTGGAAACATTAAAAATGATTCAAGAAAGATTAAAAGCAATTTCTTGGAAATTAAAAATTGAACCCAAGGAATGAAATTTACAGAGGCAAGTTCAGAAAAGGCGTTTACCAAATTGTTGGGACAAGAAGGATTTCCCCAACACTTGGGCATTACGATAACTAGTAATCCTGACGAAATATTTATAGAAGAAGGCTTCATTTTAAAACCTGATAATTTGATTCGCCTAAATGAAAACCTTTCTGGGGTAAATGAGTATACGGAAGTACATTTTTCAAGTTGAATTTTTATGGTCATTATACTTTTCCACAAATTCTTTTTCATGAAGGTTTCGAAATGGGAGGCCTCAAGGGAGAAGTAAACTCTGAGGAATATTTGTAGGATTTTCCATCACATTAGTCTATAAAATCCACCCAATTGCCGTTATTCGTGTAACATTTGGAATCATATCTAACAGTATTTAGGTTATATTTTTAACAAGCATATACGGAATCGTAATTCTGATTTGTGTGTTTGTATTTATTACTTATATTTAAGCATTGCTTTAGTGCTTTATAATAATGATGTCAAATGGAATTTTTTAAATCGATGGAGCCGCTGATGGCAGCATTTTGGTATGTTGCCATTCCTGCAAGTCTTATTTTTCTCATACAAACCATCCTGACTTTTGTCGGGGCGAGTGCTGACGTGGACACAGATTTGGATCACGCTGGGAGCAGTCATGATGGGGGAGGAGCTTTTGAGTTATTCACCCTGAGGAATCTCATCAATTTTTTATTGGGTCTGAGTTGGACGGGTATATCACTTTACAATGTCATTGATCATAAAGGCATACTCATTTTTCTATCCTTCACGGTCGGCATTGCCTTTGTGTATTTCTTTTTTTATGTCATCACTCAAGTACAAAAATTGGCAGAAGATAATTCTTTCTCATTAGACAATACTTTGTATAAAAAAGCGAAAGTATATTTGACCATTCCGGGCCAGAGAAAGGGACCAGGGAAGGTTGCTATTCACATCAATGGTGCTTATCATGAATTGGAAGCATTGACATTGGGTGACGCCATTCCCACAGGAGAAGAAGTATTAATTATCAAAATAGAACAAGAAAATCTTTTAATCGTAGAAAAAATCAACCAATGAATTTGATGCCCTTGATTATTATCGTCGTTTGCGCCATTGTATTTTTTGTAACCATTTTGGCGCTATTATCCAGATACAAACGCTGTCCATCGGACAAAATTCTGGTCATTTATGGTAGAACAGGTGGAACTTCTGCCAAGTGTATTCACGGTGGTGGTGCTTTTGTCTGGCCAGTCATCCAGGATTATGCTTTTCTGGATTTAAAACCATTGTCTATTGAAGCCAATTTGACGAATGCGCTGAGTAGACAAAACATCCGCGTGGATGTGCCTTGCCGATTTACCATTGCGATTTCGACTGAGGCTGATAATATGAATACCGCCGCTGAACGTTTGCTCGGCTTGACTTATGAGCAGATTCAGGAATTGGCGAAAGACATTTTATTTGGTCAATTGAGATTGGTAATTGCGACGATGACCATTGAAGAAATCAATTCTGACCGTGATAAATTTTTGGAAAACATCTCTAAAAACGTCGATAGTGAACTCAAAAAAATAGGCTTGAAACTCATCAACGTCAACGTTACCGATATCAAGGATGAATCTGGCTACATCGCGGCTTTGGGTAAAGAGGCTGCTGCAAAAGCCATCAATGAAGCAAAAATCAGTGTAGCCGAGCAGGAGAAAATTGGTGAAACGGGTAAGGCTTTGGCAGATAGGGAAAAAGATACCCAAATCGCTGAGACGCACAGAGACAGAGACGTGAAAATTGCCATTACCCAAAAGGATAAAGAAATCAGTATTGCTGCGGCTAATAAAGACCAGGCCATTGGTAGGGCTGAGGCCGAAAGGGATTCTAGGGTGAAGATTTCTGAGGCCAATGCTATTGCAGTAAGGGGAGAAAATGAGGCCAAGATATCTATTGCGCAGTCTGAGGCTGCTAGGAGGGAAAAGGAAGCGGAAGCTTTGAGGATAGCACTTGCTTCAGAAAAAGTACAGAGTGCAAAGGCCTTGGAAGAATCTTATCTTGCTGAGCAAAAAGCAGAAGATGCCAGGGCGGATCGTGAACGTGCAACGCAAATTGCCAACGTGGTCATACCTGCTGAAATAGCCAAACAAAAAGCCATCATCCAAGCGCAAGCCGAGGCTGAACGAATCAGAGAGCAAGCCAAAGGTGAGGCCGATGCTATTTTTGCAAAAATGGAAGCTGAGGCCAAAGGTTTGTATGAAATTTTGACCAAACAAGCTGAAGGTTATCGGGATGTGGTTGCAGCTGCTGGTGGTGATCCTACGAAAGCTTTCCAATTATTGTTGATTGAGAAATTACCGGAATTGGTCAAAACGCAAGTGGAGGCGGTCAAAAATATTAAAATTGATAAAATTACTGTCTGGGATTCTGGCAATGGACAAGGTGATAATGGCAATTCTACCACGGCTAATTTTGTTTCTGGAATGATGAAAACGGTGCCGCCGCTCAATGATTTATTCAATATGGCTGGTTTGAATTTACCTACTTATTTGAAGGGGGAGGATCAGAAGGGGAGTACTCAGCAGAAGGAGGTTAAGGATGAAAAAGAGATTGGCACAGAGGAGTAAGTGGTCTTGAGCGATCAGCTTTCAGTTGTCAGCTTTCAGATTTGATTTCAGATTTCAAATTTGATTTCAATTTTTTGAATTTCATCTGAATGGGAGGAAGACTTGTATTTTAAAATGTGATTTTATTTGCTAAACTATGGAAAAAGGAGTCAATAATCCACACGATAAATTTTTCAAAGCACTGCTTTCTGATAAGGAGAGTGCAGTTGCTTTTTTGAAATTGAGTTTGGAGAAGGAAACGCTTGATGCTATTTTCTTTAAGAAGACACTTGAGAAAGGTATCATAAGGCTAATCACTTTGGAAACAAAAAAGAAAACCTGCCAAATCAGGAGTCCACTGCCAATGCCTGGGGTTGTCACTTTTTTGTACCGTCAAAAAAGTAACCAAAAAACCTCCCGATACAAAAAACTCGTATCTGACTTTTGTAATGCTTTTTAACTGCTTGTGCACTATTCTCCGTGCTTTTGTCCTGAGCTACTCGATCAGTTTTGTATCGGCCTTATTTTTTTTAGCTACCGAACTTCAAAAATACGTTAAGTGCAAAAAACTGTTCGAACTAAAAGTGACCTCAAGCCAATGAATCGGTGCAGATGCACCAAAAGACAATGAAGCAAAGTCAAAAGTGAGTTTTTTTTGCATAGTATTTTTGGAGTGAGGGAGCGTTAAGAAAAAAATTCAGCCTTGATTTTTTTTGCTACGTTTTTGTTCCTACACAGTGTAGGAACAAAAACGTAGGAGAATCTATTTTCTTGCTCTAATTTGAGTTAACATCACATATACTATTTTTAGATGTGTCCTATCGCTCGATGCTATTGATTTCAAACATCACCGATCTTCCAGAAGAGGACATCAAACAGATTTTGAATACAAAGAATTCCATTGTTACCTAGAGTCTGAGATTTTTCACACACAATTATACCTTGGCTTTCAGCTACATAAAGTAAGGCCGAGAAGGCCTTTCACCCCTTCTATCCCTAATTTTCAACTTTTCTCACCTCAACCTTTGGCGGAATCAAATAATACAAAACTGGGGTCACCAATCTACTCAATAAAGTGCTGGTTATCAATCCACCAATCAGGACAATTGCCAAAGGACTTATCAAAGGTGATCGCTCTAAAACTAGTGGTGTGAGACCTCCAATAGCGGTCATGGATGTCAATAAAATTGGCAAAAATCTGGTTTCTGCTCCGTCCATCACAGCTTCATAAAGGCCCATTCCTTGTTCTCTCAATCCATTGGTATAATCCACCAAGAGGATGGAGTTTTTGATTTCTATTCCTGCTAAAGCGATGATGCCTACTGTTGCCACAAAAGACAAGGATTCTCCCGTCAAATAGAGTGATAAAAAGGCACCTATGATTCCCATTGGGATGACGCTCAATACGATCAATGTAGATTTGAAGGTCCTAAATTCCAAAATCAAAATTGCCAATAGACCAAATACTGTCAGGATGATGATGGTGCCAATTCCGCCAAATGATTCCTCTCTGGATTCTCGTTCTCCAGCTGCGATTAATTTATAACCTGCTGGAAATTTGATTTCGCTATTGATTCCAGCTATGATTTCATCTGTCAGTTTATCAGTATTAAATCCAGATTCTACAAAACAGCTCACCAAGGCATATCTTTCTTTATTATAATGGAGGATCAAGGGTGCTGAGGGTGTCATACTGATCGATGCAATATTTTTGAGGGGAACCAAAGAACCACCCAAAGAAGTCACGTTGATTTTATTGAAATTTTCAATTGGGTTTTCACCATTTGAAATGATAGAAGCTTTGATGGTTGTTTCGTCCGTTTCTTCAGCACTTTTTAGATCACCAATATCCAGCCCAGCGATCGCAAGGCGAACAGTTTTTGCTACTTCGGCAGAAGTAATACCGTATAATCCGGCTTTGTCGTGATCAATGGTGACGGTGATGTCGGATTTTTTATACTTGAGGTCATTTTTTACGTACAAAGTTCCAGGTATTTTTTTCATAATCTCCTCTGCTTTAGCACTTAAGGTTTCAAGTGTATCGAGATCAGAACCGATCAACCGCATCTCGATTGGTGCGCTGATGGGTGGCCCTTGTTGAAAACGTTTTACCTCAATTTTGGATCCAGGAATATTGACTAACTCTTTGCGTAATTTCTCTGCAAAAGCTTGAATTTCAGGCACATGACTATCTTCACTCATGTATACCATCAATTGCGCTTGATTGGATGCGTTTTGTCTTTGGAACTCATTGTAATAAATCCGTGGATTTCCTTTACCGATATTACTACTGACGTTTACCACTTCAGGTTGGGCAAATAAATATCGTTCCAACTTCCTTGCTACTTTGTCAGTGTGTTGAATATTGGACCCCGGCTCAGTTTCCAAATCGATGGTTAAAATTGGCTTTTCAGAAGCAGGAAATAAACTAAATCCAATCACAGGAACCAAAAAGGTGGAGGCTATAAAAATGGCAGCAGCAGATATCAAAGTCAAAGCAGGGTGTTTCATACACCAAGTCAGAAATTTTTGATACGGATTATTGATGTAATTTTTGAAAGCTCTGAAGAAAAAGTTTCCATCACTATGCGACGCGTCTTCGTGACCCTTCAAAAGTATACTGGATAAAAAAGGAATGATCGTCACAGAAACAAATAACGATGCAGTCACGGTCACCATTACAGCCATAGGTAAAGATCTGATGAAATCACCGCTTCCTTCAGGCAGATTTGCAAGTGGTAAAAAAGCCAAAAGTAGGGTAGCAGTACAGCCAAGAATGGCCACCATGATGTGGTTTGTGGCCGAAATGGCCGCTTCCCTAGCTGAAATACCTTTCCGCATGTAACGTTCTATGTTTTCAACGACCACAATGGAGTCATCTACCAGCAAACCAAGGGCAATAACCATACCTACCACACTCAATTGATTTAAGGTATAACCCAAAAGGTCAAGAGCGAATAATCCGATACTCAAAGACAATGGAATAGAAATCATGACCACCAACGACGCTCTGGTTCCCAAAGGCAATAGCGTAAGTAATACCAAAAATATGGCAATGGCAAAGTCTCTTCCCAAACCAGACAAACGCTTTTTTACTCCAATCTCTTGGTCAAAGGCGTTACTCATCGTGATGCTTTCAGGCAAACTTGCTGAAAAAGTTTCAAACACGGTTTCGATTTGTTTTCGCAAATTGATGATGTTCCGCTTGTCCTTCATCGCAGTAATCACCCAGATCGACCGCTTTCCATTTTGTCTGATCAGAAAATCATTGTCTTCCTCTGCATGATAAATATTAGCGATATCAGACAATTTGGTAAACTTGCCTTCAGCGTTGGTATTAATGACCGTATTGCTTATCTGTTCTATAGACTCAAATTCTGAGTTGGTTTTGATGTTGTATTTTCTCTTACCAATCTCGATCTCACCACCAGGAATGTTGATGTTGTTTGCTTGAATTAAACCGAGCACTTGATCCAAACCAATATTGTAAGTTTGCATTTTGTCCAAATCCAAGTCGATATTGAGTTTTTTCTCAGGTATTCCCTGGATTTCTACCCATTTCACGTCTCTGATTCTTTCCACTTGACGCTCTAAATCTTCGGCTTGAAGTTTCAATTCCTCAAAAGAGGCCGTTTCAGATGAAATGGCAGTTTGGACGATGGCAACATCACTACTGGCCGCTCTTTGGATATCCAATTTTATTATGCCATCTGGTAAATCATTCCTGATTTTATTTATTTCACGGATGACGTCGTTGTTTTTGGTATCGACATTTACACCGTAATTAAATTCTACCAACATAAAAATCACGCCATCGCTGATACTCGTTTTTATTTTTTTAATGTCTTCCAATTGGTACATTTCTTCTTCAATTGGGTCAGCAACCAATTGCTCCATATCTTTTGGTGACGTACCGGGATAGATGGCAACAATAGAGAAAATAGGTGCCCCAAAAGGAGGGTCTTCACTCCTTGGCATGTTGAATAATGAATTGGCTCCTAGTATGAGCAGGGCAATAAAAATCAGTAGCGTAAACTGATAATTTTTTACGAAAAATTGATTGAAATTCATAACTCCGTGGATTTATAAAACGTTCACTACTAATTTTTTACAATAATACTGTCACCATTTTCTAGGTAAACAGCTCCAGTGGTGATGACCTCGATACCCGGGTCCAACCCAGATAAAACACGCATTTTATTGCCTTTGATTTCACCAATCATTACTGTTTTTTCAACGGCTTTTCCGTTTTCATGGACGTATACTTTGGCAGTTCTTCCATTGGCATACGTAAATGCTTCAACGGGTAAAAAATATCCAGATTCACCTTTTTTAGGAGTAAGACTGACCTTGCCTGTAAGACCAGCGGCCAAATTTGGAGGGAATTCATCAAATTTTAATTCTACATCTATTCTACTGGAAGCACTTCCACCAGTCTGACTTTTGTCCGAAACAACAACGTCATATTTTTTACCCGGATATGCGTCTAAAGTAATGAAGCCTCGATCACCGACGTTGACCCTTGCCCAATCTCTGTCAATCAGCCCAACCACAACTTTCCAATCTTTATTTCCAGTACCCATGATGGCATAAACAGGCGTGCCCGGACCTGTGATTTCGCCATCGTGTAAGATTTGTTTGACGATTTTGCCATTGATTGGAGATCTTACCTCACTGTATTGTCTATTGAATTTTGCGATTTCCAAAGTGCGCTTGGCAACCTCACTGGCAGTTCCGGCATTTTGAAATTGTTCCAATGTTGCGACACTATCCGCGTATAGATTTTTAACCCTTGCGAGGTCTCTTTCTGCTTTTTGAAAACCCTCTTCGGCTTGTCTCACTTGGGCATCAATTTCGCTCATAATCAAGGTTGCCAATAGCTGCCCTTTTTTCACAAAATCTCCTTCTTTTACGTAAGTTCTGTTGATGACTCCACCCGTTTTGAAGGCAGGTTTTGCTTCTGATTCACTGGTGATGATTCCCAAAACTTCGATGACACTATTCTGAGCTGCGCTGTCGACTTTGGTGGTGTGAACGGTGATTTTTTCACTCAAGGAAAGGGGTGTTGAAGTAACTTCTGCTTCTTTTTTGCAAGCTATCAAAGTAGTCAATGCAATGATGGTGAGCAATTTATGATTCATTTTTTTGCAATTTATCAAGTTTGAAAATGGAGTTTATGGTATGTCTAATTTAGCCGTATCGTACAAGTATTCCGACCATTTTGACCAAGCATTGAATTTTGCCAGGGCATATTGAACTTTGGTCGAAGTGAGTAAATTCTCAGCATCTATGATTTCTAAATATCCTGCTGTTCCTGCTTTGTATTTGGTGAAAACGTCTTTATAATTTCGCTCTGCAGATGAAATTCTACTGGCGAAAGTATGTGCCTGATCAATGGCCGCGATGAGGTTGTTTTCAGACATTTTTGATTTCAAAGCGAATTGATCAGCAACTTGTTTTTGATTGGCTGAGTTTGCCTGCATATTTGAAATTGCTGCATCTCTCCTTTTCTGATGACGTTTATGGTCATACAAATTGATCTCAAAGTTCAGTCCCAAAAAGGCATATGGACTGAATCCAAAATTGAAAGCTTGTGAGCCTACATCCAGCGCAACCCCGAAGCTCGGTTTATAAAATTGATCTTCTTTTTTGACCGCCAATGCCATGATGGAATTTGCTTCCTGTAATTGAAGAATTTCTTCTCTGACTTGTGATGTTTCTAGGTCAAGTGTTGGCAATTCTGGGAGCGATATTTCTTGATTGACGGTATCGCCCGTCAAAAAATGGATATATAAATTTGCATTTGTTACTTGACTATTGGCTTCGATGATCTGTGCAGATAATTGGGCTTGTTGTGCTTCGATCCTCAATCTAGAAGAGGGTAGAGCTATGCCATTGGTAATCATACTTTGGGTTGTCCTCAGGGCTTCGGACAGTAATATTCCTGAAGATTCAAGTATTTTAGTGAGGGCAATTGCTTGCTCTTTGTTAAAATAAGCGGTCATGATTTCCTTAGATAATAGTCTTTTATAACTCTTTAATTCCAATTCTTTCAACCTCAATTGGCCCTCCTTTAAAGACCGGTTGATGGCAATATCTGGCATGTAAATTGGCTGCTGAATTTTGAATTTGATATCATTGAAATTGTTTGGAAGAAAATTGATCGTCTGATTTTCTAGCTGCCCAAATGCATTGTTGTTATTGAGTTTATTCAATGAATTGTATACTGGATTGAGTAAATCTCCTATAGGAAATAAGATGGTTCTTCCTCCAGTCGAAAGTGTGTATTGGGCATTGAATAAGACAGACGGGCCATACATAGATTTCGCTTCCTCCAATGATGAAATGGCACTTTTTATTTCAAAATCCTTGGCGGCCAATTGTTGATTGTTTTGCCAAACCTTTTGAATCATCGGCATGAAATCCTGGCCAAATGATGCCTCGCTGAGGATGAGGAAAATGAATATTTGGAAAAATGTTTTCATTTACTGAACAGTGTTTAGTAAGTAGGTAAATTTTTTTTAAATCTTATAATCGAATAAGCTGATCATGATGTGTTTTAAAGTATCATCGATGAGTTTATTTCTTACAGTTTCTTCGTGTGCGTTATCTTCAACAACACAAAATCGATGTGTAACGGCCAAAGTCACCAATCCGTGCGCTGCACTCCAAAGATGAAGAGCGGCGATTTTGGGATCTCTGTCCAATTTATTTTGCAGCGCATAAGCTTCCTTACAACAAGAAGCCAGATAATCGTACATGGCAATTCCAGGTCCCCATTCTGCTTTGCAACGTTCGATGTGATTCATAGGACTCGCCGAATTGAACATCAAGTGATACCATTCCCATTCGTTAAGGCCAAACTCTATATAAAGTCTACCAATTTCAAAAATGCGTTTGAGAGGATCTTCTAGGGTATAAACATGGGCCATGGACTGAGCCATTTTTTCAAAACCCATATTCATCATCTGATATAAAATCTCGTCCTTATCTTGAAAATATAGATAGATGGTTGCAGGGCTGTATTCTATCTCCGTAGCCAGTTTTCTGATGGAAAGACCGTCTTGACCTTCTTTGATCAAAATCTCCTTTGCCTTCAATAAAATCAAGTCTTTGATGTCCTGTTTTTCCCGCTCTTTCCTTTCTGCTATACCCATGTTTCTTTTTATAAACAATGCAAATATACTAAACACTGTTTATTAAATCAATAGCGTTTATTAAATATTTATTTTTATACTTTATAAGTGCTTGAATTTTAATGTATAAATCAATTTTGTTGAAATAAAAAGTGAGGCAAATGGCGAGGTTTATAACATGTATTTTAAATTCCCCGAGTGGCAATTTTCTTAGATATCCATTGAAATTATGATTTTGGGAGCAAGAACTGTTTTATTCAAGTTAAACTTATCATTAAGAATAAACTAATATGTACCTTTGTGCTTTAATATACCGTACCTGACATCTTTATAATGAGTGATCAAATTAAGCATGAATGTGGTCTAGCTGTAATTAGACTTCTGAAACCTTTAGATTTTTATCTCGAAAAATATGGCACAGCGCTTTATGGGTTGAATAAACTGCAACTGATGATGCAGAAACAACGCAACCGCGGTCAGGATGGAGCTGGAATTGCGACCATCAAATTGGACATGCATCCGGGTACCAGGTATATTTCCAGGAAAAGAAGTATAGGGAGTTCATATCTGAAAGATCTATTTGAGGATGTATATGCCAATTTTACAGACTTGACTCAGGATCAGATGGAAGACATTGATTGGCTCAAGGTCAATAAACCTTATACGGGTGAAGTTTTAATGGGCCATTTGAGGTACGGAACACATGGTGGGAATAGTATAGAATCTGTGCACCCATTTTTACGCCAGAATAACTGGATCAGTAGAAATTTGGTTTGTGCAGGAAATTTCAACATGACTAATATCGAGGAGCTCTTTGAAGAGCTCTTGTCTTTTGGGCAATATCCTAAAGAAGTATCTGATACCGTAACGGTGATGGAAAAGATCGGGCACTTTCTGGATGATGAAGTGCAAAGGATTTTTGATATATACAAACAAGAAGGTTACAGCAATGTAGCCATCAATAAATTTATCATTGATCAATTAGATGTGCAACGCATATTGACTCGGGCATGCCGCAAATTTGACGGAGGCTACGTCATTGGTGGTTTGATAGGACACGGGGATGCATTTGTTTTACGAGACCCAGCTGGAATTAGACCGGCGTTTTATTATGTGGATGATGAAGTTGCGGTAGTTGCTTCAGAGCGGCCACCAATCCAAACTTGTTTTGATGTAAGACACCACCAAATTAGGGAGATCAAACCAGGTCATGCTTTGATCATGCGTAAAAATGGATTTGTAGAAGAGGTACAGGTAAAAGAAGAATTGCCAAGAAAGTCATGTTCATTCGAAAGAATTTATTTTTCTAAAGGAACTGATCGCGATATTTACTTAGAAAGGAAACAACTAGGCGCGAATGTCGTACCGCAAATTCTAAAATCAATCAATTATGATTTTGAAAACACCATTTTCTCATTTATACCCAATACAGCTGAAGTAGCTTTCTTTGGCAT
Organism: Bacteroidota bacterium; assembly: GCA_029567325.1. GTDB lineage: Bacteria > Bacteroidota > Bacteroidia > Chitinophagales > Saprospiraceae > JADKBO01. Next base: position 5,036 of record JAKQLF010000070.1, on the reverse strand, counting down.
GTTGGAAGGATTGGATGCGGCTTGTAACGAATTGAAAAAAAGACGATTGTTAGAGCTTGGTCCAAATGCAACTCCTGAGGCAATTGATCGAATATTGGCAATGAGGCCTCGATCAGAAAAACTTGCCATTAAAGATGAAAAATTAAGGACCTTCATCGCTGATGATGGTGTACGTAGTGAAATGGTTGCCCATGTTTACGATGTTACTTATGGTATTGTAAGAAATGAATTGGACACACTTGTGCTCATTGATGACTCCATCGTCAGAGGTACAACATTGAGAGATAGCATCATTTATATCTTAGCTCACTTAAAACCAAAGAAAATCATCATTGTATCTTCAGCTCCACAGATAAGATATCCTGATTGTTATGGAATCGACATGAGCAAAATGAAAGACTTTGTTGCTTTCAAAGCTTTGTTGGAACTTTTGAAAAGAGACAATAGAGAAGAATTATTGCAAGAGGTCTATGAGCGTTGCAAACTCGAGGAGTTGAAACCAGTTGAGGATATGGTCAATCACGTGAAGTCATTGTATGATTTATATAGCGATGAGGACATTTCTGAAAAGGTAGCACAAATCGTCCGGGCAGAACACATCAGACCTGAGGTAGAAATCATTTATCAAACTATAGAAAACCTCCATCAAGCATGTCCAAATCATTTGGGTGATTGGTATTTTTCTGGGGATTATCCAACGGTAGGTGGAGTTCGTGTAGTCAATCGCGCTTTCATCAATTTTATGGAGAACAAAAACACAAGGGCCTACGCCTAGTTTGGCATGTGGTCTTGGATAAAGAAATTTTTTTCGAGTGAAGAACCAATAGCATTTGATTCTATGAAATATTTGATTGCCGGTCTTGGAAATATTGGCCCTGATTATGCAGGAACCAGACATAACATTGGGTTTGAAGTATTGGATACCCTTGCTCTAAAATTTTCAGCTTCATGGAATTTGGACAACCTTGCAGGTGTCACAGAAATCAAACACAAAGGTAGGACTCTGATCTTGATCAAGCCGACGACTTATATGAACAGAAGCGGCAAAGCGGTCAATTATTGGATGCAAAAACACAAGATCGAAAAGGAGAACGTTTTAGTCGTTTTAGATGATCTAAACCTGGATTTTGGGACGCTCAGACTGAAAACCAAAGGCTCTGATGGTGGCCATAATGGTTTGAAAGACATTGATTTAAGTTTGGGAGGTAATGATTATGCCAGATTGAGGATTGGCATTGGCAGCGAGTTTAGAAAAGGTCAGCAAGTTGATTTCGTCCTTGGGAAATGGGATAAACAAGAATTAAAAGATTTGCCTTTTATATTGGATAACTCAGCTGATGCAGTACTCAGTTACGCTTCAGTAGGTCCAAAATTTACCATGGAAAAATTCAATAAAAAAATACTTTAAATTATTGCTTGAAATCAGACAGTCATCTTACGCTCGTCTCTTAAATATTTTTTGATGTTGATCCAAAAAGCTGTAAAAAGGTAAAAAACAATAGGGGAACCCATCGTTACAAAAGATAGATAAATAAAATATAAACGAACCCTCGAGGCGTGAATTCCCATCTTTTCACCAAGATAGTTGCAAACTCCAAAACTATATTTTTCAAAAAAGTGCTTCATGCCATTAGTTTATTTAAACAAATATATACAATACCATTCGAAAGAATAGGTTCACTTTTTATCTTATTATAAAAAAATAATATTGAGTCTACCCAAATAAAGGAAGCAATTACAATTTTATCACCTTTTTCACTTCCAAAACGGAGGCAGTGCTAATCTCAATAAAATAAATACCTGCTGGTCTATAAGTCAAATCCACTTCCACTTTATTTTTTCCAATTTTGGGATAAGAACCTATCAAGACACCATTGCTGTTGTAAATGCTTAAATTGATATCAGCATCTACTTTAGATTGTATGTTCAATAATCCACTCACAGGATTAGGGAAGACATCAATAAATGCGGATGTAATCAAATCTTCTAAGCTCACAATGTCAGTCAGTTTGCTATTTCCATCGTTATCAACTTGATTTAGTCTATAATATTGAATTTCTTTCAAGGTTGATTTATCAATGAATGCATATCGATTTATTTGACTTGAAGCATTGCCTGTACTAGAAACTTGGCCTAAATTCACCCAATTTCCACCATCGTATGATTTTAAAACATCAAAATGATGAGCATTGACTTCATGTTTTGTAGTCCATGTCAAATTTGCTGCACCATTTTCCTTTCTAACTCCCAAATCTATAATTTCTACAGGAAGAGGGCTATTGCTAAATGCAAACCTAGTCAGGACAGGGTAGTGATCTGAAGTCGTACTTCCAAAATTTGTTATCAGGCTTTCAACACTGGTAATAATTTGAGCAGATCCAGCTACATAATCGGAGTTCATTTCATTGGAAACGACAAAGTGGTCGATCACATCATTGAACGAAACAGTTGACTTTTCACCATTAAGACTGAGGGGTAAAGTGAGCGCTTTATATTGTGCAACATCATCAATCAAAACTTTATAGGAGGAGTTTGGAAAATCACTTGGATCAACATCTCCAGAAGAAGCTACCGTTTGGTCAAGGTCGTCATTGTAGTCGCCCATGATGATGAATCTCTGATTTACTTTTACAGAATCTAAATATTGCTTAAGTGCGGTTGCTGCTTTTTTTCTTCGACTGTATGCGTCAGCACTATTTTGCGCTTTTGCGTGAATAAGGATCACAGAAACTGGATAAGTGATGGAATTGATCGTGACCATGGCTTCCATTTTCAATGGGAATCGGCCAGAGGCCCAATAGTTATATAAGGTATCGCTCATATTTGTCGTGTAAAAAAGAGGGCCAAAACTGGTGGGCGAAACCATCGATTTGCGATATATGAAACCCAATTTTTGAGCATTTGCATACTCAGTATTGCTGGTATTACTTATTCCTGAGGCATAGGTGGAAATATAATAACCAAACTCACCTGGACTACCCAATGACTCTGCTAAATTTTTGAAGGCAATTGTGTCCACTATTTCTGGACAACCGTAAAGATCTGCGTCTAAGTTTTCCATCACTACCAATGCATTTTGCTCTTGTAGTACATCATTCGTAGGTCCATTAGGGCCTGAAAACCACTCAATATTCCAGCTTACAACCTCCATTGTCGATGCAGGATCTATAGTATTTCCAGACAAACTTATTTGTAAAGTAGTAACACCCATGCTGCTGATTGATAAACTTCCAGTGTAGCTTTGGTTGTTGGATGTAGGAGTAAATTTTACAAAAATTTTGGTAGTGGTATTGTTAGCATTGGCTTGCAATAAAGTGATTGCTGTTGTAAAGTTTACGTTATCTGTAGAAATAGTAAAAACTCCTGAAGTAGAAAGATTTACATTGCCTGTCAATCTCAATGCTGATAAGTTTAAGGAATCAACTTTGGTAGTATTAGCTGGGATGAAACCAAATGGAATTGCGCCTTTATTTACCTTGATGACTGGCGGTGGCGGAGTTGTTGAAATTTGTATCTTGATATCATCCACTGTCCATCGAGAAGCACTAGCAGTAGTACTGGTGTAGATAATGGCTAACTGAACTGTCATGCCTTTATAGGCGGAAAGGTCAATGTTTTCAGATAGTGTCCAAATGTCGCTGTTGGTAGCAGGAAAAGATCCATCTAAATCTGTCCAGGTGCTGCTGGTTGGGTTACCAGAACCTGGATATGTAGTTGAAATTTTTAGTTGGAGTGGGTCTCCTGCAAATCTACTTCTTGACCAAAAGGATAGCAAAGGGTATAAATTTACATCAGATGTGATTGAAATTGGTGGGCTGATTAACCAATCCTCATTTTGTATGGCGCTGCCTGAAAATCCATTCATTTGCACGCCATTGGCAAGATCACCAGTGGGATCCGCTGGGTTTCGTCCAAATGTGGTACAAGACCAAACTTGAGCACCAGTAACGGAAAACTGGGTAAAACCATCTGGCAATGAAGAAGTACAATTATCAAATGTAAAATTGGAATTTCCTGGAGTAAATCCGTTTCCAGATAAAGTAACCGTTGGAGACCCAGGAACTCCGGTAGAAGTGTGGGTTATTGTTCCCATTTTACTACCGTCGCTAGTCGGTGAAAAAACAACAAAAACGGTATCTGGACTTGCTAGTTCTGCAAGTGTAAAAGTCAAACTATTACCAAAACCAGTTCCTGAAGATTTTGAAATAGAGTATTCGCTTCCGGTAAGCGCTATATTTACATCATTGGTGAGATTTGCTCCGGTAATGATGTAAAACATTTCAGTAGATGAAGATCCTGTCAAAACATTCCCAAAAGGTATGGATGATGGATTAAAAGTCAAATTTGGTCCATTGGTGTTTACTGGTTCTGTTGGACTTGAAGAGTTTTGTGGTTGAGGAGTTGTCCTGATCACAAAATCTGTCGAATTATTATTTGAATCATAGGCATTTCCAGCAAATTCATCGGCTCCTCCAATGGCCATGGTAGAAGCAGTAGAGGTGGAAAATGCTTTTCTTTCTGCGGAAGTTAAATTTGTAAAAGTGTTTAATTTTGTTCCTTCAAATCCATTTACCGAGTTCCCATATCCAATTAAATCCACAATGTTAGATGTTGTTGGGTTTGCGCCAGTTAATGGTGTATTGTCAGAAACCAAGGCAACTTTTCCGCCATTCCTATTAAATTGGAGTGTGCTAACATTATCAGCACTGACAGGCAGTACAGCGCCACCATTTGAGTGTGTTGTTGTCCCTTCTATCAAAAAGAAAGATTTGGACTTGATAATTCCATTTAACTGAAAAGTCTGAGATGCAAAATTTCCAGTTTCAGAAGCGTATTGAATGGTCCAACCAGATACATTAATATCTGATTCTGAACTGTTGTATAATTCTACATAATCGCTATAATATAAACCTGAGCCACTATTTCCACCCACATATAATTCACTGATCACAACCCCTTGGCCAAAAATTAAGGAGAAAATGGTGCATAGGACACCGGTCAAAACTGTCTTCATCATGTTATTCTGTTTCATTTTT